>JAGNLV010000001.1:32500-358007 GCA_017999435.1 Candidatus Zixiibacteriota bacterium
CAAAATTGCGGCCACCCCGCAATCCTCGGCCCCTGCTCTCTATCGGCGGGGCGATATTAATCATTCACCCCCCTCCTGTCAAGACCTTTTCCGGCCCAAAACCTCCCCCCCGCCGCACCCGCTACTCTCTTGTCGCCCAACGCACTCCCCCTCACCGCCGGCGCGGCCACCACACCATGACCACACCCCCCGCCCACAGAAACACACCCAGCCCGGTCTGGGCGTAATCGTTCCAGCGCGGCTCCGGAAGAATGGTCGAACGCGACGGATCCTCCGGATCGTAGTACACAGTCACCGCCTCCCCCTCGCCATAGCGCGCCGCTTCCTTGCGCGCCACATCGTAATCCCGGCGCTTGTTGCCAAACAGCGGCACATTCCGGTCGCACGTCCCCGCGTAGCGGGTCGCGCCGACCGTATATTCGTAGGCGATTTCCGGGACGAACGACCGCTCGCCCACCACGCGGGCGGCCACGATTCGGCCCTCGGTATGCGGCCACTCCCGCTGCTCGCGGCGCGCCGCCGTCCGCGCGAACGCCGTGATCGCCAGCACGATTCCGACCGCTCCGGCGGCCGCCCCGAGGCGGCGCACCCAGGGCCGAGCAAGCGGAGGAAGCCGACGGCGCACCAGCCACAGGGCTGCGGCGCTCGCCGGGGCCGCGGCCGCGAGGATCACGATGATCGGAAACAGATGTGCGACGGCGTGGAGCATACTCGCAGCAGCCTCTCAGCGCACCGGGCGGGGCAGCGTCTCGATCCACCAGCCGCGCGCAAGCTCGGCGGCCGCGCGCTCCGCGCCAAGGCCGGCGCAGATGGCCAGCCCGAACGGGATCGCCGCCCCCGCACCCATGCCCGTCACAATGTTGCCGTCCACGGTCACCAGTTCGCCGGTGATGATCGCGCCCCCCTGCGAGAGTTTTTCGTCGAAAGCGGGGAATCCGGTGGCCCGCTTGCCGACAAGGATGCCGGCGGCCTCGGCCAGCACCAGCCCGACCGAGGCGCAGATGGCGGCCACCACCTTCCTTTCCGCGTGCATCCGCCGCACCATCGCCGCCACCTGGGGGCTGCGGGCGAGATTCTCGGCGTTGGCGCGGCCGCCCGGCAGCACGATCGCATCGAAGGAGTCCCCCGCCACATCGTTGAGCGTCGCTTCGACTGTAAGCGTCGCGCCATACGCGCCGCGCACAGTAGTCGATGAAAGCCCGGCCACGGTCACCTCGAACCCGACCCGCTTCATGATATCCAGCGGAACGACCGCCTCGATATCCTCGAACCCGTCCGAGAGCACAACTAACACTCGCCGGCTCACGACCGCCCCTCCCGTGCGCGCTCCCTGTCCCCGATCCCGGCAGGACCCGACGGGCGGAACAGCTCGTAGTGGTCGCCGCGCAGGATGGGCGCGGCCTCGATCTCATTGAGTTGGGCGGCGAAGTGAACGTCGCCGCCGAATCCCTGCGCGATCAGTTCGCGGCCGCTGACGGATTCGCCGAGCGCCCACTCGAGGTGGTCGCGGAGATGAATGAACGCCGCCTCGGCGGCCCGCGCCGAGGGAGACTTGTGACAGTCGAGGCCGGCGATGATGGCCCCGGCGCCGAGCATGTCTTCGACCGCAAACCGGATCGGCAGGTCCGGCGCGCCCTCCTCTCGTTCGCCGCACGCAACCATGGTCACCCCGCAGGTCGGCTTCCCCCGCCGCAATTCACCCACGGCCGCGGCCACAGCGGCGGCATTGACCAGCGCGCCGAGGACAATGTGCCCCCCCGAAACAGCGGCCCGGGTGCACACGCCGCCGTTGACCGAGGGCAGCACCACCCGCTCGCCCGGCTGCAGGCCGCGGTAGGTCAGCGGCGAGAGCGAAAACCGCCCGCGCGCGGGGACGTCGCTGCGCCGCACGGCCGGGCTGGCCTTCACCCGCGCCGCCATCGCAACCGCATCATCGTAGGATCGGCAGGGGTAGATCAGTCCTCCGGCTGCGGCCGCCGCCGCTGTCGCCGTGGAAAAACTCAGGGTATCGACGATTGCGATGATGTCTCTCGCCGCGGCCGCCTGGGCGGCGGCCGACGGTCCCCAGACAAGATCGCACCAGGGCTGCCTGACCGGCGACGCTGTCTCCAACGAAAGTCTCCTTGGATTCGGACGGGCTCTGTACCCGCCGCCATCCTAAAACCTGTTGGGCGGAAAAATGTTCACTGCCCGTCCGCGGCCGGCGGTCGAAGGCCTCGGCAGGGTTCCTCGAGCGCCTGCAGGAAAGGCGCACCCGGCAGGAGCCGGTCGAGGTTCAGGCGCGTGAACACCTGTGCGCACACGCGCTCCATGCCTGCCGCATCGCCCCCCGACGCATACGCCCCGAACAAAATCACATACGCGCTGCCCAACTGCTGCAGATAATCGCCCGCTGCCGGCTCCACGGTCGGCGGCACGTGCGCGAAACCTTCGTAGGAATAGGCCTCAAAGAGGTTGCGGGCAAGGAGCGTCGGATCGAGCGCGGGATGCTCGACCGGGACAAACCGCTGGACCAGTCCCTCCAGACGCAGGTACGGCCCCAGCCACGGGAGCGCCTGCTGCCCCAGACCGGATACCGCATAGAGCGGCCGCCGCCCGGTATTGCCCTGGATAATCCGCAGCACCGCCTGGTCCTGAGCCAGCAGCAGGTGCGGCCCGGCCGTGGGACGGACGAGCAGACGCACGGTATCCGGCACGGACGCTGACTCGGGAAGCTCGTAGTCGGCCGCTGTACCGCCGGCCGGCGCCGCCACTGTCGAGTCGCGCCACACCACCGGGGCGTAAGCGGCCAACTCCGCGGCGGAGAACTCCAGCGGGAGCCGGGGGTCCCACCTCCTCACCTGCTCGACATACCAGGGGGTGTTGAGAAGCGGGACGTTCAGCACCGTGACATCCGGCCGCACCCCCTCTACCCGCTGCAGGTACCAGAGGGGAAAGGTATCGTTGTCCCCCTGGGTGAGCAGGATAGCATCGGGTGGCAGCGGCGCCAGCAGGTTGGAGGCGTACTCCCAGGCGAACTGGTCGGCGGACGCATCGAGCTGCCCGTAGTTGCGCCAGAGGCCGTTACCGGCCGCCAGAAGGATACAGGCTGCGGTGAGTGCCGCGACCAGTCGGCCGGGCAGCCCTTCCAGGCGAAGCGCCGCGCGCACCAGCGCCGCCGCTCCCGCCACCGCCAGCCCGCCGAAAATCACCAGCGAGGGCAGATAGTGGCGATGGAGCGACCGGAAATAACCGGCGGGAATGTTGAAATAGACGATCGCCCCCAGCGACGCCGCGGCAAACAACAGCGTCAGGCCGAGACCCAGACGGAACGACCGCCGCAGAATCACCGCCAGACCGTACACGCCGAGACCCAGCGGGACAAAACCGACGACGCCCAGCGGACCGTCGGCAGAGGCGAATGTCCGCGTGAACGCGGTCACCCAGTCGCTCACCTGGACACTCCAGAAATCCGCGTTGCGCGGGTACAGATTCACCAGGAACCCGCCGCCGCGCATCTCCAGCGAGACGTAGCTCCACCACCGGTCAAGCGACTGCGGATCGCCGAGATTCAGGAACGGATGGGCCCGGGCCATCGGGATCAGCACCAGATGAAATGCCAGCCCGGCTGCCAGACCGCCGATCCCGGCGAGCCAGGTCCCAGCCGAGAGCAGTCCGCGCGGGTGTCGGAGGAGCACCCAGAAGGGCAGCGCGGGGAGCAGCAGGGCGTTGGTCCGGTGCACCGACAGATCCAGCCCCAAAAGCAGGGTGGCGACCGCCAGCCAGCCGTACCCGCCCGTTTTCGGCGCCGCCTCCCACCAGCGCACCAGGGCGGCGACTATCAACACGGTAAAGAGCGGCGTAACAACGTACTCGGAGTAGTGGAGGGCGTAGGTCCAGAGCGTTTCGCCGAATGCGAGCGCCAGCCCCGTCGCCCCGGCCGCCGTCATCACCGCCAACGCCGCGAAAGCTCCCCCGCGCGCCGACGCGGTGGCGTGCGAGATCCACTCCAAGCGGCAGCCCAGCAGAATCGCGCCGGCGACCACGCCGGCGGCCAGCAAACCCGCGAACAGGTTGAGGGCGAACACGCCCATCTCCCCCGGCACAACGTGCAGCACTACCCAGCCGGCGAGGGTCGGAATAACCCCCCCCGGCGGCGCCATGACGCCCAGCTCGTGGGCGGCGAGGGCAAGCTCTGCGCTGCTCCACCAGGCGATTGTCGGATAGGCGGTCGACCCGTACACCGCCATCGCCGCGGCGAACGCTCCCAACGCGGCCGCCCAGCATAACCGGGACGGCGGCGGTCGGCGAGCCCCCAGGATGATCTGATGGTGATCGGTTCGGCTGTGGTCGGGCATACGAAAATCTCCTCCCAACAGTTCGTGGGTCGGGCACAACATCGACTCTGGGCAGAATCATGTTCGGGTGGGTCGCCAACCGAACACAAGCTTTAACCGGAGGAAAACAAACACCCCCCGGCGCTTGCCGGGGGGTTGATGCGAAATTTAACATGTGTGGAAGTCACCCGCTATCGGTGCCGCAACAGGCGGCGGGGTCGGGATCCTTTCCCGTTTTCGCCCCTATAGCCGGTCTTCCATATACATATACCCATCAAAACCCGGTTTTGTCAAGGAAAAATGGACCTTCCAGGGAAATTTCTGACTGTTGCGGCCGGTCGCCGACGGCGCCACCGGCGCTTTTCTCGCACTTCCCCGCCGGATCTTGTGGGTCGCCCCACCCGGACCGCCCGTTGCGCGGCAATCGGTTCAGTGACGCATGATGCGGACGTCGGTGAGAATCGCCCAGACAAACGACGGTCCGCCGCTCACGGCCGCGATTTTCCCCGTTGAGGCCTCTGCGATGTCGAGGAAATACTGGCGGATTTCCGCCCGGCTCACGGAAAAATCGGTCAGCGTAGGCCGAACCCGGTCCCCCTCCTCGATGACGTATCGAAATGTCCGTCCCGCGCGCGTTTGAAACTGCTCACCGGCGTGTTCAACGATCCGCTTCCAGATCTCGTCAAACTGGTCGTTCACAACCGCTCCCCGAATTGATTATGTCATTGTTTCAATTTGCGTTGGCCCCGCCGTCGCCCGACTTCGCCGACTGAGACAACTCCGACCATGCGCAAGACGCTCTGTCTGAGCCGTATCTAGGGAGTTCGTATCCCACATGCAATCTTTTTTTCATACGAGTCACCACGTGACGCACGCCCGCCAATTTTCTTCAGCAGAGCTTGACAACCGAGAATCCGGAGTTGGCATTGAACCCGAGAAGAACAAGAGAACCCGCAGGGCGGACCTCCGTGGAAAAGTGCGATTTGTTGACCTACCTGCAGACGCATGTGCTCAAGTTCGGCTCTCCTCCGACTGACCGCGTGCCGGCGCCCCCGCCCGGTACCCGCTCCTCGAGCGACACGCAGCCGGAGCCGCCGACACCCGCCTGATTTTCGATCTTGGCCGCACCAGATGAGCGCCGCGCGTCGAGCTTGGCCGCGCCTGGCCGGCGGTTGCGCGGCGCCTCGCGCGCGCGAAAGGGCTTGACAACTCCGCCCCGCATGGTAGCTTAAAGGTAGACAACTTTCTGCCACATGCTATCAGATCGGAGGTGTGATGCCTCGATATCTCCCGGTGATCGCGTCGGCGTGCTGCTTCCTGTTGATGTTACCGGCTCAGTCCAGCGGGCAGGAGGACTGCTCTGCGGATTTTGACGTCGACGGCGACGGTCAGCCGCTCTCGATCAACGATTTCGTGACCGCCGTGCGCGCTTTGGCCGGCGATACCACGGTGGCGGTTGCGTGGTCTCATTTGGATCTCAACGGCGACTGCCGGATCGATGGGGCCGATCTCGAGTTGGCGGCGTGCTATTTCGAATCCGGTCTCGCCTGCTTCCCGGACGGTTTCCCCGTGCCGACATGTTGCCAGCCCGACACGGTGCGCGGCGCCTGCTGCCTGCCGCCCGATTCGTGTTCGGTCCGCCACCCGGCTAACTGCGCCCAGCTCGGAGGGATCTACATGGGTGACTGGTCCGCCTGCGCCGCCTACCTGTGCGACTGCTGCGAGGGAGTGCGCGATGATATCAACGGCGACGGAGCGTTCAAGGTCGCGGACGCCACCTTCTTCATCGCCTTCCTCTTCCGCGGCGGGCTCGAACCGCCCTGTTTCGAGGAGGCAGATCTCAACGCCGACGGGAAGCTCGACATCAACGATCTGGTCGGCTCCCTCATCCCGGCCCTCTTCCACCCCGGAACCTGGATGTGGCTGCCTTGTCCCGGCGCGGACCTCCCGGCGGATATCACTTTCGAGGTCCGTTGGTACGACACGCCGACGGGCGGCCTGTCGAGGATGGACACGCTCTACCTTACGCTGCTCGGGCCCGGGGCGCTGCACGGAACATTCGAACCGGGTGTCCCCGAGGATTCGGTCGCCGGAACCTGGTACGCGGACGGCTCGCTGTACCTGGCCAATGCGATTGGATTGGCCGATGCCGGTTTCGTGACAAGGCAGTATCGGAGCGGGGACACCTGGGCGGGAATCTGGGAGTTCACGACGATTGCCGGGCCGCGCCGGCTGCCGGGCACCATGCGTCCCCTGCCGTCGATCTAACGCATCGCAGGGGCGGTCGCCGAGTCGTCCGCGCCTTTCGTCCGCCCGGCGCCGACGTCATCCCGCCCGACGGGTGTCGGCGGTACCGCTGCGCCATCCCCGATACGCCCGCAGGACGTCGAGCACCAGGTCGATGTCCTCGACCGTAAGGTCGGCCGCCACTTGGAAGCGAATCAGCTCCTCCCCTCGCGGCACCACCGGGTAGTTGAGCCCGGTCGCGAGGATGTTGTGCTCGTACAGGTAGCGGACCAGCTCCCGCGTCCGCTCGGTGTCCCGCACGATCAGCGGCACGACCGGGTGGGGGCTCGAAATCGTCTCAAACCCCAGGTCGACCAGCCCCTGCTCGAACCGCTGCGTGAGGAAATGCAGGTGTGCGATGAGCCGCCGCCCTTCGGCGCTGTCGACCACCGCCAGCGCCTGCAGTGCCGCCGCCGCCTCGGGCGGGGTGATCGGATTGGTGAATATGTAGAGGGGATTTTTCTCGCGCAGGTAGGCGACCACGCTCGCCTCGGAGGCGATGTACCCGCCATTGACGCCGAAAGCCTTGCCCAGCGTGGCGATCAGAATGTCGCCGCGCCCGCGGGTCAGCTCCTCCGCGCCGCGCCCGGCGGCCCCGAGCGTCCCGACGCCATGGGAATCGTCGACCAGCAGCACGGCCCCGCGCGGGAACTTCTCATCGTAGCGCTCGACAATCCGCTGGAGGACGTCGAGCGGTGCGATGTCGCCGCGCATCGAGAATACGCCGTCGGTCACCACCAGCGCGCAGTCCGCGCTCCCGACCGAGGCGGCGAGGTGGCGCTCCAGGTCCGCCGGATCGAGGTGCCGGTAAATCTTCCGCTCTTTCGGGCGGGCCAGCTTCATGGCGTTGATGATGCAGTTGTGGTTGAGCTCATCGGAGATGATGACCGTCTCCGGGGTCGTCAGCGCCGCGAGCACGCCCAGGACCGCCGTGTAGGCGGCCGAGGTGATCATGCAGGCCTCGCGCCCGTGGAACCGCGCGAGCGCCTCTTCGAGCTCCACGTGGGGCTGGAAGGTGCCGGCGATGAAGCGCACCGCACCCGGACCGACCCCCATCGAGTGCACCGTCTCCTCCTCCGCCTGGATGGGGCGGGGATGGGTTGACAGCCCGAGATAATTGTTGGCGTTCATGCGCAGGAAGGGGCGGTCGCCGTGGCCCTCCAGAAACACGCGCGTGCCCACCCTCCCGCCGGGCCGATGCACCCGCACAATCACGTGTTCATGGGCTTTGGAGAGCCCCTGCCCCTCAAGCGCGGCCAGTTCGGCTTCCAGCGCGGTACGAAACTTCGTCAGCGGCATCTTTCGTTCCCGGTTATCCCTTCTAAATCGCAGACGGCCGGCGGTTCCGGTCGTCGGCGCGGCAATGTATGGTGTAACGGGGACGGCGGCAAGCGGTTCCCGCGCCGCCGCCCGACAAAAAAACTCAAGGCAGGAACCCCTTACGGGTTCCTGCCTTGGACACTCAGACGGCGGCCGGCAGAGCGGCGGCCGCGGGACGCCCGGACCTCACTGGCCGAACATCTCGATGATCTCCTGCTTGGTCTTGCCCAGGATGTTGTACTTCTTCCCCACCTTGGTGAACGCGTCGAGCGCCTTGTCGAGGTGGTGCCGTTCGTGGGCGGCCGAAATCTGGGTGCGGATGCGGGCCTGCCCCTGCGGCACGACCGGGAAGAAGAATCCGATCGCGTAGATGCCTTCCTGGAAGAGGTCGCGGGAGAAATCCTGCGACAGCTTGGCGTTGAACAGCATCACCGGCACGATCGGCGTATCTCCCTCTTTGAGCACGAACCCGGCTTCGCTCAGCCCCTTGCGCCAGTAAGCGGTGTTGGCCTCGAGCTTGTCGCGGCGTTCGGTCGACGCCGACAGGATTTCGAGAACCTTGAGCACACCGGCCACCACGACCGGGGCGATCGTATTGGAAAACAGGTAGGGCCGGGCGCGCTGCCGGCACATCTCGACCAGCTCCCGCCGGCCGGAGACGCAGCCGCCGGAGGCGCCGCCGAGCGCCTTGCCGAAGGTCGTGGTGATGATGTCGATCCGGCCGAAGACGCCGCACTTCTCGTGCGTGCCCCGCCCGGTCTTGCCGATAAAACCGGTCGAGTGCGAATCATCCACAAACACCATCGCGTCGTACTTCTCCGCCAGCGCCACCATCTCGTCCAGCTTGGCCGTGTCGCCGTCCATGGAAAACACGCCGTCGGTGATGATCACCTTGCACCGCTTGTCGGCGTGCAGCTGCAGCTTCTCCTCGAGGTGCTCCATGTTGGAGTGCTTGAAGGTATCCTGCACGGCGCTGCAGAGGCGGATGCCGTCGATGATCGAGGCGTGCACGAGGCGGTCGGAAATCATCACATCGTCCTTGCCGAGAATCGCCTCGAACACCCCGGCGTTGGCGTCCATGCAGGAGGGAAACAGGATGGTCGCCTCGGTGCCGAGGAAGGCGGAGAGGCGGTCTTCGAGTTCGCGGTGAATGTCCTGGGTGCCGCAAATGAAACGGACCGAGGACATGCCGTAGCCGCGCGTGTCGAGCCCTTCGTGCGCGGCCTGGACCACCGAGGGGTGGCTCGAGAGGCCGAGGTAGTTGTTGGCGCACATGTTGATGACTTTTTTCAACGGCGCCCCGCTGGGGAATTCCACCTCGATATCGGGCGACTGCATCGAATGGATGAACCGTTCCTGTTTGAACAGGCCGGCCTCCTGCAGTTCCCGGATCTGCTGCTGGTAGGTCGCGCGCACGCGATCGCTGAAACCCATGAGTCTTCTCCTTGCCGGCCGGTCGCCCCCGTCCCGCCCCGGTGGCGGGTCCGGCGGGCGGCCACCGGGCGCTTACTTCACATACTCGCGCACGAGCGAGACGATCTTGGTCACCGAGTCGAACGCTTCCGGAGTCGCCTTCTCGTCGGGAATCGAAATCTTGTACTTGTTCTCCAGGAACCGCTTGAGCGAGACCATCGAGAAGGAGTCGACGATGCCGCCGGAGATCAGCGGCGTGTGGACATCGAGCTCGTCGTCCTCGTCCTCGAGGTACTCGCGCCTGACGTAATCCAGAACAACTTTGGTCATCTCATCCATGGTAGTCTCCTGCTCCACACGAGCGTGCCGCTCGGTTAATCGTTTTCCAGCGTCGACACATCGCCGACCTCCTCGCCCCACTCCCTGGCGTGGAGGAGGCGGCGCATGATCTTGCCGCTCCGCGTCTTCGGCAGCCCCGGCACGTACTCGATCTCCTGAGGCATGGCCAGCGGCGACAGTTTCTTGCGGATGAAGTTCATGATCTCCAGTTCGAGGTCGGCGCCCGGCTGATGCCCCGGTTTCAGCGTCACGAACGCCTTCACCACTTCCATGTTGATCGGGTCGGGCTTGGACACCACCGCCGACTCGGCCACCGCGGGGTGTTCCAGAAGGGCCGATTCCACCTCGAACGGGCTGACCAGGTGGCCGCCGGTGTTGATGATGTCATCGTCGCGCCCCGTGAACCAGAAATAACCCTCGGCGTCGATCTTCGCCCGGTCGCCGGTCAGATACCACCCGTTCTTGAACTTGGCCCGGTAGGTCGGCTCGTTGTTCCAGTACGCGCGCATCATCGATGGCCAGCCCGGCTTGATGGCGATCAGGCCGATTGTGTTCGGCCGGTCGATCGGCTGGTGGTTGACGGGATCGACGACACAGGCGGCGATGCCCGGGAAAGCGCGGCCCATCGACCCCGGCTTGATCGGCATCCCCGGAAAATTCGTGATCATGATCGCCCCGGTTTCGGTCTGCCAGTAAGTGTCGTGGAACGGCAGGCCGAACACCCGCTGCGACCACACGACCGCCTCGGAGTTGAGCGGTTCGCCGACGCTGGCCAGGTGACGCAGACAGGTGAGGTCGAACTTTTTGATGATCTCGTCCCCGGCCTTCATGAGCGAGCGGATCGCCGTCGGCGCCGAGTACCACATCGTCACGCGGTATTTCTGGATGAACCGGTACCAGGCCTCGGCGGAGAATCCCTGGTCGAGCACGCACTGCGTCACGCCCAGCGCGAACGGGGCGATGATGCCGTAGGACGTGCCGGTCACCCAGCCCGGGTCGGCCGTGCACCAGTAGATGTCGTCGTCGTGAAGGTCGAGCGCCCACTTGGCCGTGAGGTACTGCCCGATCAGCGAGTAGTGGACGTGTTTGACCCCCTTCGGCTGCCCGGTCGTGCCGGAGGTGTAGTGCAGCACCGAGGGCGTCTCGGCCCGGGCGGGATAGATGGCGAGCTTTTCAACCGGCGGCGCGCCCTCCAGACTGAACGCTACTTCCTTCTCCTGGAGCGGCTTGCGGCCGTCGTAGTCGACGATGATGATGCGTTCGAGCTGCGGCAACTGATCGAGGATCTTCCGCACCTTCGGCGCATGCTTGCGTTGCGTGATGATCACCCGCGTCCCGGCGTCCTTGAGCCGCAGGAGGAGCGATTCCTCGCCGAACGCCGAAAAGAGCGGCTGGACGATGGCGCCGACCTTGAGAACGCCGAGGAACGACAGGTAGAGCTCGGGGATGCGGTCCATGAACAGGCAGACGCGGTCGCCGTCGATCACCCCCTGGTCGAGCAAGAACGCGCCGATCGTGTTCGACGCGAGGCGGATCTCGTTGTAGGTGAAGCGGCGCTCCCGGCCGGTCGCATCCTCCCAGAGCAGGGCCGGCTTGTCCCCCAGCCCCTTTTCGCAGATGCGGTCGGAGCAGTACCAGCCGATGTTGATCACCTCGCCCGGGCGGTACTCGAGTTCCTTCTCGGCGATGGACCAGTCGAAACCGCGCGCACGGGTGTCATACGATCCAAAGTGAGTCATGTCGAAGCAGTCCTCCTATATTTCCAGAATTACGATCGCCGATGCGACACGGGCGGGGCAGGCCAGGCTGAGGCGGGTGCGGCGGATTCCGCGCTGTGCGAGAACCGTCGCCGCCGAACCATGAACCCGCAGGGCCGGCCCGCCGGAAGCAGTCGCCACCTCGATCTCGTTCAGGCCGATGCCGGCGCCCAGCCCGAGACCAAGCGCTTTCAGGAAGGCCTCCTTGGCGGCGAACCGGGCGGCGAAATGCCGCGCGGCGTGCGGCCGCCCGCTGCAGTATGAAATCTCGTCCGCCGTATACACCTGTTCCCGGAGCCCCGCGTGACGCGACAGCTGTTGCGCGACGCGCTCTACATCGACAATATCAAGGCCGACTCCGAATATCACCGTGACACCAGGCGGAAATCCGTATGGCCGTGCCGCTTGGCCAGAACCTCGAGCATCCCGCGGGTCATCGCCCGCATGTCAAATTCCGGCCGCCACCCCCACTCGGTGCGGGCGGCCGAGTCATCCATCGAGTTCGGCCAGGAGTCGGCAATCGCCTGCCGCACCGGGTCGATCTGGTACTCGATCGCAAACCCCGGCACATACTGAGTGATCTCGCGGGCCAGCTCCGAGGGGGTGAAACTCATGGCCGTGACGTTGTAGGCATTCCGGTGCTCCAGGCGGTCCGGGTCGGCCTCCATCAGGTCAACCATCGCCCGGATCGCATCCGGCATGTACATCATGTCCAGACTCGTGTCCGGCCTCAGGTAACACGTGTACTTCTTGTGCTTGATCGCTTCGATGAAAATCTCGACCGCGTAATCGGTGGTGCCGCCGCCCGGCTCGGTCTCGTAGGAGATGATGCCGGGGAAACGGACGCCGCGGGTGTCCACGCCGAACCGCCGGAAATAGTACTGGCAGAGCAACTCCCCGGCCAGCTTGGTCACGCCGTACATCGTCTCCGGCCGCTGAATCGTCACCTGCGGCGTGCGATCCAGAGGGGTCGAGTTGCCGAACACCCCGATCGAACTGGGGACAAACACGGCGCAGTGGTACTGGCGGGCCGCCTCGAGGACGTTGTACAGGCCGTTGACATTGACCTGCCAGGCCTGATTGGGGCGGTTCTCGCCGACCGCCGAGAGGATAGCCGCAAGATGGTAGATGGTGTCGGCCTGGTGGATCGACATGACGCGGGTAATGTGGTGGGGATCAAGAACATCGAGGAACTCAAACGGTCCCGATTCGAGGAACGACCGGTCGGCGGGCATCCGGATGTCGGTTGCGATGACGTGGTCGGCCCCGTAGCGTTGCCGCAGGGCCATCGTGAGCTCCGTACCGATCTGACCGATCGCGCCGGTGATGAGAATCCGTTTCATGCTGCTCCACCAGTTGCAGTTGGCGTCCGGCGCATACAACCAGCCGCCGGCGCGCAGGTTATCTCAATTTTCGGCGTACATAATAACCGCCGGAGGTCGCCCTGGCAAGGGGAAAAAGTCCTTCCCTGTCCGGGTTTACGTCTCGCGCGGCGGAACGGCGAAGACCATGCGGCGGCGCAGCAGCAGCAACAGCGGCAGACCGATGACGTAGCAGGCGATCAGTTGCCCCACCCCGATCATCTGGGCCGCAAACCAGTAGTTCACGCCAAGCAGCGGCGCCAGGTAGGCCGCCACCCCGAACGCATTGAGCACCACTGGCGGCAGGGGAGCCAGCAGGATCGCCGGACCGACATCCGAAACCAGGCTCCAGGCGAGAACAGCGGCGCCGGCCACAGCGGCGATCACCAGCAGTCCGCCGGCGACGATGAAATAGGCGTCCTTCGTAGCAGTCAGAAAAATCGCCGCCACCAGCGCCATGATGAGCGCGATCACCAACCGGGTCCCGAGCCACTCGCGGTACTCCTGCTGCCCGGCCCGTCCCCCCTTGCGGGGAACCAGCGGCAGGATCGCCGCCGCGGCCAGCAGCGCGCCCGACACGGTCGCCACCGCCAGGTGGAAACCGGAAAGCAGGTAGACGGCCCCGACCCAGAGCAGCACGACCGGCAGCCCAGCCAGGACCAGCGCGGCCCGGCGGCCGAGACGCCGCAGACCGTAGGTGATGAGCGCCGCCGCCAGCGTCACGAACGGCCCAAACACGATATCGGGCCAGCCCATGTTGCCGAAGATGTTGGCCAGGAGGCACCCCGCATACAGCCCCGGCACCGCCGCCCCCGTCAGAAACGGCAGGACACTCAGGGCCTCGGCGACGCGCACCTGGTAGACGCCGAATGATATAGGCGCGAAAGCCAGACTGAGCACCGCGTACATGGCGGCCACCAGCCCGGCGACAGCGATGTCCCGAATAAGAAACCGGCCCATTCAGTGAAGAATGAACCGGTTTTGGGGAGGTGACGTCAACTCTGAACTGTCAGACCACCGAAGAGGATGCCTGATCCGCGGCCGCCGGCCGGCGATACGGCACATCGGTCACGCCGATCCAGGCCAGCGAATCGAGCACGTACTCGACGACACGTCCCTGGTCGTCGGCCACCTTCAGCACCTGCCCCTGATGGCGCAGCCCAACCGAGATCGGGGTATACAGGTCACCGCCGTTGGCGCCGGCGTCCTTGGATTTGATGCGAATTTTACGCCGCTGCTGGAGAGCGCGGAAGAACTCGGCGAGCAGGTCGGGGTCGGTGGCCCCATTGAGCGCCGATTCGCTCGACTCGAACTCCACCGCCCGCTCGTCGTCGCGGTCCGCGCCGCCCGCGAACCCGCGCAGTTTCTGCTCGATCGCGGCAAAGCGCCGGCGGAAATACGGATGGGCCGCCAGCGCGTTCGTCCGCAGGCAGTAGTTGACCAGCGCGACTTCCGACCCGCTCAGCGACGTCTGCGGCAGATCGGCATCCGGAGTCAGCTTGTAGCCGTCCCGGTACTGGACCACAAAGCCCAGCTTGATGAGGGAGCTGATATCGCGATACACAGTCCGCTCCGATACGCCGCACTCGCGCGCCATATCAGCGATATGCACGGCCGTCTGATTCTTTAACAGGCCGAGTACGTACATCAGTCGTTCCGACTTAGTCAAGATAAGTCCCCTTTGTGCCTGTTGACGCGGCGGTCCGGTCCCCGGCCAATGCCTTGCTCCGCCCGCCCGCGGCAGTGCGGGCCCCGGGCCGGAGTCGACCGGAGGCAGACGGTCCCGTCAATGTGTGAGTTCTGCGTTCTCAAAAGCTGATTCCTCTTTACCACCTGCGCCTTAGGAGCAAATTGTGGAGGCGTCGGTCTCGTTCTCTCATTTTCCCGGCAACCGGGTCAGGCAGCTTTTCCGGTGCACATCCCTGGCCAAGCCGTCTGTCCACGTTGTCATCGTTGTCGTACCCGCTGTCAGTTCTGTCGGCTGCACGCTCTCGACAGTGGTCTCGCGCACGCTGCCGTCGCCAGCTGCCTGACCCGGTGTCCGGGAGTTTCGGCGGTTTCTGACAGGAAAATCGGTGAATTGACGGAAAAGGTCAATAAGAGTAGATTACCAGAGTATTGCGTATTCATAATACGCAATCATAGTGTCTGCAGATAAGAATTGAGACTTATGTTGCGGTTCTTTAGCCCAAGTTTGTCACGAATTGCCTCGCGGTGCTTGTGCACTGTAAGCAGCGATGTCCCAATTGATTCCGCAATCTCCTTGGAGCTGTACCCGTTCTTGATCAGGCGGCAGATCTGTACCTGCCGCGGCGTCAGACCGTGAAACCGCTCCTTTAGACCGGCGGCAAATTCTGACGCAATATGCGCGAGGCTGTCCTCCAGCAGGTCGAGCAGGGGCCCCTGGGGCTCGCTCGCCATGCCTCGGAGGCGCTGCACGGTAGGGACAATATCCGACTCGATGTTGGCGACCACCAGACGCTTGATGGCGTCCTTTTCCCCCTCGATCTGTCCGAGGACCTCCCGCAGCGCAATGTTCTTCTTCTGCAGGGCATCGTGCTCATGCTCGAGCTGCTCGTATATGCGCTGCATCTCCTCTTCCATCCGGCGCCGCTCGGTGATGTCGATCCCGGAAGTCAAAATGCCCCGGATAGCTCCGTGTCTGTCCCGGAAGTCGGTCAGGTACCAGGCAATGAGCCGCTTTTCGCCCGAGGCGGTCACTACGCGGCACTCGTAGTAATCCAGCCCCTGCATCCGCCCCGACACCACTTTCTGGAAGGTCGCTTCCGTCTGCTCCTGGTCCTCGTCGGCCAGGAGATCCCGAATCCACGACCGCCCGATGAGCTGTTCTTCCCGGTACCCCAGCAGGTCCGCTCCCTTGCGGTTGACCATGAGCACTCGGCCGTCGTCCGCGACCGCCATCATCAGCGTGGCCGCCACATCCAGGTACTGCTGCGCCCGTTCCATTTCGCGGCGGAGGGCCTCCTGAGTGTCTTTGAGATCCTGGATGTTGCGGGTGACCGAGAGAATGTGCGGCCGGCCGTTGAGAGTCAGCAGGCAGGCCGACATGAGCCCGACCAGCACCGTGCCGTCTTTGCGCCGAAACTCCGCTTCCAGGTTCTCCATGTGGCCGCGTTCGAAGAGCATGCGCACCAGATGTTCGCGGACCCGCGGGTCGACCCAGACGCGGACCTGGTCGGCCGGCACGCCCACGACGTCGTCGCGCGTATACCCGGTGTTGGCCGTAAACCCCTCGTTGATCTCGACAAAGACGCCGGTGTCGAAGCGGGAGATCGCCACGGCGTCGGGGATCGTGCGGAAAGCCAGTCGGAAACGGTGTTCGCTCTCGCGCAAAGCGTCCTGCGTCCGCTTCCGCTCCGTGATATCCTCAAACATGGCCGCCATGCGCCCCGGCGCAGTCTGGAACGCGACCACGTGGAAAGCGCCCGTGATGCGCTCGTCCTGGTAGGTCAACTGCTCGGTCTGCCACGTTACGCCGTGGGCCGCCGTCTGCCTGTAACGCTGCGGGACTTCGGTCTGCGCCAGTTGTGGAAACGCCTCATCGATCGTCATTCCGAGGAATTTCTCGTTGCAGACGCCGAGGATCAGGTCCGCGGCCGGATTGGCCCCCTCGAACACCAGCCGCCCGTCCGGCTCCAGCCGGTACAGGTGCATTCCCATCGGCGACGAATCCACCACCGAACGGTACTGCTGCTCGCGGCGGCGCAGCTCCTCCTCGGCCAGTTTTGGGACCGTGATGTCGGCAATAAACCCCTCCAGCGCTGACCGTCCCCCCTCCATTTCAACCATCCGCCCCTGCTCCCAGACCCACCGGACCGCGCCGTCTTTGCGCACAATCCGGTACCTGATCTGGAACGGCCGGCCGATCGTGATCCCGGCCTGCACAGCGTCCCACACCATCTGCTTGTCGTCGGGGTGGATGAGGTTGCCGTAGGGAACCTGGCCCGACATGATTTCGCTGGCCTCGCAGCCGGTCAGGGCACAGCACCCGTCGCTGACGAAATCCATCGGCCACTCCGGCTCGTTGGCGCTGCGGTACACCATCCCGGGCAGATTGCTCAGAAGCGTGCTCAGTTGGCGGCGGCTTTCGCGAAGTTCCTCCTCGACCGCCTTGCGCCGCCCGATATCCCGGATCGTTGACCGGTGGCCGAGCAGCACCCCGGCCGAACTGAGAATCGGCTGCCACGACACCGCCACCCAGACGGACCGCCCATCCTTGCGCAATACCCGGAACTCGATGTCGTTGCCCGTGCTCCCGCGCATCGCCCCCTGGAAACTGCGGACCATGCGGGCGCGGTCATCCGGATGCAGCAGCGCGTCGGGATAGTCGGCCATGACCAAACACTCTTCCTGCGTGTACCCGGTGATGCGGTGGACGGCCGGGTTCACCCACACCAAGCGGCCGTCGAGCCCTATCCATGTCTCCCAGTCGTAGGCGCAGTCGGCGATCGCCCGGTAATCGAGCTCCGGCGCCGGAGTTCCGCTAACTCGCGACGACCCCGCGTCTCGCGCCGCCGAACCGCCGATCGCGCGCACGGTCGCATACAGGCGCCGATCCGCGCCGGTCCGCAGCCAACTGTATTCGAGGGCAATCTCGCGCTGGGGGCCACGGCCGCCCGGTTCGCTGAGGAGAATCCGCCATTCGGCATCGGGCTGGTCCTCTCCCGGCGCCGCCAGGATTTCTGCCAGCCGCGGATGCTCCCGCAGGGGCAGGAGATCCCTCATCGGGCGGCCGACCAGCCCCGCTTCGATCCCAAGCAGATGCGGCGCCGCGTTGTTGGCGTAGCGGATTGTGCCGGCGGGGTCCATGACCATCAGGCCGATACCGGCCTGCTCCAGCAGCAATCCCGCATCGCGTGCCGACAGATCCGGGGAAACTCCCTGCGGAGCGGCACTATTCCCCCCCTGCGGTTCGTCGTTGTGCACTCAGCCTTTCCTGTTATGGTCTTTGTTCGGGGGAATCTGGGACCGGACCTGTCCCGGTACGTATCAGGATCCCCCCGGAACGAACCCTGAAGCGTTGGAGGCCGGGACAGAATGGCAGATTGAGCCTCGCGAGTCAATCGAAATCATCAACCTGTCAGCTTCTGTCATCCGTAACGTTGCCCCGGCAGGCGACGTTCCCGCAATCCGGCCGCGCAGTGGGAATTGGGGGATCGCGCCCACAGTTTCCGCTGTCTTCTCACCAGCACCGGTCCCGCGCCGAAGCCGCCCGGCTGACCCAAGTCGCTGCCGTCGTATTGCTTACGCGAGCGTCGGCACCCGGCATCCGGTTTGCACCCCCCTGTTGTGGAAACAGTCCTGAAACTGCTGTGCCGTAAGGGGGACCCTATGGGGCGTTTAGACCAACGACGGTCGCGCGAGGACTCCGGTTCGCCGATCGCCATGTTCTTCCTCAAAGCCGGCACCAAGCTCCTGCTTGGCGTCATCATCGCACTGGTCTTCCTCACGCTGGCCCAGTGCACGATCAAGGCTCCGGAATCACCCACCTGGACCACCCACGCGGTGGTCCCGGTGGTGAACCGGACCTACCCCATGGGAGAACTGCTCCGGAAGATGGATCAGGAGGGGCTCGGAATCGATGATTCCGGCCGGGTCATTTTCAGCCTCACGGAAGAACTGGATACAGTGAGCCTCGACGAGGACGCGCTGGCCACGGCCGATTTGTCCTTCCTGGCCGGCGAGCGTCTCGGCCCCGTAGACCTCGAAATTCCCGCCCTGGCCCCGGTGACGGTCCGCTTCGCCCAACTGGGCGGCCTCGGTCTCCCCTTCATCGGCGACTCGGTTCTGGTGGAAGACACCACTTTCACCATTGCGACGGCCCTGCCGCCGATCGCGAGTTTCCGCACCGCGACGCTGGCGCGCGGACGGCTCGACGTCACGATCGACAATGAACTTGACCTGACCCTGGACAACATCAGCCTCGATCTGGTCGAGACGGCAACCGGCGCGATCATCGGCTCCGGCGCCTCCCCCGATCCCCTGCCGAGCGGTGCGCAGGCGCAGGTGGCGATTCCCCTCGACGGGGCGACCATTGCGAGCGACATGACGCTGGTGGCGGGGTACCACACGCTGAGCGACACGGTCCGGGCCGCCTCCGGGCGCTACCTCCGCACCGGCTTCGCTTTCGGCGACACGCTCCAGGCGGTGTCGGCCACGGCGCGCATTCCGGCTCTCGCCCGCGCCGACTCGACCGAGGCGCCGCTGGCGGAAACGGACCGTCTCGACTCGGCCTATCTGGCGAGCGGGGTGCTGAACCTGACGGTGCACAACGCCACCAATCTCGAGGCAACCGTCACCGTCTCGGCGCCGGATTTTTCCTACTACGGTCAGCCGCTGGCGGTCGTCGCACCGGTTGCCGCGCGCTCGCAGGCTGAGGTGACAGTCGACCTGTCCGGCTACGCGCTGCAGCCCGCCGTGACCGCGACCCCGCAGCACATCCGGGTGATCGCCGGCGCGGCCATGCCCGGCTCAGGCGATGCGCTGGTGGCGGTCGACCAGACCGACAGCTTCACCGTCGCGGCCCGCATTTCCGACGTCACTTTCCACTCGGTCACCGGCGTCTTTCAGTCGGTGCGGGCGAATTTCGACGGCCTCTCGCAGGATCTCGATATCCCGACCGGTCTGGAGCAGGTCGAACTCACCTGCGCCGTTCTCACGCTGACAATCGACAACGGCATCGACCTGCCGGGGGCAGTCAACGTGAGTCTCACCGGCGACAACGGGGCGCAGACAACCTTCGTGAGCGACATCGCCCCCCGCGGCCTGAGCACCGCGGCCACCACGACAGTCGTCAACGACTCCGCGGCCGATTTCCTCTACCCGCTGCCGACGCGCCTGGACGTCTCCGGGTCGATCAGTTTCGGCAACGGCGCGTACTACGGCACGATCACGCGGAGTGATTTCGTCGTCGGGCGGGTCAGCCTCTACGCTCCGCTGGAGATGGTGGTTCACCCGACCGTCGTCGAAACCGACATCACCGGCGAGTCCATCGACCAGACCGATATCGACCTCATCACCGACCACTTCCTCTCCGGGCGCTTTGTCTACCGATTGACCAGCCGGCTGCCGATCGGCGCGCATGTCAACGTGTTTCTCGGCGGCGACTCCGCCTCCCTGTTCAGCGCGCCGCAACTGCGGTTTGATTCCCTGGGTCTGGCGGCCGCTCCGGTCGGCCCCGGCGGCATCGCCATCGACACCATCCAGTCCGCCGAGCAGGAAATCCTCCTCGACTCGGTCGACATCAGGATTCTGAAAAACCCCGTCCTCTACGCGGGGCATCAGATCATGCTGGCGGGCTCCGACGGGCAGACCGTGACGTTCACGGCCGACGATTACCTCTCGATCACCGGGCGACTCGAGATTGACTACCTCTTTGACGGCGATTTTTAGGGAGCGCACGCATGAATTCACACCCGCGCACAGCGTATCTGCTGATCCCGGCCGCAGCCGCCGCCCTGCTCCTTGCGCCGGGAACGCCTGCGGCGGCAGCCTCGGCCCGCGGGATGGCCATGGGGGACGCCTACATCGGCCTGGCCGCCGGCGTCGACGCAGCCCGCTACAATCCGGCCAATCTCGGTCTGGACGGCCACCGCCGGAGCGAGGTGGAGATCGCCGGCCTTGGGCTGAACCTGACCAACAACGCCTTCACCCTCGGCGATTACAACGCCTACACCGGCGCCTTCCTGACCGACGACGACAAGGCCGACCTCCTGAGCAAAGTGCCGCCGCAGGGACTTGCGCTCACAGCGGACGTCCAGGCCTCGGCCGTCTCGTTCGCCCAGGGCTCATTCGCCTTTAGCACTTCGGGCGTGGGGCAGGCCGGCGTCCAGCTCTCCCGCGACCTGCTCGAACTCGTGCTCAACGGGAACACTTTCGGCGATTCGGTGAGCATTACCGGTTCCTATTCGGACGCCGTCGCCTACGCCGCGGCGGGGATCTCGTACGGGCGCGCGCTCTACACGGCAGGCTCCCGCCAGTTCGCGGTCGGGGGGACGCTGAAATATCTCCGCGGGCTGGCCGTGGAGCAGGTGGTCGAACTCGAGGGGCTGGCCGCCGCTTTCGCCACCGGACTTGAAGGCGAGGGGCGCCTCGTCGCCCGCACCGCGAGCGGCGGTTCCGGCTTCGCCCTCGACCTCGGCGCCGCCCTGAAAATATCGGACGCCTATACCGCCGGCCTCCAGGTGCGCAACCTCGTCAGCCGCCTGTCGTGGAGCGGCACGCCCGAAGAGCACCGCTACATTTTCAGCTTCGACACCGTCACCGTGGACAACATGGACGACGATTTCGTGGTCGCGGAGAGCGGGACGCGGTCCCTCGATCCGTTCACCACGACTCTCCCGGCGGTCCTCACCGCCGGATTCGCCCGCACCTCCGGAAAGCTCCTCTGGGCGATCGACTGGCAGCAGGGGTTCCGCCGGGCGGCGGGGGCCTCCACCAAACCGCGGCTGGGTCTCGGCCTGGAGTCGCGGCACCTTCGGTTCCTCCCGCTGCGCGCCGGGTTTGCCGCCGGCGGCGAGCAGCCGACCGCCTTTTCGTTCGGCTCGGGCGTGGCCGCCGGTCCGCTTTTCTTCGACGCAGCGGTGATGACCGGGACCGACCTTTCGCCCTATTCGGCCAAGGGTCTGAACGCCGCCCTCTCTATCGGGCTGCACCTCTAAAGAAGGAGATTGGGGAACATGTCGCGCACACACGACCTGCTCATATCCCTGCTGGGCCTGGGAGTCGCCGCCTCCCTCGGGCTGGCGGTCTCGGCCTGTCCGCCGCATCCCGACCTGCTGGCGAAGATAGAAGCGGGCGCACAGCCGGCTCCGTATTTCCTGGCCCACCGGCCGGCTCTCCGCGTCCAGGGCGTGTCGACCGGCATGACCATGCGCCGCGTCCCCGACGGTCCGCCGCGGCTTGTCCCGGGCCAGCCGCCCGCGTCCGGCGCCTATCGGGCGCTGGCCGTCCTGGTCCAGTTCTCCGACCATCCCTCGGCCGTCCCGGCGGTCTATTTCGACTCGCTCCTGTTCGACTCGGCGGGCCGGTCGCTGCGCAGTTACTACCGCGATGTGTCCTACGCGCAGCTCGACATCGTGACCCTCAACCTCCCCTCCGCCCACGGGTGGCGGACGGCCCCGCAGACATACGCGTGGTACGTCAACAACCAGAACGCCCTCGGCGACTACCCGCAGAACAGCCAGCGGCTGACGGAGGATATCGTCGACCAGATTGACCCCTTTGTGAATTTCTCGCAATATGACAACAACGGCGACGGCTATGTTGACGCCGTGATTCTGATCCACTCCGGGTCGGGGGCCGAGAAGACCGGCAGCAACGCCGACATCTGGTCCCACCAGTGGGCCATCACGCCACGTCTCAAAGACGGCGTGTATATTTCCGACTTCACCATCCAGCCGGAGCTGTGGGTGAATCCGGGCGACATGACGATCGGCGTCTACGCCCACGAGCTGGGCCACGCCTTCGGCGTGCCCGACCTGTACGACACCGACGGCACGCAGTCGCGCGGCTTGGGCGTGTGGTGCCTCATGGCGTACGGATCCTGGCTCGGTCCCGGCGGCATGGGCGGCTCTCCCTCCCACCCCTCGGCCTGGAGCCGCATCCGGATGGGATTCGCCGCCTACACGAATGTGACGGCGAACGCGGTCGGGCAGGAGATCGCCGCAGTCGAAAGCGGCGGACCCATCTACCGCCTGTGGTCGGGAGGCTCGCCGAGCCCCGAGTACTTCCTCGTCGAGAACCGCCAGCGGACCGGCTATGACTCGTACCTGTACTCCTCGGGCCTGTTCATCTGGCATATCGATGAGACCAAGGCGACCGCCGACAACACCGACAACACCCAGGAGTGGTGGCCGGGCGCGGGGATGAATCCGGCCGAACACTACCGGGTGGCGCTGGAACAGGCGGACGGCCTCTGGGAGCTGGAGAAGAGGCTCGATTACGGCGACGCCGGCGATCCTTTCCCCGGCGCTCTCGACCGCCGGGTCTTCGACGCGACGACGACCCCGAATTCCGACTCCTACCTCGCCGGCACCTCGTTTACGAAAGTGGACAACATTTCGCCCTCGGCCGCCGTGATGACCGCCGATCTCATTGTCGGGCTGGCGGCCGATGTTGATTCGGGCGACGACAATCCCACGCTGCCGGCCGCGTTCGAGCTCGCGCAGAACTACCCCAACCCGTTCAACCCGAGCACCACCATCAGTTTCGAATTGAGCGGCCCGATGCACGTGACGCTGGAGATCTTCAACATTGTCGGGCAGCGCGTGCGGACCCTGATGGACGGGCCGGCGGAGGCGGGGCGGACGGAGCGGACGTGGGACGGGTGCGATGAGGCCGGGCGGACGGCCGCCTCGGGTCTCTACCTGTACCGCCTCACCACCGGCTCGGGCAGCCGGGCGCGAAAAATGCTGTTGCTGAAATAGCTCTCCCCCCTCAGTTCGGCTCACCGGCGGCGGCAATGCCGCCGCCCTGCGGACCCCGGCGAAAAACCGGGGTTCTCTTTTGGCCGCCGCCCGCTACTCGGGATAGTGGATCTCGGAGTGGTTGTAGTCGGCCGTCCGGCTGCCGCTCCGCTGATCCTTCTTGTACTGCGTGTGGCAGGTCTTGCAGCGCTTCGGGTCGTCCATGTACCCGCGCTCGGCAAAGTACTGCTGCGCAGCGGCGGTGAACACGAACTCCTGTCCGCACTCACTGCAAATGAGGATTTTAGGCTCGAATCCGCGATCCATGTTTCCCCCTCTTTCGCGTTCCGCACATCTTCCTTGACGAGCAAAACGACGGAAACAATGGCGAAAGAAGCAAAGTCTATCTACTTTTGCCTGAATTGATACCGGGGCGGTGCACCCGTGTCAACAAAAAACCGGCAATTGATCAGTACGGATTGCAGGGAGCCGGGCTCCCGCCGCGGAACAGGTAGGCGACGAGGGCGGACAGGTCGCGCACATCCACCCCGCCATCGCAGGAAACGTCCCCGGCCGCGACCGCGGGGACCGGCGCGGCGCCGCCGCGGAAGAGATAGGCGATGAAATAGGTCAGGTCGCTCACCTGGATGCCGCCGTCGAAATTCACGTCCCCCCGCTGAAGAACCGTCTGCGCGAACACCAACTGGGAATCAACCACCGCGGGGTTGCCCCGCGAGGCGGCCCGGCACCACACCGCCGACACGCTCCCGAGCACTGTCCCCTCGGGCGGCGCAATTTGCACCCGCACCACCGAATCCGACTCCGGACTCAGGCTGTAGGCCGCCGGACCGGACACCACCCATCCCGAGTCGTCCCGGGCCGTCACGTCAATGATGTCGGAGAGCGGGGCGACGTTGGTGATGAGGAACTCGAAATCGCGGCGCCCGCCGGAGTAGACCGACGAATCCAGGGTCACCGCCGCACATGTCACCTCGTACGGGGGGATAACCTCGGCCGAGTAGTTGAAGAACGCGCCGGAGGAGTACTCCATGATGTTGGCCACCACGAGCGCGACCCGGTAGTAGGACTCAAACTCCGGCACCCGGCCGACCCCGAAGTAGGAACCGGACGCGAGCGGGATCTTCTCGACCGTGTGCACGTTCGGCGCCGTCGACTTAATCAGGTACGCCGACCACTGCCGGGCATCGTCGCCGTTCACCGTGACCTCCAGGCGGCCGATCTTGGAGCCGGGGTAGAATTCGATATAACAGGCGCCGTAGCCCGCCGCGTTGGAGGGCGACGTCTGCAGCAACACCGGGTACATACTGTGCGCGCGCCCGATCTTCACCGACTGCGGGTAGGTCTCGCCGTAGTGCAGACCGTCGTCGCGCCCCGAGGTCAGGTAGTTCCAGACCGTGAAGTCGGCAAAGGCGCTGTCGCGGGTCCAGCCGTACTGCCCGAAGAGCGTGTCCGTCATGGCCGCGAAGGCCGTCTGGAAGCGCGCCCCTTCCCAGATCGCCGGCATGAGCAAGGTGTCGAAACTCTCGGCCAGGTAAATGCCCCAGAGGAAGGTCGAGTAGGCATGGGACCCGGCCTCCATCAGCGACCGTTCCGGGGCGTTGAAAAACGTCGGGAGGTAGTTGTAGTTGTCGTCGGTGGCGTCAAAGACGATGTCCTCGATGTGCGTGGCGTCCATTTCCATGAACCAGGAGTCCTCGTTGCTGTCATACGCAAACTGCACGCAGTGGTGGAATTCGTGCGCGCAGGTCGCTTTGGCCGCCCCCAGTTGATCCCCCTCCGGATCATAGTTGGGAGCGAAACCGAGAAAGTCGTTATTGAGCACGAGGTAGCTGTAGACGTCGTTCCAGGGCTCCGGACCGGGACCCTCCGGCATCGCGTAGCCATACGCCCCCGTCTCCTCGAAGTAGACATCGAACAGGTCATCGCCGCCGAGCCCGCTGTCCGGCGGGGGCATCCGGTAGCCGTAGTCCAGGTGCCGGGTCCGCGAGCTGTCGAGATAAGCTGCGCACTTCTCAACGAGATCCGGAACTCCGGTCATGTCCGCATCCTCGGGCGGGACCGCGTCCGCTCCCGTCGTGTCGTAGTGGAGCTTGAACCAGCCGCTCGGGGACAGGTACTCCGCCTCCGTGACCGCCCGCTGGAAGGCCGCGCTGAAGACCGCTTTCGTCTCCGGCTGCAGCAATTCCCACTCGCGCCGGATCTCCAGAATTACCGGGGTCGCGCACCGGGTGAGCGCGCCGCCGCTCGCGGCCAGCCCGGCGGAAACGTAACGGTCGGGCAGAGCCGCAGGGCTCGTGATGGCCTGGATCTGCAGCAGCACTTTCTGGTCGAGCGTGATTGCGCCGGCCCGGTAGTCCTGCGCGATGAGCGCGAGAGGATCATCGGAAACAGCGCTCGCCGTCGACCCGGCGGCGAGCCCGAGGCCAAGGATGACGAACCAGAGGAACGTGCGCTTGCGCATCAATTCTCCACCCGGAGCGCCCGGGGCGCTTCCTTACCATCAGAGTATCGGTCCGACCGCCGACATATCCAGTGCAACGTGCGTAACAGGGCTTTTTCTTGCTTCCGCAGACCTTGGGCGGACCACGAAGTATTCTACCAACAGCGGCCGATCCTGCGCCGTTCCCGCCACGAGCTCGCGGGCAAACGGGAGCGCGGCGCGCCGGTGGGGTAGATTTCCACGGTCCACCATAATTTATTGTATTTCAGGGGCTTGTCAAGAAGAATCCGGAGCGGGGGGCGATGAAATACTGCTCGGCCGAGATCGAAAACCGCCAGGAATTCACCTCCGAATAGGAGGCATCCACCCGCACCAGCCGGGCCCGGGCCGAGTGCTCCAACGCAATCCGCAGGCCGGCCCCGATTGCCCCGTAGACGTCCCCCGTCCCGAACGCCTCCCCCCGCTTCCACCGCTGCGCAAAGTCCGTGAACAGTACCGGTGAGAACACGGCCGAGTGTATCCGCACGTCGGGGAAAAAGCGCGCCTCCAGGTTCAAAACCGCCATCCGGTCGCCGGTGCGGAAGTACTGGTCATAACCGCGCAGCCCGGTCTCCCCTCCCATGACCAGACCCTCGGTGCCGTCGGCCCGCCAATCGGACCGGTAGCTGAACCCCATGGCCAGCGTGAGGAACTCGAACCACCGGCGATAGAAGCGGCTGTAGACGTCGCTCAGCCGCCGGAGATCGCGTTCCCCCCTGAGCCACACCGTGTACCGCCAGGAACCGTACCACAGATTGGACCCAAACCGGCGGCCATGGGAAACGCTCGCCGACAGCCGGTCGTAGGCATGCCGGTCAAAATCGGGCAGGAAGGCGCGGCCGTAGGAGATGCCCAGGCCATAACCCAGTTCAAAATCCTCGGTATACGAGAACCCGTCAATCCGCGTCAGCGTCGTGAAGTCAAGGTTGGAGAAGGCGGTCCCCACCTCGACGAGGTGGTAGGCGGAGTCGTCCGGCAGCGATCGCAGCGCCTGCTCCATCAGATCGGGATCGGTGTCGATCAGCGCGGTCCCCACCGTCCGGTCAAACCGGTAGTAGTAGCGGCAGGAAAGCTCCAGCTTGCGCCGGTAGGTGCCGGTCCGGGATCCGATGCCCAGTTCGCACCAGTCCCCCTCCCGAAACGACTGCCCGATGAGGAGGTCGTCGCTGTATACGTCCCGGCGGACTTCCGACGCGCCCACCTCGGCCCGGTAGGTGAAGCTCTGGGTGAGGTTGTAGTAGGGGTGGCTCAGCTCGACCCATTTCACGCCGTTCACCGGGTCAGTGCGGTACCCGCCGGCCGCCCGGACCGGGCGGCCGAACATGCGCTGGTTCGTGTAGGCGAGGTCGACGAAGTCTTTCTCGCTGTTGCCGAAGACGTAGCGCGCCCTGACCTCCTGGTTGCGCCCGAGCACGTTGCGCTCGGTCAGCAGAAACTCGTATTCATGATCCCCGCCCTCGGTGCGCACGCTCGGCCCGAACGCCAACGTCCATTCGTCGATCGTCACCACCCGCACGAGCAGGTGTCCGTTGGGCAGGGTTTCCGTCTCGATCCAGGCGTCGTACAGAGCCAGGCGCGACCGGAGATTGCGGGCCGACTCCTCCGCCAGTTCATAGGGGTAGGGCTCGCCGGTGCGGAACAGAAGCTCCCGCCGGATCACGTGCTCGCGGGTGACGATGTGAATTCGGTTGGCGAGGCGGAAGAGGAAGTTGTCGTACTTGGGGTCGTCGGTGTCGTAGACGTTGCGGTTGTCGATGACGATGGAGTCGACGATCGGGCCGAGGCTGTCGAGGTCGGCCTCCGGCGCCAGCGCGCCCGCCCCGGCGGGCAGCCCCAGAGCCGCGAGACTCGACCAGGCGATGACAAGCAGAAGTGACGGCAAATGCTGCAATCCGTTCTCCAGATTCCTCTCCCCAATAAACGGCCCCTTGCTGCCTTTGTAAACAACTACGCGCCTCCGGGATCCATCGGCTGCCGCCGCCGCCGGCCGCTGCGGACCGGCCAAAAGCCGGCGGCCCGGTCCCGCCTCCGGCCCCGCGCGGTTCAGCCGTCATCGGTCCCCGCCGATATAACGAGCGGCGGCCCGTTGGCGCCGAAACCCGTATCGGAACCGGAACGCTATGGAAAAAAAGAAAATCGGCGACCTCCTGGTCGAAAAGGGCTACGTCACCGCCGCCCAGGTCGAGGACGCGCTGGCCGAGCAGACGCTCACCGGCCGGCGCCTGGGCGAAATTCTCGTGTCCAGAAATGCCCTCACCGAGGACCAGCTCGTCGACGTCGTCTCCGAACGGCTGGGCATACCGAAGATCACGCTCACCGCCATGGTCATCGACCCCGAGGTGATCCGCCGTGTTCCGGTCGGCCTCGCCCGCCGCTACACCCTCATTCCGATCTTCGAAATCGGGGCCACCCTGACGCTGGCGATGGCCGATCCGCTGAATATCATCGCCATCGACGAAATCCGCTACCTTACCGGCAAGAACATCAAGCGGGCCATCGCCACCCCGGGGGAGATCAAGGCCGCGATCGACGAATTCTACTCGGTGGCCGACTCGCTCAACCAGATCATCGGCGCCCACGCCGCCCCGGCCGGCGAGTCGGGCGCGCCCCGTCCGGGCGCCGACGTCGAATCGGAGAGCGCCGTCGTGCGGATGGTCAACCTCATGATCGAGCAGGCGGCCAAGGACCGCGCCTCGGACATCCACATTGAGCCCGAGGAAAACCGCCTGCGCATCCGCTACCGCATCAACGGCGCCATGCGCGAGGAGGCGGCCCCGCCCAAAGCCATGCAGAACGAACTGATCTCGCGCATCAAGATCGCCGCCAACCTCGACGTCTCCGAGAAGCGCCTCCCGCAGGACGGCCGCTTCATGATGACCGTCGACAAGGCCGCGATCGACCTCCGCGTCTCGACCCTGCCGACGATCCACGGCGAGAAGATCGTCATCCGCCTGCTCGACCGGCGCAACCTGCTGCTCTCGTTCCGGCAGTTGGGGTTCGGCCCGACCCTCGAGACCGCCTGGAAAACGGTCATTTACAGGCCGGAAGGCCTCATCCTGATTTCCGGCCCGACCTCGAGCGGCAAGACCTCGACCCTCTATGCCACCCTGCACGAAATCAACTCCGTGGAGAAGAACATCATCACGGTCGAAGACCCGGTCGAATACTCCCTGCCGCTCATCATCCAGATCCAGATCAACGAGAAGGCCGGGCTCACCTTTCCGACCTGCCTGCGGGCGATCCTGCGCCAGAATCCCGACGTCATCATGATCGGCGAGATCCGCGACCCGGAGACGGCTCGGATGGCCATTCGCTCGGCGCTGACGGGGCACACGGTGTTCTCGACAATCCACACCAACGACGCCCCCTCGGCCATCGCCCGCCTCGTCGACATGGACATCGAGCGCTATCTGGTGGCCTCGGCGCTCAAGGGCGTGCTGGCCCAGCGGCTCGTGCGCGTCACCTGCCCCGAATGCGCGGCCCCCTATCGGCCGGCGGAGTCGGTGCTGCTGCAGGCCGGGCTGCGCGACCGGGACAGTCAGTTCGATTTCCGCAAGGGCGTCGGGTGCCCGAAGTGCAAGAACACCGGGTTCCGGGGCCTCACCGGCATTTACGAGTATGTCGAGGTGACTCCGACGATCGCCGACATGCTCATGCGCAACGCGCCCCTCAACGAGATCCGGGAGTCGGCCCGCCGCCAGGGTTACGTGCCCCTGTTCGAGGCCGGTCTGGAGGCCGTGCGGGCTGGCCGCGTCTGCCTTGAGGAACTGCTCAAAGAGACCTCGAACGCCGAGGATTACCTCCGGCCGGGGGAGAGCGCGTCGCGGAGAGCCGTCCATGCAGAGCCGGTATAAGTATCGCGCGGCCGACGCGGCGGGGCGGACCCGCGAGGGAGTGCTCCTGGCTGACAGCCGCGAGCAGGTGCTGGAGCATCTGGCCGGGCAGCAGCTGGTGCCGATCCGCGTGGCCGCAGTCGCCGGCCGGCGTGGATTTTCGCTCCTCAGCTTCTTCTCCGGGCCGCACTACGAGCGCCTGATTGCGTTTACGGCCAATCTGGGCACGATGTACCGGGCGGGCGTGCCGCTGCTCCGGGCCCTGGCCCTGATCCGCATCGGGCCTGCCGCCGGGCACTTCAACCGCGCGATCGACGACATCCGCCTGGCCGTCCAGGCCGGCCGCCCGCTCTCACAGGCGATGGCGGCCCACGACGACCTCTTCGCGCGCGCCTACGTCGCCGGCGTCGCCGCCGGCGAGGAGTCCGGCAAGCTCGACGAAATCCTCGCCCAATTGCGCACGATGCTCGAACAGGACCTCGAGCTCTCGCGCGCGGTCAAGGCGGGCACCCGGTATCCGCTGATGGTGGTGGGGGCGCTGGGTGCCGCCGCCCTCGTGCTCGTGCTGTACGTGGTCCCCCGGTTCACCGCTTTCTATGGGCAGTTCAACGCGCAGCTGCCGCTGCCGACGCGCTTGCTGATCGGGCTCCAGCATACGGTCTCCGCCTACTGGCCGGCCCTGCTGATGGCGCTCGTGCTCGCCGCCCTTGCAGTGCGCCAGGCAATCGGAACCGAACGGGGCAAGTCGTGGCTCGACCACCGCCTTCTGCGTCTGCCGATCGTCGGTCCGCTGATCATCAAGAGCAACGTCGCCCGGTTCGCCGCGATGTTCCATGTGCTCTTTCAGGCCGGCCTCCCCATCATCGCCTGCCTCGAAATTCTGGCCGAAACGGTCAAGAACAGCGCGCTGGCCGGAGAAATCCGCACCATGGCGGGTCTCTTCCGCGAGGGCCGCGACAGCCGTCTGGCCGAGCACGAGTTCCGGTACTTCCCGCCCCTGGCGCTTCAGATGATGACCATCGGGCTGGAGTCCGGCTCCCTCGCCGAGGTTCTCCGCGAGGTCGGCGAGCACTACGGCAAGGAGGTGCAGTACACCTCCCGCCAGCTCACCGCTGTGCTCGAGCCTATTCTCACGTTTGTCATGGGCATTTTCGTGCTCATTCTGGCGCTGGCGATCTTCCTGCCAATGTGGAACCTGATCCGGGTCTTCAACGGCTGAGGCGGGCTAAAAAGGGCGGGATATTATTCCGATAACGATAGAAGAGTAAGTGTCCAATAATCAGCCCCCTGCAGGAGGTAGATTCCATGAACCAACTCCGCAACCGGCGCGGCTTCACGCTGATCGAGCTCGTCATCATCATCGTGATCCTCGGCATCCTCGCCGCCGTCGCCATCCCGAAATACCAGGATCTTTCGGGCGAAGCCCGCGAGGCGTCGGCCCGCAGTGCCCTCGGCTCGATGCGGTCCGCGGTCACCATCTTCTACGCCAACCAGGCCGTCCAGACCGGCACCGCCACCTGGCCCTCGCTGGCCGATCTGCAGACCCGCGGCACGGTCATGGCGCAGGGCCTGCCGCCGAACCCGTATCAGTCCAATGCACCCGACTCGGTCGTCGACGGCACCGGCCAGGTGCGCGGCACTGTCATCGGCAACCGCGGCGGGTGGGTTTATGACCCGGTCTCCGGCGAGCTCTGGGCCAACACCGACACCCACGACGAAAATGAGTGGTGAGCGCATCCGGCCCGACCCCGCCCGCTCCGATCGACGGCTCAGTGTTCATCCAGCCGGCTTCACGCTGGTCGAACTGGTCATAATCATCGTCATCCTCGGGATTCTCGCCGCCGTGGCCATCCCGCAGCTCGCCGACATGAGCGGGAGCGCTAAAACGGCGGCCACCCGAAAGGAAATGGGCGAGCTGCGGCGGGCGCTGGTCGGCTCGCCTGAGATTGTCGCCGGCGGCCGGCCGGTGGCCGCTGGCTTCCAGGGAGATGTCGGCCGGTTGCCCGGACGGCTGAGTGATCTAACGGTCCGGCCCGACTCGGTCCCGCCGTACGATCGGCTCGCCCGGTACGGCTGGAACGGCCCGTACATCGACCCCTCCGGCGGAAATTACCTCAGCGATGCCTGGGGCGTACCGTATGTGTACGACCCGGACGCCCGGATCCTCCTCTCCGTCGGGGGCGGAGACACTCTTCGCGTGACGTTGTGACACCGCTATGCGCTCGCTACTGAAGAAGTTCACCGCCGGCGCACACGCGCCCTCCTCCCCGGCCTCTACCGGCCCGGCGGAACGCCCCCTTGCGCCCCGCGGCCGCTTTCTGATCGGGCGTACGCTCGCCGGGCGGGTCAGCGATGATGCCCTGTCCCTGGCGGCTGTCCGCCACTTCGGTGCCCGGCGGATTGTTACCGACGTCCTTCATGCGGATCTCCCGCCGGGCGCACTTCCCGAGGCCGGTTCCGAGTTCGCAATCTCGCAGGTCGCCGACTTCTGGAGCCGGCACGGCGGGCGCGGCGCCCGCTTCGCAGCCTGCGTCGCCGGGGACGGCGTCACGGTCCGGACGTTCTGCCTGCCCCGAATGAGTCGGGCCGATCTGGCCTCAGCCGTCGAGATTGAGGCCAGCCGCCAGATCCCTTTCCCGGTCGGCGAGTTCACCTGCGGTTTTCGCCCGGTGGCGCGACTCGAGGGCGAGGGCGGGGGCCGGTGCAGGGTGGCGCTGCTTGCGGCCACGCACCGGCTCCTCCGCCAGGCACTCGTTCCCCTGGAACAGGCCGCGGTTCCGGTTCAGGCCGTGTATGCCGGAGCGCAAGCGGTCGGCGTGCTCCTGACCGCGCTGCCGAATTTTGACCCCGACCGCATCTACACGCTGGTGCGTCTCGGACTGCGCGAGAGTGAAACAGCCTTCTACCGGGCCGGCAATCTCGAATTCTCCCACCACGGCGGCACCGGCACGGCGATGCTGGGGACGGCGGGCGACGAGGCGCGGCGGGAGTTCTTCGCCGAAACGCTGGCCTCGGAGATCCAGACGTCGCTCGATTATTTCGCGGGCCAGCACCTGCGCCTCCACGAGCCGGAGGTGTTTGTTTACGGCGGCGCGGCCGGCCACACCCGCCTGCTGAGGCTGTTGTCCGAGCGGCTGGGATGCCCCGTGGAGCCGTTTCCGCTCGACCGTCTCGCGGGGATCCGCCTGGCCGGCCATATCGAACGCGACGTCGCACTGGCCGCTCTGCCGGCGATCGCGGCCGCCCTCTGCCGCTCCGACCTGGTCAACCTCCTGCCCCCGGATCGCCGGGCCGAGTGGCGCCGGCGGCGGGTCGATGCCCTCGGCCGGACCGCCGTCGCCGCCGTCCTGCTTTTCCTGGCCGCGGGCGGGGGATTCCTCTACCACGATCTCCACGTGCAGCAGGAGACCGACCTCGCCCTCCGGCAGCAATTGGCTCTCTATGAAAACTCGGGAGCGTACCGCGCGCTGAGCAGCCTGCGGACCCGTTTGGCCGCCGCCGACTCCTACCTCAAGGCGAGCGCGAAGAATCCGACCTCGCTGGCCCTCAATCTAAAAGAGCTTTCGCATCTGACGCCGCCCGAAGTGCGGCTGACGCGCTACGACTTCACCCCCGCCGCCGCGGGGGCCAACCTCCGCCTGTCCGGCGTCGTCACATCTTCCGATGTGCCTCCCGAGGTAGTTTTGGCGGCCTTCGTCGATCGGCTGAACGCGGGCCGCTTCTTCGACAGCGTGACGGTCGAACGCCACGTCAAGCGCCGTCAGGACGAAACATTCATCCTCGAATTTCAGCTCGCGCTGCGGGGGCGCCTGTGAAACCGCGGGTCCTGATATACGGAGGAATTGCCCTGGCCCTGGTGGTGCTGTGGGCTTTCCTGGTGTACACGCCCTACCGTCACAAGGCGGCCTCGGCCCGGGCCGCGGTGAGAGACACCGAACGCCGGATAGACGAGGCGCACCGGCTCACCCTGCAGCTTCCGGCGTTTCTCAAGGCCGAGCAGACCGCCGAGTCGCTCCGCCTCGATCTTGACGCCCGGCTCTACGCGCACGCCGATGTGCTCGCGCTGGTCGACGATCTGGTGGCGCGCGCCGACCGGCACCGCCTGCGGGTGGCGGAAATCACCCCGCCCGTCGAGGAGCTGTTGCAGCTTGATCGCACCGCCGCCGCCGCCAGCCCGCCGTTTCTCAACCTCGAGATCACGGTGACGGGGGAGTTCGAGCAGCTCGGCCGGTTCGTGGCCGACGTGGAGGGGAGCGATTACGCCCGGGGTATCAACCGGTGCATCATTGCCGGCGCTCCCGACGGTTCCGCGCCGCTCTCCCTGCAGCTCGGTCTTCGGGCGCTGCTGGGCTCGAGGGGAGGCAGCGCATGAGCCCCGCCCGCCGCCGCCTGTTTCTGTACGTCCTGCTCGGCCTGGCGGTCGTGTGGGGTGCCTACAGTTTTCGCAGGCCGCGCCCGATCGCGACGCCGCCGCCGGCGACCGGCGCTGCCGCGGACACTGCGGTTGTCCCGCGCTCCGATCCGCCGGCGCGTCAGAGCGACGTGTCCTCCCTTGCCGCGCGGCCCTGGGGGGAGGATCCCTTCCGGGTGCGGGTTCGCCGCACCGATCGGGAACCCGCCGCCCCCGCCCCGTCCTGGCGGCTGTCCGGCATTGTGTACTCCGAGAATCACCCGCTGGCGATTATCAACAGCCGGCCCGTCGGGGTCGGCGACCGTGTGGACGGCGCCGTGGTGATCGATATCAACAAGCGGCAGGTGACGCTGGAGGCCGACGGTCGGCGCTTCCAGATCAACGTCGCCGCCAAAGGATAGCCATATGCTTACGCGCACGATGTTTGTCTGTCTTTGCCTGGGGGCCGCGCCGGCGGCCGGTGCGGAGGTCACGCCCGACTCTGCCCAACTGCTCACCCTCAGCCTTGAAAACGTCGCCGTTGCCGACGTCCTCAACCTGATCGCCGTCCAGAACGGCCTCAACCTTGTCGTTTCCGGCGAGGTCACCGGGACCGTGTCGCTCCGGCTGGAGGAGGTATCCTGGACCAGCGCCCTGGACGCTATCCTGCTGCCGATGGGCTACAATTATTTCGTGCGCGGCGAAGTTATCATCGTCAAACCGTTCGACCAGGTCTCCCCCGGCGAGCTTGACACCCGCACCGTGACCCTGCGCTTTCTGGATCCGGTGACGGCGAAGAAGGCGCTCGAACCCCTGAAATCGGCGCAGGGGCAGATCATTGTCCTGGACAAATCCCCCTCGGCTGAAGCGGTCGCGCTCCCGGCGGCCGAGACCTACCGGCCCAACCGCCTCCTCCTGGCCGATTTCCCGTCGGTCGTGGACCGCATGCTGGCCGTGCTCGAGGAAATCGATCAGCCCGAACCGGTCGTCACCATTGAAGCCCGCATCATCGAAACCAACGTCGACGACGACACCAGGATCGGCTTCACCTGGCCGACCGTGCTGACCGCCACCCTCGGCGGCGATTCGGCCTCGACCGGCGGGTCCGGTCTGTCGGGTTCCTCGCTCGCCTGGGATCCCAACAACGGCGACCTCTCCTGGGCGCGGCTCTCCGCCGAGCAGGTCAGCGTCATGCTCCACCTGCTCGAGCAGGGCGGCAACAGCCGTCTCATTTCCGATCCGCACGTCACCACCCTGGCCAATCACGAGGCCGAGATCAAGATCCAAACCGTCATTCCCATCGCCACCATCAACCGCTTCACCGAAGGGGCGGTGATTCAGGATATCGTCACTTTCCAGGACGAGGAGGTCGGCATCTCCCTGCGCGTCACCCCGCGCGTCAACCGCGAGGGGATGATCACGATGGAAGTGATCCCGGTCGTTGAGGATATCATCGATTTCACGGGCCCGGTGGACAACCAGAAACCGATCACCACGGAGCGCTCGGTGCGGACGACGGTGGCTGTCGCCGAGGGAGAAACGCTTGCCCTGGGCGGGCTGCGCAAAGAGAGCGAGCTGAAGCAGAAACAGCGGGTGCCGCTGCTCGGCCGCATCCCGCTGCTGGGAAATCTCCTCTTTACCTACACGTCGAACGAAAAGAAGACGACCGACCTCATCATCTTGATAACGCCGCGCGTCCTTCCGTAAGTGGCCGTGCGCGGCCGACAAAGAACCGCCGCGCGCGCGAGAAGAGCAACTGAAGGGTGAGCACGAAGAGGCCGAGGTCGCGCACGAGCGTGGCCGCGGCCTCGTCGCCGGCCCCCACCGAGGCCTTGAAACAGCCGCACTGGATGTCCAGCCCCCGAATCGCCGCCGAGGCCAGCGCCGCCCCGAACATAACCGTCATCAGGAGCATCGACCACACCGTCCCCCGATACCAGACTCCGAGCACCAGGCACACCCCCGCGACCAGTTCCCACCAGGGCAGCACGATCGCCATCAGGTTGATCAGACTCCCCGGCACCATGTGGTAGTACCAGATGCTCTTGGCGAAATCCATCGGATTGATGATCTTGTAGTAGGACGCATAGATGAACACACCCCCCACGAACAGCCGGATGAGCAGCGTCAGATAGTCGTTGTCGATCAACCGTCGCATTTCGCCCTCCGTTCCATTTCCAGCCCGTTCTTCTCCCACTCCCGCGAGCCGCCGAAAAAAATCAGCAGGTCCGTGTAACCGACCGCCTGCAGGTTGCGGGCCAGGTGCAGCGAGAGGTCGCACTCCTCCCCCGAGCAGAACGTGATCAGCCGGGTGTCCCTGGGCGCTCCGGCCAGGGCGGAATCGAAATACGGGGTGAGATCCCCCTCGGGGAGTTCGTCAAACGGGATATTGACCGCGCCCGGGATTGTCCCGCAGGCGAATTCCTCCGGCGACCGCGCATCGATGAAAATCACGCCGCCGCCGGTATACTCGACATGGGCGACATCGATCCCGATATACGGGGGATCGCCCGGCGCATGCTCCGGCGGCTTGATCGGCCCGTCGCCCGATGACAACTCCCGCCATGTCCCGATGTACGGGATAGCGTGGGGCGAGACCAGATTGGCCGCCAGACCAAGAACCGCCGAGAGGGTGACGATGAAGATAAGTTGTCGTAACGCCATGCTGTCTGCTCGCTTGCGAGTCGGATTCCTTTGGTCGGTTATACAGACCAGCGGTCCGAAGGTTTGGCCTTTCGGACGACTACGAGATCGGCGCCTTCGGCCGCTTTGGCGGAAACAACGCTCCCCCGGTTCTCAAGTCAAGTTGAAACGCGCCCTGGCAGCGTCATCCATTCCGCGCGCCTCGGCGGTTCCTCTCCGGGCATCTGATTTGACTTGACTCAGCCGCGGCGGCCTCGTATCTTTCAGTCAAAGTCATAAACCTGACTGACGAAACGCAGGGCGGTGTCGGGGACAGCCTCGAGACCACTTCTTCTCGCCACAAGACGGTCCGCCCAACCGACGTCGAGCCAATTGCCCGGACTTCCGCCGTTACGGCATAGTCGCGGAGGCCGCTGTGGCTGCCATGTCCTGGTCCCGGTCCTTGGGCGGAGCGCAGGGTGTGCACCGGATCTCGTGCGTGCGCTTTTGCCTTCGGAGAGCAATCCCCGCTTCGTCGCCCGGCCCTTCCCCCCGGTGCTCCACATCTCCCAACCAGAGACGGGTGTTCTGCAGCGCGGGAGAGACGAGACCTGGGGCCGAAGCGCAGGCTTCAATGATCATGCCGAAATACCGCAGTCCGACCCACAATCAAACCGGGCCGCTTGGCCCAACAACGCAGGAGGCCTCTATGAAGGCAACGGTGTTATGGATCTTCATCATGCTCGCCGCAGTCTTACTCAGCGGCACGACCGGTTACACGCAGGTGCCCGGCACCATCAACTACCAGGGGAGACTCACCGGGACCGGCGGCGCCCCCCTTGACACCACGGTCAACATGGTTTTCACCATCTACACGGCCTCGAGCGGAGGTACGGCCTTGTGGACCGAGACTCGCACGGGAGTAGTCGTCGCCGACGGGCTGTTCAGCGTCGCCCTCGGATCGGTGAACCCCATCAACCTCTCGGTCTTTGGCGGGGCCGACCGCTGGCTGGGGATCAAGGTCGGGACGGACGCGGAGATGACCCCCCGGGCTCTGCTCTCAGCCGCTCCCTACGCCCAGGTGGCGTCGTGGGCCAAGACCTCGGACACGGCCGATTACGCCATGGCGGGCGCGGCCAGCGGCTGGACTGACAATGGTGCGAATGTCGTCCTGCAATCCTCGAGCGATAACGTCGGCATCGGCACCAATGCGCCGCAGTACAAACTGCACGTTGCGGGAACCATTCTGATGGATAACGCTGTCGACCAAGGCGTGGAACTGAGATTTGCCGAAAACGGACTCCGCAAATGGGGTATTTTCTATGCACCGAGCGATGGGCGCGATCTCAGCATCTACGATGACATGGGTAACCGCTACCTGATGACTTTCGACTCCGGTACCGGTTTTGTCGGTATCGGCACCAGGACCCCGACTGTGCCACTAGACGTAGCCGGTAAAATCAAGTGCAGCGATGACCTCTCAGCCACCGAGAGAATCTTCATCGATGGCGTCGGGGGGGACAACGCTGAGATGCGGCTCTTGGAAGATGGGGTAGGCAAATGGGGCATGTTCTTCCGTCCGAGCGATCACCGGAGACTAAGCATTTACGATGACATGGCCAATCGCTACGTCATGACGTTCGACTCCGGCACCGGCTTCGTGGGCATCGGCACAGGCACTCCCGTTGCCACCCTCGACGTCAACGGACGTGCCCGGGTGGCCTCGTCTCTTCTCGTCGGGGATACCATGACCTGCGATATCGTCAAGATCACCGGCGGCGCCGATCTCGCGGAGCCGTTTGATCTGCACAACGCCGAAACCATCCAGCCGGGCATGCTGCTGGTCATTGACCCGGCCAACCCCGGCAAACTCACGGTCGCAAATGCGCCTTATGATCACTGCGTTGCCGGCGTCGTGAGCGGCGCAGGGGGTATCGCCCCTGGCCTGGTGATGGGGCAAGCCGAGACGATTGCCTCGGGCAAGTATCCGGTGGCGATGACCGGGCGGGTGTATTGTTTGGCGGACGCCGACAGGGCGCCGATTCGCCCCGGGGATCTTCTCACGACCTCGGCGGTGCCGGGCCATGCCATGCGGGTCACCGATTTCGACCGAGCCCAGGGAGCAGTGATCGGCAAGGCGATGACGGCCCTCGAGAGCGGCCGCGGCCTCGTCCTCGTGCTCGTGAGCCTGCAGTAGGCGAGGAGAAAAAGCAATGACTATCACGAAACAGTCAATCTGCAAGGCTCCTCCCCTGCCATGGCTCCTTATCGCGCTGGCGCTGACGGTGACCGCGGTGACCACCAGTTGGAGTGTGCCGGCGGAGGATGTCCAGCGCGCGGCGGAAACCTGGGTGCGGTATGTGACGGCCCAGCCCAAGCCGGACGCGATGGTGATCCGGATGGAACCGTACGAGGCGGAGGGCGAGGTTGTCGCATATATCGCGCACCTGGCGGGCGGCGGTTACTGCCTCTGCTCCAATGATACGCTGTTGCTGCCGATCTACCTGTACAATCCGTCGGGGGAGTACGATCTGGAAGTGCCGGCGGTGCAGTGTATCCTCGAAGGTATTGCGGCCAAACACCGGACAATCAAGACGGGGGTCGAGCGCGATGACCCGGTGGTGATCGAGCGCCTCCCCGCACTGGTCCAGCGCGTGTCCGCGTGGCGCTCGCTGATCGCCGGACAGGTACCCTTGGGGTACGGGGTCTATGACGATCTGCGGGCTGACCCGGATTCTATGCGCCTGCCGCTCACGTGCAAGTGGGACCAGCCCTCGCCTTACAACGACTTTGCGCCGGTCCTTCACCCCGGAACCGATTCGCACTGTGTGGCCGGTTGCGCTCCGATTTCGGCAGCTCAACTGCTGTACTACTGGCAGTGGCCGACCACCGGAAGCGGGAGCAAAACGAAGTACTACCCGCGGCGCTATTCTCCCACGTGGGTGGAACGACCCTATCCCAATTCCATTACTGTTCCGGCAGGAATCCTCCATAACCGGTTTGAGTGGAGTTCAGCCGGCGGAGGGAAGATCCGCGGATGGGGTTACTGGGACTTCTACGTCAAGGACAAGGCATCCGAACTCAGTTCCGATCCGGCGTACCAAGCGGCGCTTGATGCCATGTTCTATGCCATCCCGGCGGACTCGGTACCGGTTTCGGCCAACTTTGGCGGGACCACGTACGATTGGGCGCTCATGGAGGATGTCCACACCGATGAAGTAGCCGATCCCGGTGACACCGCCGCCGCCTGGTTGTGCCGAGACGTCGCTATCGCCATAAGCGCGCGCTACGGCTACGGCGGGACGTCAGGGGCTGTTAGCCCGGACTCACTGCATAAGTACTTCTTGTATGGAACCGACGGCCATCACTTGCCTGTCAATGCGGACACGGCGAAGGCCGAGATTCGCTGGTTTCGCCCGGTGGTGGCTGAAGGATGCAGCCATTCGTGGCTCGTCTATGGCTACTATAACGCAACCGGCGAGTTCCTCCATAATCTCGGGTGGGGTCCTGACAACAGCGCCGCTCTGGGACCAATCGATTCAATCGTGCCCTGCACGACGGGGGGCGACTGGATGGCGACCATGATTGCCCCCGAAGACTATGTCCGGTTTGTCGGCAACACGATTGCCGGCGACGGGTCGCCGAATTCGCCCCACCTGAATATCGATGCAGCGCTGGCATCGGCCCCGGACGGCGCGACTCTTGTCTTCAAAGCCGGGACGACACACATATCCGCAGCGGCTGACCTAATCATCTCGCGTCCGCTGACCCTGAAGGGTTACAATGTCATTATCAAGGGCGCGGCGAAATCGCCCGGGCTCGGAAAGGGGGAACCCGAATGAAACGGCCAATCGGAAACTGGTGGTGGGTGCTCGGGGCGGCGCTCCTGCTGATGCCCCTCGCGGGCTTCATGCAGCCGACCGCGACGCCGCCGGCCCCGGACGCGTCAAGCGCACCTCTGCGCGACGCCGATGCCGTCGCCATCAACTGGCAGGTCGTGGCTTCCGGTGGGGGGCCGGGCGTCTCGGCCAACTTCCTGCTAAACGGGACAGTCGGCCAGACTGCAGTCGGCGCGGGCTCATCGGCGTCGTTCACGCTGAACCAGGGGTTCTGGCAGGATTTCGGCGGGGGGAGCGGCGGATGCTGCACGCTGCGCGGGGATTTCAATGATGACGGCTCGGTCAAAGTATCGGATCTGACCGCCCTCATCAACTACCTCTTCCGCGGCGGCCCGGCTCCGACTTGCCTCGACCACGGCGACACCAACGCCGACGGGGCGGTCAAGGTCTCGGACCTGACCCTGCTGATCAACTACCTGTTCCGCGGCGGTCCGGCCCCGGCGGCCTGTTAGGGTGCTGCGCGATCCACGATAGAAACGGGGCTCGTCGATCGGGACGAGCCCCGTACATTCGGTAGTTCGCAGTCGCGCAGGATCATCCGACCCCGCCGGAGACGTCATCTCATCAATGGGTTTGCTCGGCGCTGCGGGCAAATCGGGACGATATCAGAATGTAATGCCCGCACAGTATCTTTCCCACTACGGACGAGAACTTGGCCGGCGAAAGGACCTGTAGCCCGTAGGGGTGCCAGCAATCCTTCTCTCCCAGAGATGCGAACCGTTTGTCATCTTTGCTCTTCGGCATGAACCAGATCTCCCTATCTCGCTTATGAAGTCTCTTCCCCCTCTTTGGTTAGCGGCACTCTCACAATGCAACTTGTAACCGGGGAACAGCGGTGAAGCTATAGGGATTGTAGCTTACGACGAGAAAACCACCTCCTTGCGACTGCGATGACCTATGGCCTTTTACTACCTATATCTATCCATCAAAGGTGCTGGCGGGTACCTGTGATGTAATCGTCCCTCTATCTAGTAGGTATTTGACATACAGCTAGGACGTGAGAATCCTGTGTAATTTGTTTATTGCCCGATGCTTATAAATGTTCACCACCTGCTGTGTCACCCCGAGCAAATCGGCTATCTGGCGCTCCGTCTTCCCCGTCAGGTAGTGCTTAATGACCTGTTTCTGACGGTTGGACAGCGAGTGGTTGATGTGCCACTTGAGTTTCTCCCGCACCTGGTCGAGATTCTGCCGAATCATCTGCTCCGCCTCATCCGAATGATACGGCGAGGCTTCATTGGCAAATGATTCAAGAAACAGCCGGTCGACCGCCACTTCGGCAAAATCCGACTCCCGGGCCTGCATTGTCCCGCCTTCTGCTGGCTAATACTCCAGCTTGTGCTCGGCGCGAATGCGATTCAACTCCGCCAGCGAGATGCTGAACTTTCGCGCCGTTTCCTCGCGTATCTCCGCCAGGGCCACCTTTTGCTCGTACGTCGATAAGTCCTTCGGCAGACTCTGGAACTTCTGATTGTAGTACGCGAGAATGCGCTCGTGTTGAGAGCTTTTTTGCGCCGAGGCGCCTTCGGCAGCCGCGCCGGCGCCGCTCGATTTCGGCTTGGCTGCCGTTGTCCGGCTCGATTTCAGTTGGGCTCTGGTTTTTTCGAGCGCGGTGGAGAGGGTATCGATCGTTCCCCCCAGCGAGTCAACCAGTTTCTGATAGACCGCATCCCGGGTCATGAGCGTCTCGCCAAACGCCAACTCCTTCTCCCCCATCGCGGTCCGAAGCGACTCGGCCTCCTGCCGACTGGTCGCCAGCTCTTTGCCGACTTCCTGCCGCCCGGCTGCATAGGCAAGTTGCTGCTTGTCGTGTTCGCGCGAGACTTTCAAATAGCTGACCCAGAGGATGACGGCCACCAGAAAGACGGAAAAAATCGCTCTAATCATTGTCGACTCACCGATTGACGGAGCCCCATCAAGTTGTTTGGAAACAGGTTATCGGGGCTGACCTGAAGTGTCAAGTTTGAACTTGGGAAATGGAAACCGGCGGCGCAAAAAACGAGCCCCTACCGTTTCAGGCGCAGAGTGAGATATATCCAGGGCCGAATCATCGACCACCACCCGACCAGGGGCCGTATCTTGGAGTAATCCCGGCCGCTCTCGGGGTAGACCATCGACACCGGCGCCTCGACCACCCGCCACCCCCGTTTCACCGCTTTCCAGTGCAGGTAGTATTCCATTTCGTACCGCCCCAGCCAGTCCTGCTCAATGTTGATCTCGGGGTCATCGACCACGGCCAGCCGGTAGGCCCGAAACCCGCAGGTGATGTCGCTGTGCCGTTTGCCCAGCAGGAGCGAGGTCGCGAGCGTGAAAGCCTTGATCCCCAGGTGCCGCCCCAGGGGCAAATTCGGGCTGTCCCCTCCGAGCAGGTAGCGCGAGCCCTGGACATAGTCCGCCCGCCCGCTCAGAATCGGATCGATCAGCCGGGGGATTTCCTCCGGCTGCATTTTCCCGTTGCCGGCCATGATCACCAGCACGTCGTAGCCGTGCTCTCGGCAATACCGCACGGCAGAGCGAATGCCCGCCCCCACGCCGCGGTTCTCGCCGTGTCGGATTACCGGAAAGCCGGCCTTGACCAGGTAATCAGCCGAGCCGTCGGTTGAACCGTCGTCGACAAACAGCACGTCATACCGGCGCTCGCGGGGAAACCGCGCGGCCAGTTGCATGAGTCTGTCCCCTTCGTTGTAGGTCAATACGGCCGCGAGGATGCGGCGATGGGTGTCGCGAGCGTCCATAGGATCGGTCTTACGATGCGCAGACGAGGCGTTCTCCTTCCCGCCGGTAGACGAGCCCGCAGGCGCACCGGATGGCGTCCGGGTCGGGGCCAACCTCCAGCCTTTGCGCACACCGGCAGACGTACCCGATCAGTCGCGCCGGGTTGCCGTACCAGAGGGTGAAATCGGGCGCATCTTTGGTCAGCACGGCCCCGGCTCCGATCATCGCCCACTGCCCGATTGTGTGCCCGGCGACGATCACCGCGTTGGCGCCGATTGTCGCCCCGCGCTGCACGAGCGTCCGGGCGACCTCGGCGTGGTACACTTTGCTCCGGGGGTACACGTCGTTGGTAAACACGGCGTTGGGGCCGACAAAGACGTCGTCTTCGAGCACCACGCCCTCCCAGACCGCCACGCCGTTCTTGATCGTCACGCGGTCCCCGATCACCGCTCCGCGCTCGACGAAGCAGTGGTCGCAGACGTTGCAGTCGGCCCCGATCGTGACCCCGGCCTGGACGTTGCAGAAGGCCCAGATCCGGGTTCCGGCGCCGATCCGGTCGGTCGCCACCAGCGCGGTCGGATGCACCGTGTAGCCTCGGTCCGCCATCGTCACCGCACCTCGATCAGTTTGCCGTTGGCGCGGATCGACTTGTTGGCGGCCTCGAGAATGCGGACGACGCGCAGCCCGGCGCGGCCGTCGGTCATCGGCGCCCGGTTCTCGTTGACCGCATTGTAGAATTCGGCGGTCACTTTCCGCAGCGCCTCCGTGAGCTCGACTTTCGGCGCCCACATGTCGCCGGTGCGGTACTCGATGAGGATGTTGTAGATCTGGTCTTTGTCGCGGACGAAGTCGATCCCCCGGTCGTACACTTTCACTTTCTCCGAGGGCTCCATGTCGTCGTAGATCACCATTTTCTTCGACCCCGACAGGAGCGTCTTGCGCACTTTCACCGGCGCCAGCCAGTTGACGTGGATGTGCCCGAGCAGGTTGTGGTCGTAGAACGTGGTCACGTAGGCGATGTTCTCGAGATCGCGGTCGAAGTGGGCCACGCCGGTCGCCGAAATCGCCCTGGGATCCCGTCCCAGCAGGTAATCCATGATCGACACGTCGTGAGCCGCGAGATCCCAGATGACGTTGACGTCGTGCTGGAACAGCCCGAGATTGACCCGCACCGAGTCGAAATAGTACAGCTCGCCCAGCTCCCCGCCGTCAACCAGCCGCTTGATCGTCTGCACCGCCCCGGTGTAGAGGAAGGTGTGGTCGACGAAGAGGCGAAGGTTTTTGCGCTCGGCGGTCTCGATGAGCCGTTCGGCCTGCTCGACTGTGGCCGTGAAGGGCTTCTCGAGAAACACGTGTTTGCCCGCCTCCAGCGCGTCCATGGCCAGGGCAAAGTGCGACGACACCGGCGTGGCGATCACGACGGCGTCGATTTCGGGCGCCCGGATCACCTCCCCGGCATCGGCCGAACACCGGGTGATCGTGGGGTACTGCCGGGCGATCAGATTGAGCCGTTCGCGGCGCAGGTCGGCGATCGCCTGCACCTTCATCTCGGGGTGGGCCGCGATGTTCCGGATGAGATTCGGTCCCCAGTAGCCGCAGCCGATGACGCCTACCTGCATGGCCATTGGTCCCTTCGCTTGTCAGTATACATCCACCGAGCCGTCCGCCTTGAAATGCATGAGAAACAGATTGTACCGTCCGGTCTGCCGGCCCCAGGCCGGCGCGAGGTCGCCGCCGGCGCTCGGGTCGCCGTCGGCCCGCGGAATATAATAGCAAACCGCCGAATCCGACACGAATTTCACGGGCTGCGGCAGCCGCGGATCGTTCTGATGCACGAACCGCTCGATCGAGGTCCGGCGCCACCCCGGGATCAGACCCGTCGATTCGTCGCCGTCGTACCGTCCCCAGAGGGTGACGAAGTTGTTCTCTTCCGCCAGCGAGCCGTTGATCGCCACGCTCACCTCCAGGTACCCCTGCTCCCCGATCAGCCGCCGCACCATGGAATCCGGCACCGGGATCACCGCGTATTGGCGGAATTCTTCGAGGCCCATCGGGATCAGCTGGGCGTAGTAGCGATAGGTCGGTTTGGGGTAAAAGAACTCGGCCAAGGGGGGCTGCCCGCCGACCAGCGGAATGGTGGCCTCTCCGATCTGCAGGGAGAACGTATTCCGCCGCCCGGCTCCGGAGTTGAGATCGGCCGCGACCGCGAGCATCTCGTTATCGGCCACTGGCCGCAGCGTCGAAATGTATATCCGCGTCCCCGCTTTCCTGTCGGTCGTCTCCAGCCGGCAGCCAAACTCCGCCCACTGGTTCCAGGCCAGCGCGTGCGAGGCCATGACCATCGCAACCACGGCCGCGGTTACCGCCGGAACCGTCCACGCGCCTGCCTGAAGGCGCCGGGCCACGGGGCGCAGCAGCAGGCAGATCCCGGCCAGCACGAGGAGGCTCTTGGCCGCCAGCGCGGCGACCACCAGCCCCTCGCTCAATCCGGTGCCGAACACCGCGTTGATCCAGTGGGCGTCGAATGCCAGCCCGAGGATCACCACACCCACAGCGGCGGCCGGTCGCGCCCACGCGGCGGGTGTCCGGCCCGCATAAGCCGCGGCGGTCTCGCTCGCGAGATAGCCGAACGCCGCCATGACCATCCCCATCGCCTGGAAATTGTATCGGGACAGAGCGTGAAATACCAGATGAATCGCCGTGTAGTACAGCATGATGAAGACAGGCCAGGCGGCCCGCCCCGGGTGCACTCTGACCAAAAGCAGCAGCCCGGCCAGACCGCCGAGAACCACCGCCAGATGCAGAAGTTCGGTGGCCGCACCGGGTAAAAGGAAACTCTTCCGAAAGTCATTGTACGGCCGCCGCCACAGGCGGTCGAATTTCTGAACCGTCAGCCCCGCAAACCCGGCCGGGTCGGCCAGGATATCCCCCGCCACCGACCGTTCCCAGAACCCCTCCTCGACCATGTCCAGGTCATACCCCGCGTTGGGGATTGAGGTCGACTGTCGGAGGTTGGCATCGGCGTACTCGGGGTCGCGCAGCGTCACCCGGCCATAGTGGAGCGACGCGGCCGCGGTCCAGCCGACAAAGACAGCAGCCAGCGGCACGGCAAACGAAAGGGCGCGGACCGTAAAGGCCGCCCTCCCCCACACCGGGCGCGTGTAGAAATAGTACCCGAGCAGGAACGGAATCGCCAGGAGCATGGCGGTCGGCTTGTTCAGCACGAGCGCGCCGGCCAGCAGCCCCGCCAGGACCAGAGGCCGACGGCGATTGGTCTCCACGCTGCGGATCATGAGGTAGATGGTCAGGAGGATGAGCAGGCTGGTGGAGGTCTCCAGAAGGAGCATGGTCGAGGCCAGGATGAAGGGGAAATAGACGGCGTAGATTGCGCCGGCGATCAGCGCCGCACGCCGTCCGACCAGCCGCACGCAGATCGCGATCAGCAGCACGTTGGCCAGAAGGTCGCACAGCACGCCGACTGTCCGCGCGACGGTGAAATCGGCGGCGGGGGCGGCAAAAAATACGGCCGCCAGCACCAGCGGATAGAGCGGCCCGCTGAAAAAAAGCTCCTCCTTCGCCTGCGTGAGCGTGTGCGGCGCGTACGACAGCCACTCGATCTGCTCCCCTTGGATGTATTTCTCGTAGTAGTGCCTGAACCGGTAGCGGTCGTCGTGCTCGGTAGCCGCCCCGGCGGGTGCCGAATGATCCACCAGCGAGATCAGGGCGAGCCCGGCCGCTGCGTAGCGCCGGGCATCCCACATCACCGGCAGCACTTCACCGAACGCGAGGTACCCCACGCGGAGGACCAGGGCGACAGCGAGGATGGCCAGGACATATCGACGGTAGGCGGTGTCGGGCATCGGTGGTATGTCCCTCTATGTCGCCCGGCGGCCCACGGGCGATTGGCCCTCGGGTTCCGCCGCCTCCGCCTCGAGCCGGCCGAGCGAGAGATGCTCTTTCCTGAGGAAGTAGAACCCCCCGATGGTGACGACGATGTACTGGGCCGCGTGGAGCACCAGGGCGCACGAGAGCGCGGCTTCTTTGGTCACTCCGTACTGCATGAGCGACCAGACCGCCCCGAAATGGTACACCCCGACGAACCCCGGCGTCGAAGGCACGAGGATCGAGATGGACACGACCACGAGCACGACGTACGAGGCATCGAGCGGCAGGTCGAGGCCAAAAGCCCAGAAGACGAAGATGTTCGACAGGCCCATGAGAATCCATATCAGGAGCGTCTGGGCACTCACCGAGACGACACTCCGCCCGCGGGAGAGGAACTCCAGCCCCCGCGAGAACTTGAGGATTATCCCCCGGATCGTCTCGCGCACCCCCGCCGGCACGAAGAACAGGTAGCGCGTCAGCAACCGCCCCACCTGGGCCGGGCGGCTCGCGAGGATAGTGATGAACAGGATGCCGCCGAGCGCGATCGCAATGGCGACCCACAGACCCCGCTGCATGGTCGAGTCCATCAGGATGTGCGAGTAATAGAGGACGGCGCCGAAAATGAGCAGCAGCGCCACCAGATCGAACACCATCCGTTCCACGAAAATGGTCGCCAGCGAGGCCGACTTGGTGATCCGCCGCTCCTGCGCCGCCAGCGAGTAGGCCCGCACGAACTCGCCCAGTCGCAGGGGGAGGACGTTGTTGGCCATGAACCCGATCCAGGTCGCCGCCAGCAGGCGCCGGAAAGGAACCTCCGCGATCGGCTCGACCATCGCCCGCCACCGCCAGGCACGCTGGTACATGGTGAGCACGATGAAGGCCACGTTCGGGAGAAGCCAGTAGTAGTTGGCCCCGCTGAGCGCCCGCGAGAGTTCGGCGAAATTGATCCGCTCCAGCAGCAGCCAGACGAGGTAGCCGGAGATGACGATTCCCACACCCGTGTAGAGGAGTTTCTTGGTTCGATGGGTCATCGCCGCCCCTCCGCCACCCGGAGGGCGAGCGCCTCGAATTCGCGCGCCGCGTCGTCCCAGTTGAACCGGGCCGCCCACCGGAGCGCCCCCGCCTCGAGCCGCTGCCGCAGGGGGACGTCGGTCAGCACGCGCACGAGCCGCTCGGCCAGCGCGGCGATGTCGCCGTAGGGGTACAGCAGCCCGGTCTCGCCGTCACGCACGGAATCCCGCAGCCCCGGCGAATCAGCGGCCACCACGGCGGTCCCCACCGCGTTGGCTTCGATGTTGGTCAATCCCCAGCCCTCCTTGAGCGAGGGCAGCACAGCCACGTGGGCGCGCCGCATCCGGGCCACTTTCTCTTCGAGCGGCACGTAGCCCGGAAATTCGACGTCGTCCCCCAGCCCCATCTTCGCCGCCAGCGCCCGGAGCGGCGCGAGGTAATCCCCCGTGCCCACGACCATCAGCCGGGCTCCCGGCACCCGCTCCCGGACCAGCGCCATCGCCCGCACCAGGTGCTGGACCGACTTGTACTTCTTGATCCGCCCCAGGTACAGCACGGTGGGCCGCTCGTACTTCGCCGCCGCGGGGTCGTGCGAGTAGGTGGCCGCGTCGATCCCGCAGTGGATCACCGAGATGTCGGCGCGCGGGATGCCCCGCGCCGCCAGGTCATCCGCGGTCGACTCGGAAATCACGTTGAAGGGAAACCCGCGGTACACCCGTACGACGGGCCGTTCGGCCAGATAGATGTAGGTGGCCAGCACGGCGTTGATCTCGCGGAACACGGTCGTCGCGAACAGGTGCGGGATCACGACGAGCGTCGGCAGGCGCAGGTAGAGCGGCGTGTAGAACGGAATTTTGTTGACGTCCTCGACGAGCAGATCGAACGTCTCGGCGCGCGCCAGCCGCCGCAGGTGGAGGGGGGCGATCAGGTTGAAATTGTAGCGGTTCCCCCGGCGGACGATGCGGATCCCGGCGATGACCTCCTCCGGCTTGCCGCCGGGGTAGTTGGAGCAGAAGAGCGTGACCCGATGGCCGTAGGCGACGAGGCGGCGGAGGAGCTCTGCGAGGTGAACCTCGGCTCCGCCGGCGTAGGGATTGCTCAGGTCGTTCCAGTTGAGGGCGAGGATATTCACCGGCCGGAATCCTTCAGGAGTTCGTCGAACGAGGCGCCGGCGTCGAGTTGGCGCAGTGCGGCGGCCAGCTGGCTATCGTCGGGGTTGAACTCCAGCCACAGGCGCAGCGCCGCTTTCATGCCCTCCAGGTCGCGCCGGGCGAAGCGCAGTCGCAACAATTCCTCGAGCGCTGTCCGGTAAGTTGTGTTGGCGCGGAGAATCGACTCCAGGGTGGCCTCCGCCTTGGCCGTGTCCCCGGCCAGCACGCAGGCGCGGGCCAAGAGGGTCTGCATCCAGTCCCGGTCGCCGACCCGCACCGTGTCCAGCAGCGCCTCGAGGTCGCCCACCCGGACCTGCTCGGTGTAGACCGTCGCGAGAAACTCCGGCATGTCGCCGTTGTGGGGCACGAGCGCCCAGCCATGGGCCACCAGCTTCTCGGCCTCGGCCAGGCGGCCCGCCTTGCGCAGCGTGTCGGCGACCATGAGGAAGGCGTTGCCGTAGTTGGCCGTCAGACGCAGCGTCGCATCGTCCTGGTACACGGCTGGGTCGTTCACCCCGCGGGCGCGAAAGCGGTTCATGAAGAAATCTATTGAGCCTTCGACATCGACGTTGATTCGCCCGTGCGGTTCTTCGATCCGGTAGAGCAGCCCCTCCATGGTCAGCCGCGGGTCGATCGGTTCGCCGCGGAATGTCCGCGCCCCGCTGCCCACGGTCACCGAGAAGTACATCGGCCGCCGGCCGTAGTAGCGGCCCATGAGGGCGTCGACCACCATGTCCTGCACCCGGTACCAGGTGCCGTCGGGACGGCGCTGCGAGGCCAGGCGCCCGATCTGCTCGTCCGTCCACGGCAACTCCAGCCCGAGCGTGCTCCGGATCTGCCGGATGTACCAGTCGGTGTTGGCGAGTGACAGGTTCACGACAGTGACGTCGCGCCGCTGCCCGAACGTCTCCTGCAGACACCACAGGGGAAAAGTGTCGTTGTCGCCGTGGGTGAACAGGATGGCGTCGGGCCGTGCGGAGTCAAGCAGGTTCATGCCGTAGTCGTAGGGGATGAAATTCTCGCTCCGATCGGCATAGTGATAGTTGCCGGCGAGGGCGATCGCCGGCGCCGCGAACAACAGCAGCGAGGCGGCCGCCGCCGCCGCGCGCACGCCGCTGCCGGCGCGCCGGGCGAGATCCCGCAGCGCGCCCGCCAAAAACGCCAGCCCCAGCCCGATCGACATGCCGAACAGCACGAACGCGGTCGTGAAGAAATAGTCCCGGTCGCGGACTTCCAGGTAGTCCTGGCCGGTCACCGGGCTCTGCCGTGTCCCGTCGGCGAAATTCATATACAGCACCAGCCCGACCGAGGTGATCAGCAAGAGCAGCACGAGCGCGAGGCCGAGACTCGGCCGCCGCCGCACCACCTCCCAGGCGCCGAACAAACCGACCAGAATGAGCAGCACCGACTCCGGGCCCCGCAGGCCGTACTGCTCGTGGAAGAACCGCCAGAATCCCATCCGCTGGTAGTTGCCGAACTGATTTTCCCACGACCCGCGCCGGACAAACATCCGCTCCACCATCGAGATCCGCTGGTACTGCTTGCGGTCGAGGAAGTCGATCGTCTGGGCGATCGTCTGCGGGTTGTTCTCGTTGATCGCCGGCTCCCGGGCGGCCCGGACCGGCATGTAGGCGTTGATCGAAAAGCCGACCAGCGCCACCGCCAGCATCAGCAACGCGCTCTTCCACCCCGGGAGCATGCGCGCCAGGCCCAAAAGCGCGAGCACGACCGCCGCCAGCCCGACCGCCAGGAGGAACGGCTTGACCTCGACAATGATCGTCCCGATCGCAACAATCGCGATCAGGAACTCCCAGCGAAGATACCGGCGAAGCAGCACCAGGAGGAGCGCCCCGAGGATGACGGTGGCCAGCAGGAAGGGCTTGTAGCCTTTGAACATGAACAGCAGCGCGACCATGACGACCGCAGCGGCCACGAACCCCGCCGGCGCGAGATAGGCGCGGGCCGCCTCCCTGTCCTTCATTCGACCCCGCTTGTTCGAGTAGGACCACCCGATGTACGCGGCGCCGGCCGCCAGCGCCGCGAACGCCGCCATCCCCGCTCCGGTGAGCACCCGGCCGGCCGCCCCTTCCGATCCGGCGATCCGCGCGATCACCTCGCCCGCCAGCGGGATCATGGCTGCCAAGAACCCGACCGCGAACCAGACATGCACGCGCGGGATCCGCTCGAACGAGAACATGTACAGGTAGTAGAATGCCCCCACGATCGTCACCGGCACCCAGTAGGGCACCTCCCCCGGCCGCGAGGACAGCGCGAAGATCAAATACATCTCGAGCAGCAGGAATGCGGCCACCGTGAACCATACCCAGGCGGGGGATTCCTTTTTCAAAATGAAGAACAGCGCGACAATGGGGAGCGCCACAAACGCCATGAGGTGCACCCCCACGCCGAGCACCGACAGAAACACCGCCAGGAACATGATCCGATCCCCCGCCGGCGTTTCCTGGTGCTGCCGGTAGCGCAGCCCCAGCCAGAAAACGCACAGCATGAGGGCCATCGTCAGCCCGTACACTTCCGCCTCGACCGCGTTGTTCCAGTTGGTCAGCCCGAAAGCCGCAAAGAGCGCTCCGGCCGCCCCGCCCAGGTACACCGTCAGCCGGTCGATAACGGCCGGACCGGAGAACCACGCCCGGAGAAGGCGCACGACGATCAGGTAGGCGAACATGGCGGCGAAGGCCGAGGAGACTCCCGACAGCAGGTTCACTCGCATGGCCGGATCGGCGGCCGTCGGGAGAATGCTGAACAGCCGTCCGAGCAGCACGTACAAGGGGGAGCCGGGGGGGTGCGGGATGCCGAGGATCGACGACACGGCGATGAACTCGCCGCAGTCCCAGAACGAGAGGGTCGGCGCGACCGTGCGCGCGTACATCGCGAAAGCGACCAGCACAATCCCGGCCGCGGCGAAGGCATTGGTGCGGTCAAAACCGCATCCGTCCAGTGCTTCCGGCGGTGCGACCGCGAGCCCGCCCGGCGCCGTCCCGGGCACCGCGCCGTCCGCGGCGGGAGCGGCCTGCTTCGACTTGTCAGACTTGGCCATAGGCGATTTTTGGCCGGCTGGTGTCCGGCGGATTCATCCCTTGTCCGTCAAAAACCCTTGAATATAACGGATTTCCGAACCGTGTAAAGCTTGAAACGCAGGAAACGACGGGCTCCGCGACCGCCCGCCACCCCCCCGGTCAGTTAAAGGGGTTGGGATAGTTCTGACAAAGCCGGAACTCCGTAGGCGGCGGGCCCAGTACGGTCGCCGGTCCCTCCGTCTGACAGGGACCGGTTGCGCCTCTTTCTTGTGGCAAATCCGCGGCCCTGTCCGGCTGCGCGGGGGTCCAGGTGTAGTCGATCTGGTTTCGCTCATTGAGGATTTCGGTGAGATATTCAAGGTGCACCCCCGTGGCCGTATCCTTGAGGGAGACCATGACCCAGCTTCGGTAGCTGAAAGTCCCCAATTCCGTTCCGACCTCGTTGGTGTGCCGCAGCGGGGGCAGCGGGAACAGATGCGGAAATCTCAGGATATCCCGGGTTGTGAATCGCCCCCCGGCATCGGTATACCCGTAGACGTTCGCCTCCGGATCCGGCCGCCACAACACCATGCAGATCGTATCCTGAAACAGCGGCTCCCCTGACCCACTCGCCGCGCGGAACACGCCCCGATACACGCCGTCGGGCAGCACCTCCGACCCGGCACCGGCGTTCCACGCGACCGAGTAGACACCGGCGTCGAGCGGCTGCGCCACGAGAGTGGTCTCCAGTCCGCCCGCAAGGTCGTACACTGCAAGACTCACCGAGCAGGCCTGCGGCAGATCGAACCCGATTACGGTCATAACCTGCGGCTCCATCGTTTCCCCGGCGGCGCGCCGATAAATCGGCAGACCGTCAAAAAGCGACCATATGCTCACTCTCAGATTCGGCACCGGGTCCCCCTCGACCGTCCCGGCAGTCAGCTCAAACGAGAACTCATCGTTCCATCCGGTGGCCTCGTCATCGTCCGAGCAGGAGAAGAAGGCAACTCCCGCAAGTATGAGGCCAAGCATCAGCAGACGTGTCGGCATACCGACCTCCTCGGTGGGCGAATCCTGTCAGTCCCTGCTCAATTAGTAATGGAAGGATAACGGGCGGTCGGGAGAGGTGTCAAGGGGTGATCCGTGCGCCCTCGGATTTGACGGGACCGTCGCCGGGACGAGCCGTGGGCTGCCCAAAAAAGAAAGGGCCTCGATTACTCGAGGCCTCTCTCTCCTCACCAATCGGGAAAGCTCACAAGCAGTCTAACCGCCAAGAAATACTGCTCATACTTCCATGTAGTGCGTCAGGTTGCGGGTCTGTTCGCACTACGCTACCCGATGTCTCAGATATATACAAACTCCGTGCCAATCATCGCCTGAAACGGCTATCTCTTTGTCGGTACAGATCTTACGTCAAAGCACGATTGGTCCGATCGCCCGCAGAACTGCCTTTTTCGCAAATTCTGTCCCGGCGGTGTCGCAGAAACTGCTGTCAGTCTCAACTTGCGTCTTTTTCCTGGCGACCAGATTGGCACCGCCATCAGCCGCCCTGGAGCAGCCGTGCCCCGCATCGGTTGACTGCCGGAGGCTCGAGCCGTCGTCACGGCCGTTGAGGCGTCGTTTCCGGCGGTCGCAGCCACAAAAAAGAACTCTCCCCCGCCGTCGCGAGGGAGAGTTTCCGCAGAAAACTTTCAGTTCAGAATCGCCTGCTTAACGCCTGCTTCACGTATCGGCCGCTTACTTCAGCAGCATCATCTTCCGCGTTTCAGTGTTCTCGTCCGTCTGAATGCGGTAGAAGTACACGCCGCTGGCCATGCGGGAGGCGTCAAACGTCACCGCATGCTCGCCCGCGTCAAACTGGCCGTCCGCCAGCTTCACCACCTGCTGCCCCAGCACGTTGAAAATCGACAGTTCGACGTGCGACGGTTTGGGCAGGGCGAAGCTGATGGTTGTGGACGGGTTGAACGGGTTCGGGTAGTTCTGGTTCAGCGCGAACTGCTTCGGCAGATTCGCGCCGGCCGCCTCGGTCAGCGAGAACGAAACCGTCGAGAATTCCGGGTTCACGACATACTGGCCCAGCTGGCCGGCATCGTCGGTGTGGTACACGAACGTCAGCTCGTGCCCCGGGTTCTCGGTCGTGAACGTCTCGAGGGAAACGTTCTGCGCCGTCGGGTCGTCAATCCGGAACACCAGATTGGCCACCACCCCGGTCCCCGCCTCCAGATCCGGCTTGAAATCCGGGGTGATCTGCGGGAGCAGCCCGATGATGACGGTGCGGTTCTCATTGTTGATGTTCGCAATCTTCAGGTCGAAATACTCGGTGCGGGTCCCGTCGAATTCGACCGCCTGGAGCGTCACGCCCTCTGAAAACTTCAGCGGGATGTCCATGGCCGCCAGGTTGGCCTCGTTGGTTACCACGAGCGGCACCGTCACCACGTTGGCTTCGGTCTGGCTGGCAACGCTCTTCCCGACTGCGAACTGATGGGCGGACCCGGCCAGGACGAGCGCCGGCATCACCAGCACCGCGGCCGCGACCATCAGCATGTTTACGCGTTTACTCAAGGTTCTACCTCCTTGGAGTTGGTTGTGTCTTTCTCCGTGACCGAGCTTCCAGATTCCTCCGTTGCGCTCCTTGCCACGTGTATCTTCCGTAACACGAAATGCCAGCAAGCAATCGTCCGTCAGCTTGTCACTGATTTGCAGTCGGCGGTGTTCTCGTGGGGATCTGTTAAATAAATACGAAATGATTCGCGATCTGTCAAGGCGCTTTTCCGATTTCGAATCACTCGCTTCGTCCGATTCCCTGCACAACGTCCCAGTGGGCCTGCAACCGTCCTACGATTAGTACAACGCCCGCACGGGCGTAGTTCCGCTTTTTTATAATGAATTTTCAATGAAATTTCGGGAAATCTTTTCCGGTCGCACGGCGGTCTCGCATCGCATCCGGCGCACAACCTGCGCCGTGCGGCTCCACGTTGACCCCGTTTCGCCGCCGCCCCCTCCCCCCGGTCCCTCTCCCCGCCCGCCGCAGACTCTGCGATTAGGGCTTGACTTCGCCCCGTCGGGGCGCAAATTTGGGTCGCCTGAAATATCGCCGACTTCAACCTGACCGGCTGAATGGACACAAGGGGTCGTCCCGCCCCAGCGGAGACGGTGACCAACAACGCGCCCGCCTCACATATGAGAGCTTTCCTCCGAACGTATAAGTACCCTCTTCTGGTGGCCGCACTCGCGGTCGCCGTGCGGTGGGTCTACCTCCTCGAGCTGGCCTCCCATCCCGGGTTCACCGTCCCCATGGTTGACGAGAAGTGGCACTGGGAGTGGGCGCGGGAGATCATTCACACGTCGTTTTTCGGCCAGGGGACCTGGTTTCGGGCGCCGCTCTATCCCTATGTCCTTGCTTTCCTGGCGTTCGTGACGGGCGAGTCGGTTTTCTGGGCGAAGTTCCTCCAGCTGCTGATTACCGGCGGCACCGCCTTCTTCCTGGTCGGCCTTGGCGAACGGCTTTTCAGCCGACCGGTGGGCCTGCTGGCAGGCGTGGTGTACGCGGTGTACGGCACGGCCCTTTATTACGAGTCGATGTTCCTCATCTCGGTGGTCTTCCTGTTCTTCCTTGTCTGGGGAATATACCGCCTCGTCGCCTTCCGGGCCTCGGAGCGGTGGCGGTCGTGGCTTTTGACGGGGGCGGTTTTCGGGCTGGCGGCGATCAGCCGCCCCAACGTGCTTCTCGTCATCCCGCTGTTCCTGCTCTGGGTGTTCTACGTTTCCCCCCGCCGCCAGAGATTCCTGACCCGCCTTCGCCGCCCGATCATCCTCCTGGCCGGCCTGCTTATCGTCATCCTCCCGGTGACCGTCCGCAACCTCCTTGTCACCGGCGACTTCATCCTCATCTCCTCGCAGGGGGGCGTGAACCTCTACCTGGGCAACAACCCGCTGGCCAACGGGCTGTCGATGCAGATGGGGGAGGTGGAGCTGACCGAGGGGCTCACCTGGGACCGCTTCGCGCCCGCTGCCCACGAGGCCGCCGAGCGGCTGGCCGGCCGCCGCCTGTCCGAATCCGAATCCTCCGACTTCTGGACGCGCCGCTCGCTGCAATTCATCAAGGACAACCCCGCGGCGTTCGCCGGGCTGGTCTGGCGCAAGACGGTGTACCTCGTGAGCGGTTTTGAGAATTCCGACAACTCCGACATCTACTACGAGCGCGGCAAGTCCTTCCTCTATTCGCTCTTGCTGTGGGACGGTCCGATCGATTTCCCCTTCGGCCTCCTGTTGCCGCTCACTCTCGCCGGCCTCTACCTGCGCCGCCGGGAGACCGACAGGCTGGCCCCGCTGTACCTCTTCCTCATCGGCTACATCCCGACGATCGTGCTCTTTCTCGTGACCGCCCGCCACCGCCTGCCGCTGGTTCCGTTCATGATCATTCTCGCGGCGGCCGGTCTGGTGAAAGCCGTCGAGCTCACCCGCCGGCGGCGCCTGAAGGAGCTGGCGGTCGCCGGCGTCATCTTCCTGGTCCCGCTCGTGTTATGCAACCGCCTGTGGTACGACGAGGGGGGCCGCAACGAATTCCAGGTGCATTTCAACGAGGGAATCAAGTACGAGCACCTGGGCGACTACGCGGCCGCCGAGCGGGAATACCTGGCTGCCGACCGGTCGTTCGGCGGATCGGCGGCTCTCCTGACCAACCTCGGCCGCGTACAGCACCAGTTGGGCAAGCTCGACGAGGCCGACCGGGCTTACCGGCGCGCCCTGGGTCTCGATCCCACGTTTTACCGCGCCCTGAACAATCTCGGCCTGCTGGTGGGGGAGCGCGGTAATCTGGATTCGTCGCTCGTCCTGTTTGTCGCGGCCCGGCAGCATTACGACAGCATGCTCGCCCGTACCAACGAACTCGGGCTGATCTACATGAATATCGGCAAAGGGCTCGAGCAGTTCGGCCGCCCCGACGTGGCGGTCGCCTATTTCGATTCCGCCGTTCACGCTGCTCCTCAGTCGCCGGAGGTCTCCTACCAGGCGGCTGCGTTTTTTGCCCGCCAGGAGCGCTACGAGTTGTCGGACTCGCTTTTCCTGCGCGGCCAGGCGCTGACCGAACCCTCCGCCGCCGACTTTTTCAACTGGGGGCTCTCGTTCATGGAGCGGAGGCGGTTCGCCGACGGCATCTACATGCTCGACAAAGCGCTCCGGCGCGACTCCACGCTCTATCAGGCCCATTACCTGATCGCGGTCGCCTACCGCGAGGGCGGCATGCCCCCGGATTCCGTGAACGCCCACCTGAACGCCGCTCTCCGGTCCAACCCGAACTACGAACCGGCTCTCCGCTTCCGCGAGCAGATCGGGCGCTAAGCGCCCGGCAAGGCGGGAGGTCGGGGTCCGGGGAACGCGACATCCGAAGACTGTCGGCGCCCTGTCGTCTGCGCTTGACGTGTCGCCGCGCACACTTTATCCTTCAAGAGAGTACTCTGCCGATTTGCATAAGCAGTGGGGTCGGAGATGAGCGGGAACCACCGGGGCCTAATGGCCAATTCGCGGAAACTGGGGACCAAGATCGCAGTGATGTCCGCGACCCTGCTTCTCCCCCTCTCTTCCCATGCGCTGCAGGAGCCGTCACAGTTCATTCGCTCCGTGGCAGCGGCGGTTGCGCAGGGAGACTCTCTGCCCGACCATTACTCCCGTACGACCACCCACATCGTCAACCAGCTCGCTCTCGGCGTCTCCAATCGCGGCGCCATCGCACAGTCGGGGCGCGACGCCTTCACCGGCGATACCATCCTCGGTCATTGCGAGTTCCCGCGCGGGAGCAGGCGCGACTACCTGGAGCAGATCGATCTATGGCTCGGTGTCCAAGGCAGCCGCGACCCGGTTGTCTCAAACGGCTACTACTACCTTGCTGAGGAAGCGATTGCCGGAGAATGGCTCCCCTCTTCGCCGCCTGGCGAATTTGTCCGTCGGTCGATCACCGACCGTTTCGGAGGACCCGATGCGGAAGCTGTCTCTGAGGAAGACCTCCTCTGCACGTATGATGACAGCCTCGGCCTGTGGAAACTCGGGGACCACCTCGCCCCGAATCCGCTCAGCCTCGGCGCTTTCGTCAGGCAGGCATCGTATGCATGGTCGATGACTTATGCCGAGGACTTCGCTATCGTTCGATTAGACATTCGCAATGAGGGCACTATGCTATGGCGTGAGACCTACGCCGGCCTTCACATCATACCCTCAGTTGGACTTCGCGACCCGTGCGAGGATTGTGGACCCAAATGGACAGTCTGCGGCATTCGCACTGTGGCGCCGGCGGCTTTCGGCTGCGATCACCTTGATACTCTCAATACCGCCTGGCATGCCACCGCCTCGGGCGATCCGTACGAGGGCGAGTGGCTGGAAAACCCGCTTTATGATTCTTTCAGGAAGTGCTACTACGGCTCGACCAGAGGGATCATCGGGATCCTCCCTCTGTGCGCTCCACATCCGGCTTACACCCTCCACTACAACTGGTGGGCATCGGTCCTCCATCCTGATCCGGAGGAGGGGATCTTCTCCTTCCAGCCGAGCCAAGACGCGCTCGTACCCTCGTACGTCCCGGGCTTTGTGTACGTGAACACCGACAAGAGCCGTTACCGCCTCCTGGCCGCTAACGAGGTTGATTACCCGTCTTACCAGGCGAGCCGGATCGCGTCGACCCCCTTCAGCGGCTGGCTCCCGGTCCCTCCAGAGCTGGCCAACGCGGTCAGCAGCGGCGTGTGGCCGGAAGCCCTCCTCTCCTGGGGCCCCTTCGATGTGTCACCCGGCGGCCGGTTCTCGATCGTCTTCGCCGTCGTCGGCGGTGAAGACTTCCACACCGATCCCAGTAACTATCGCCACCTGCCCGCGCGTCCCGACCTCTATGAAGCCGGGGTCAATTTCTCCGACCTTGACCGCAACGCCCTCATGGCGCAGTGGGTTTACGACAATCCCGGGATTGACACCGACGGTGACGGCTACTCCGGCGAGTACCGGGTGTGCGTGCGTGACTCCATGCTCATTGGCGACCGGTGGGTAGTCAACAAAGCCGATACCCAGTGGTATAGGGGGGACGGCATCCCCGATTACCGGGGGGCCCTTTCGCCGCCCGCCCCGCACCTCTGGGTTACTCCAATCCACAACGGATTCCATGTACGCTTCAACGGCGAGAAGAGTGAAACCGCAAAAGACATCTTCCTCCAGCGCGTCGATTTCGAGGGGTACCGCATCTACCTCGGCCGTGACGAGCGACGCACAAGCCTCTCGGTCGTCGCTTCGTATGACCGTGAAGACTACACAAGTACATGCTTCTGGCCGATCCGGAAGGAAGTGTCACCTGGCGGCTCATGGATGAACCGTTCACCTTGTCGCTCCTGCGCTGTCTCTACGGTGCTGCTCCCGATCCCTGCGAGGATTCTACCTTCGACCCGTTAACCTTTGACCAGCTCGCCCCGTACCGGCACCCCGGCTTCCCCGACGACTCGATCTTCTGGTTTCGCATCCACGACTACAACGCCTCCTCGATGGGAGTGACTACGCCCATTCGCAAGTGTTACCCGGAGATGCCCGATCCCCGCACTCTTCCGCCTGATTCTCTCACCCCTGAGATGTACACCGATGACGGCTATTTGAAATTCTTCGAGTACGAGTTCGAGATTGAGGGGCTCCTGCCCAGTGTCCCCTACTGGCTGAACGTCACCGCGTTTGATTTCGGCTCGCCCGCCATGGGCGTTGAGCCGCTCGAGTCCCCCCGCGACTCGGGATTGGTCAAAGCATTCCCCCTGCATGAATGGGAGGCCCCGATCTCCGGATCTGATCGCATCTATGTCTTCCCCAACCCCTACCGCACCGATGCCGGGTATCGCGACCAGGGGTTCGAGGGCCGCAATCAGAACGACCGCTGGGATGAGCGCGTCCGGGCGATCTGGTTCGCCAACCTGCCGCCCATATGCACGATTCACATTTTCACGCTCGACGGCGATCGCGTCCGCACCCTCGATCACGACATGAGCCGGCCGATCCGGCTCACCGCCGGCAGAAGTGGGACTTGATCAACCGGAACTATCAGAAGGTCGAGACCGGCCTGTACTATTGGGTGGTCGAGATCCCCGGTGAACCCACCCAGATCGGCAAACTGGCGATCATTCGATGACAAGGGCAGACGAGGCGAGTGATCAAGGATCGTGTGATAGCGCTGCGAAAGGAGCGCGTAGGGCAGAACCCCTGCGGTTTTGACATTGGCCGGGCCCCGCGAGCACTTAGAGCATAGTAGGCCGGGTTCCGAGGGTCGAAGGGACCGGGGAACCCGACAGCAAGAGACTGCGCCGAACGGCCGAGGCACATTGCCATCTATAGTGCGCGTCGGACTAGTACGCGATCTCGAACTCCACGCCCCCCGATGCCACACTAATACCGTCCGCCCCGATCCCGAACAGCGTCCACCAGTAGGTCCCCGGGGGCAGGCTATCAACCTCCATACGATAGTAGTAGTAGTACATGGATGAGGAATCCGGCGCCAGCGGCAACTCGGTCGCACCCGTGCGCCCGAGGTACAATGATTTCCGACCGCTCTCAGCCGGCTGGAACAGCCACACGACGTACGACTCCGCGCCCGGATAGGGTTGATAGGCCAGCGTTGGCCGTGCGGTCGAAAGCGTGTCGTAATCAAGCGGGCTGGTGACGGCGATACGGCCCCAGTCCGAGGCTACGTCGAGCGGCACCAGGGAAATGATCTCGGAGGGCCGGCTCTCCCGTCCCTCGTCCATGGCAGTGACATAGAACCAGTTTGGCTCCAGGAGTCCGGAGTCGAAGGGAACATCTACGCTGCCCGGCGGCGGCGGAACATCCCCGGGTTCGCCCCCCTTTGGATTGCCGGTCCCGGCGGCCGGCTGCAGCGTTTTCACCTTCACCGGGGCGAATGAGCCGTCGCCGATCTTGCGATAGATCAGGAACGAATCTATCGACGCCGGATCCGGGTGTTCGAACCAGACACTGATACTCGCCGGCCAGGTCAAACCGCCCTGCAACATTCCCACGACGCGGGAGGGCGGCTCCGGTCCGACGTCAGCCGACTCCTCCGGCCCCGACCCGCATCCCGACCAAGGCACGCCAATCAGCAATCCTGCTGAGAGAACGATCAGACGCTTCCACATGAGCTGTCCTCCTGGGCGAGACGCCCCGCGAACTTTCGTACCGGCGCCGCCGGCCGCGCGCCGGCCCCCCGGGGTTCGAGAGGCGCGGCCGGCTCCGAAGCATGTCCCGCGGCGCAGACCGCAGCCGGGCTGAGTGAATCTCGGAGCGGTTCGGCGAAACCGACACCAACCCTGCGGCGGCTGTTTCCCGGCTGCCGGGTGCCGCCATGTCCGCCGCAACCTACCAATCGCCGACAAGTTTGTCAACGACTCTTCCGGTCGGCGTCCCGCCAATGCCGGCGGGTTTCCTTCCCCTCGCCGGCCGGGCCGCAGATAGTCGCCGCCGGTGCGCGTATAGTTTGCAGGATGCCCGACTCCCCGGCAGCTGACCGCGCAGCTTATTCATCCGGCGCGGCCAGTCGCCGGCGGTGACACAGATCCGACGCCGCCCGACGATTGCGGGCGGCTCCCGCCGCCTAGTACTTCCCGCGCCGCTCCACCATGTAATTCGATCCGGCTTTCTGCTTGGTCGCTTTCTTGAGGTCGGCCAGCATTTTCGCCATCTCCCCGATGTGCGCGAAAGTCCCGTTCCTATTGAGCAGCACCGCGATCGACACCGTGAGCAGCGGGAAATTCTCAATCTCGCCGCGCCGACTCTTGGTGGTGATGTACCCCCGCTCCCGATCCTCCTCCTCGTAGCAAAACCGAATGAGCGTGTCGAATGTCCGGATCACCGCCTGGCACACGCGCTCCACCTGGTCGACCGGGACCATGAAGATGAAATCGTCGCCGGCGATGTGTCCGACAAACCCGCCGTCGCACAGGTCGCAGACGGCGTCCTTGACCACGCGCGCGGTGAGCTGGATGACCTTGTCCCCCCGGTAGTATCCGTAGTAGTCGTTGTAGGCTTTGAAATTATCCAGGTCGACATAGCCGACCGCGAACTCCGCCTGCATCTCGAGCATGCGCTGGATTTCCCGCTCGATGATTGCGGGCCCGGGCAGCCGCGTCGAGGGGTTGATCGACAGGTCGCGGCGGCTGCGCTCGATCGCGGTCCTGATCCGCACTTTGACGAGCTTGTCCCGCCATTCCCCGTAGATGAAGTCCTCCGCCCCCTGTTCGTAGGCGGCCACCATGACGTCGGTCGGCGGGTCCGGGTGGTAGACGATGACCGGGATGATGGAGAGAAAGACGTTGTCCTTGATCGCTCGGATCATTTCCACTTCGACCGTCAGGTCGTAGCGGCTGGCGATGACGATGGCGTCGACGGGAAAGCGATGGCAGATGGTCAGCAGCGTTTCGACCGAGCCGAAGTAATGGAAGGACACCTCCTGACCGGCGAAAAACTGCCGAAGGTGGAAATCGAGGTCGACCCCAACCTGCTTGACCGCAAAGTGGTAGGTGGGCCGTTTCGGAGCCTCACTGGTCTTTGGGCCGGGCCAGCTCCCGAGGATGGTACTTTCGATGCTCCGCAATGATATAGTCCCGGTCAATGGTCGTATAGATCTGTGTTGTAGATATATCGGCATGACCGAGCATTTCTTGTACGACGCGCAAATCCGCCCCCCCTTCAAGCAAATGGGTGGCAAAGGAATGCCGGAGCGTGTGGGGCGACACCGGTTTAGTGATCCCGGCTTTCAGCACCGCTTTCTTGATGATTTTCCATACCCCCACGCGAGAGATTTTCCCTCCTAAGTCGTTTCTCAACAACACGTTGGCCCCGTCGATCACCTTCCTGTCGGGCGCCTCGGCCAGGTATTCGTCAATCGCCCTCCGGGCATATCCCCCGAGCGGCACCAACCGTTGCTTGTTTCCCTTGCCGGTCACCCGGATGAACCCCGCCTCGAACTCGATATCTCCCAGCTCCAGGTCGATCAACTCTGAGATCCGCAGCCCGCTGCCGTACAGGAGTTCGATGATCATCCGGTCGCGCCAGCCGTGGCGCTGGGTCGTGTCGATCGAGTCGATCATCTGCTCGATCTCCCGGGGAGACAGATAGTGCGGATGGTACCTCGCAATTCTGGGCGCGGCGAGACCCGCCACCGGATTAGTCGCGATGACAGCGGAATCGACGAGATAGTTAAAGAACTGCTTTAAGGAGGAAATCTTGCGCGCCATGGTGGCCGGCTTCCGCCCCTTGGACGTGAGATGCTTCAGGTACGCCGCCGCGGCCCGGCTGTCGATACGTTCGACCGCAACCTGACCGGCAGCCTCCCCCTTCCTGCCAGGCGCCGCCAGCCGGGCAAACTCGCACAGATCTCTCCGGTACGCGGCCACCGAATTGGCTGCCATCCCGCGCTCCAGCTTGAGGTAGCCGAGGAAGTCTTCGATGTGTGCTGCGACTGTGCCCATGATCTAGACTCCGTGCGCCATCGCCGCCGCCCCGGCCACCCCATGCCCGGACGCTTCAAGCACGCGGCGCGCCTCTCGAATGGTCGCCCCGGTCGTGACGACATCATCAACCAGGATGAGGCCGCCGAGGCGCGGCCCGTCGTCATCGGCAGTTTCGAAAACCCCGTGCACGTTCACTTCCCTCCGTCGGCGGTCGATCCGTGCCTGGGGCCGGCGGTGTCGGACGCGCGCCAGCAGCTCCGTTTCGACCGGCAGCCCCAGCCGCTTGCCGAGCGCCTCCGCAAAGACGCGCGCCTGGTTGTACCCCCGGTAGTGCTCGCGCCGCGGGTGCAGAGGTATAGGCACGAGGGCGCTGGCCTCGATCTCGCTCCGGTACCGGTCGACCACCGGGGCCAGTCTCGCCGCGATCCAGTCCGCGGGAGCGACGATCCCTTTGAACTTAAACTGGAGGATGATTTCTTTCAGCGGGGGGCGGTAGTCGCCGAACGCGAACAGCGGCCAGAACGCCGGCCCGCACTCGGGGCACCGTCCGCTGGCGGACATCACCGCTCCGCATCCGGCGCAGATGGTTCCCTCGAACGCCAGCGCCGCCAGGCCGGCCTCGCAGCGCCCGCACACCAGGTTGTCGCCATCGTAGAACACGCCGCATCCCAGGCACAGCGGCGGGAAGAGGAAGTCGAGCACGCTCCGGGTGACCGGATTTTCGATTAGGGCCGACCAGCGCATACGGAATTCTCATCTCCCCGGCCCGGCGGCTCAAGCAAAAAACGCCTTCCCCATCATCGCGGGGCGTCGGATAGTTCAGGCAATTCGCCTTCCCGGACCATCAATCGCGCCTGGCCGTCGGCCTGGCGGATGAGCTTTCTTATCGGGTGCGGCGGAACCCCGCCGGACCGCCGGGCAATCCGCCGCAGCCGCCGGGCCATGCGCAGCTTGTACAGCCAGACCGCCGGCGGCGCGAAATGCTTGCGGGCGAAATAGAGTTCATTGCGCAGCAGCGAGAGATCGAATTCGCGCTCCCGTCCGGTCACGCCGCGGTCCACTCCGCCCGCCGCCCGGTGGTGGGTCAGGCAGGCATCGGCGTCGAAAACCATGCGCAGCCCGGCGCGGCGGCAGCGCGCCCCGTAGTCGGCATCCTCGCGGACCAGGGCGCCGCAGAATAAGGGATCGAACTCCCCCACCCGGTCAGCCGCTCGGCGCGAGAGCGAGAAATTGCAGCCGGTGAGGGTGTTGGTGACGCCCGCCCGGTCGTGCGTGTTGCTGCCCACAAATCGCAGCCACGGCCGCACCCACTGGGGCCGGTGCGCCACGCCGCGCCCCGGCTCCACCACCCGTCCCTGGACGACCTCGGCCCCGCGCCGGTGCGCGGCGACGTGGGCCGCGGCAAATCCCGACCCGAACGTCGTGTCGTCGTCAATGAAGATGAGGATCTCGCCCCGCGCCTCGTGCAGCCCGCAGTTGCGCGCCGTGACCGCGCTGGGCGGTGCGTGCCGAATGACCCGCACCCGGTCGGCCGCGCCCTGGAGAAACCGGACCGTCTCCGGATCGTGCTCCCCGGTCTGATCGATGACGAGAATTTCCAGCGGGCGGTAGGACTGATTCAGCGCGCACCTCAGACAGGCCACCAGCGGTTCTTCGCGACCGTAGGTCGGGATGATCAGCGACACGCAGGGGAAGGTCTGATCCGCCATGCCTCCAAGATACCTTGCGGTCACGCCGGCGGCAAGGGCTCCCGCCTGCGCCCGCGCCGCGCCCGAGCTCATCCGGCCGCCGGTGTCATCCGTCCGCGCCGCAGGCGCCGCCGGATCTTCATCGCCAGCACCCGCGCCAGCAGCAGCACAAACAGCAGGCCGGCGGCGACGTGGTACCAGGAGGCATGGTCATGCCCGCCGGCGCGGAACGCGGCCGCGATACCCACGGTGCGGTAGGCCCAGTCGAGCGCGATCCCGCAGAGCACGGCCACAATCACAATCGACCCGAGGTACCGCGCCAGTCCCCACCCCTTGAGAATTTTGCCGACCACGGTCATCGAGGCCACATTGGTGGCCGGCCCCACCAGCAGGAAGACCAGCACCGCGCCCGGCGAAAACCCGGCTCCCAGGAGCGCCGCGGCCAGGGGTGTCGACGAGGTCGCGCAGATGTAGAGCGGCAGGCCGATCACGATCGCCCCGGCGTATCCGCCCCAGCCGGCGGTCAGCCACGGCGGCAGAGACAACAGCGCGCTGCCGAATACGGCCGCCACCAGACCCGCCAGCAGATACCCGACAAGGAGATAGACGGCCAGATCGCTGAACAAATCCGTGAACCCGTACCTGATCCCGGCCAGCACCCGGCTCAGCCAGGACGCGCGCGGGGCGCGATCGGCGATCCGTACCGGCGCGACGGCTGCGTTCGGCTCCGCTGCGCAGCCGCAGGCGCAGCCGTCTCCCCCGGCTGCCGCTCCGTCTTTCCCGGTCGGCCGGTCATCCGGAAAGGCCGCCTCGATGTTGCCCGCGGTGAACGCCGTCAGAAAAGCCGCGACCGGCCGCGCGACCGTCATGAGGGGATCCATGAGGCTCCAGGTGAGCAGGACGGAATCGACGCCCGATTCGGGCGTGGCGATGAGAAAGGCGGTGGTGCCGGCTTTGCTCACGCCGGCCCGCCGGAGTTGATAGGCCACCGGCAGCACCGAACAGGAGCACAAAGGCAGCGGCACGCCGACCAGCGCGGTGGCGAACACTTCGCGCCGCCGTCCGCCGGAGACCAGTTTCCCGATTGTGCGGGCATTGAGCACGAGGTGGAGCAGCCCGGCCAGGACGAAACTGAGCAGAAGCAGCAAGGCCGAATCGACCACCATTGCCCAGGTCGCCTCGGCCCAGTTGCCCAAAAAAGTCGCTGCGCTATCCATTCAGGTTGCCGAGCAGTTCGCGCGCTTTGGCGGCGGCCGCCCCGGTCGGCTCAAGCTGGAGATACTTTTCCCAGTAGAAGCGGGCCGAGTCCGGCTTGCCCATGTCGAGATAGACGATGCCGATGTTGAAATTGGCGATGCCGTGTTCGGGGTGGGTCTGCATCACCTCACGGAACTCCTCAATGGCCCGCTCAGGCAGTCCCATGCCGTGGAGGCAAGCGCCGAAATCGGTGCGCACGTCGGGCGACGACGGATCGAGGGCCAGCGCCCGCCGATAACTCTCGGCCGCCACCGCATAGTTCCCGGCGTCCATGTACCGGTTCCCCGCCTGCACGAGTCCGTCGTAGTCGGCCGGCAGATCGCTCAGACCTCCGGTCATCCCGCCCATCGGGGCGCCCGGCACCTCCGGGTGGCCCGCCGGCGTCGCGGCGGAGGGCGGCTGCGGCGGAACGGCGGGGGTCCGAAACACGAACCAGCCGACCGTGATCAGCGCAAGCGCCCCGACAATGATCGCGCCGTCACGCATCCCGGTGGAGGCGCTGCGCGGCGCGCCCGCGGGAGGCTTTTTCGAGGCGGGTTTCCCGCCGCGGACCGGCTTAACGTCAAGGTCGGTCGGCGCGCCGCAGGCGGCGCAGAAACGGTCCCCGGCCGTGAGGGGTTTGCCGCAAGCTGCACAAATGCTGTCCGTCATGCCGTTGCTTTCCTTTGTATAGTTCAGCGGGCAATATAATCCACCTTAACCGCGCGGCAATCAAAAAGTGCCCGCGGTTCGGCAAGGGCCGTGACAAGCGCGTGACAATTCGTATATTGGCAAGCGATATTGTCCCCCCTGTTCTCTGTCGGCGGCCGACGGCGGGTTGATGCCGCCCGCCGGGAGTGCGAGGTTTTGGCGCTTGCCGGGTATAAGGAAGTTGTATGAAGAGTATGCTCATCGCTGCGCTGCTGCTGCTGGCGCCGGCCGCTCCGGCGGTCCGGGCCGCTTACCTGATCACCGCGGATTCCCTGCGGGCCCACGAGATGGTTCTTGCCCATGATTCCCTCGAGGGGCGCCGGGTCGGCGAGGAGGGGGAAATGAAAGCCGCCCGCTACATCGAGTCCGCCTTCGCCGCGGCCGGGCTCCAGCCGCGCGGGACAGACGGTTCCTGGCTGCAGCCTTTCGAGTTCGTCAGGGCAATCGAGCTTGGTCCGGGCAACCGCCTCGTCCTCAACGGCGCGCCCCTGGCGCTCCACGGGGAGTTTGAGCCGATGAAGCAGTCGGCCAGCCTCGCGTTCGACTTCGACACCATTGTGGACGTCGGCTACGGCATCACGGTCGAAGAGGCCGACGGCAATTACGACGATTACGCAGGCAAAGATGTCGCCGGCAAAGCCGTGCTGATCAAGCGCTACGCTCCATCTGCGGATGAAAACCCGCACGTGGACTTTGAACCATACAGTTCGCTCACCAGCAAGATCAACACTGCGCTCGAACATGACGCAGCCGGTATCTTCTTCATCACCCCCGAGGATCAGGACGACACGCTCCAGCCGATCGGCCCGGTCCGGATCACGCCGAAAGACATCCCCATCATCTTCCTGCGCCGCGCCGGATTCGAGCACCTGGGGCTCTCACTGAGCGATCCGGCCGTCCTGTCGGCCGAAGGGGCGGTGGAACTGGTCAAGGTCCACGACACCGGCTACAACGTGCTCGGCTACCTGCCGGGCGAGACCGACACGACAGTCATCATCGGCGCCCACTACGATCATCTCGGGTCTGGCGGCCCCGGAAGCGGCTCGCGCTATCTGGGCAACGATCCGCAGATTCACAACGGCGCCGACGACAACGGATCGGGGACTTCGGTCCTGCTGGAGATCGCCCGCCACTATGCCGCGCAGGCCGAGAAACCGCACTATTCTCTCCTTTTCGCGGCCTTCAGCGGCGAGGAATTCGGCATTCTCGGCTCGAGCCATTTCGCCCGGGACATGACCGTCGACAGCGCGAAGGTTCGCATGATGGTCAATATGGACATGGTCGGGCGGCTGGCCGAACAGGACAATGGGCTGGCGGTGATGGGGACCGGCACGACCGAGGCCTTCACCGTCTACTTCGACAGCCTCAGGCGTGAGGACGTGAAGATCACGCAGAAGAAGTCCGGCCAAGGGCCCTCCGACCACACCGCGTTCTACAATCGCGGCATTCCCGTCCTCATGTTCTTCACCGGCGCCCATAACGACTACCACAAGCCGGAGGACGATTGGGACAGGATTGACTACGCCGGCCTCGTCACGGTCGCCGACGTCGTGACCGATCTCGTTTCCTATTTCGACCGCTATCCCGGCCCGCTGACATTCCAGAAGACCAAGGATCCTGACGAAGGCAAGCGCGCCTCGACGTTCTCCGTGACCCTGGGCATCATGCCCGACTACGTCGCGGAGGTCAAAGGTCTTCGCGTGGATAACGTGCAGCCCGACCGTCCCGGCGAACGGGCCGGTCTGCTGGCCGGCGACATCATCACGCGCATGGGCGAGATCGAAATCGGGGACATCTACGACTACATGAACGCGCTCGGCCGCTTCCGCAAGGGCGACACGACCGTCGTCCGGGTCAATCGGAACGCCGAGACGGTGGATCTGACAGTTGTCTTTGAATAGAAGAAGTTGCTGAGCAAGTCCCTGACGCCCCTGATGCCTGCAAAAGAGCACCGAATCAGTGCTGTAAAGGAGTACTCACGGATCCTGTTTCCGGTAAACATGGAGCTTGACAACGGCTATGCATCAGGTGTTCACTATGGATACTAAGGGGTTCATCGGGAGCCCCGCATCATATTAAGCAGCGTAAGCACTGGCATTCAACACGGGAGGAAGTCACTATACGAATCTTCATGCTCATAATGGGGTCGGTGGCCTTGGTGTCGGTTGCAGTCGCTGACACCACGCACGCAAATATCGCTTTAGAGTACGGAGACCTCAAGGGATCTGGTGGAGTTGAGATAGTCGGAGAGCCCAAACTCGGCGAGCCCTTCGACGTGGTGTTCAGATTCACCCCTGTGGACTCATTCAGTCATTCGAAGGGAATACCGGACACAGTGCTGATTCGTGGTAATCCAGGCGTCGAATTTGTGGGTGGAGACACTCTCTGGATAGGCTCTCTTACCCGGTGTCAGACCGTCGAGTTGAAGGCTCGGTTCGTCATCCGGGCGGAGATCAAGCGAGTCGTTACGGGCTGGGTGCACGCAGCACAGACATTGGGGCAGATCATTCCACCCCAATTCGGTCCAAATGCAGGAGTAGATGTTGGCCGTGAGTGTGTTGCACAGTTTCGAAGCAAACCCATCGATTTCCGCCAGGCTGAAGAGAACGATCAGATCAGCCGTCTCTGGCGCCTCAAGGTAACCGACACTGGCCTCATTTTGGCAGACACGGCAGCAAGCAATGCTCCTTCTGAACTCAAGAGGCATCCGGTGATCGATAGTTTGGACCAAACCAACCGACGCGGGACGAGGAGGCCACGCCAGCTGCACGGTGACGGACCGCCGATACTGCGCCCGCGGCAAACGACCCCCATCAATCTCAGCTCTGAGTCACCGGATACAATCCGAATCGCATACGATCCTACCCGCGAGGTGGAATTCTTCACGGACTCCGCTTTCACTGGATCCGTTCGGGTTTTTCTGCTGGAGGGAAACGCTGTGTATACTAAGTCCGGAGCAAGAACCGGCGTTTTCGAGTTGAAAGGTGATTCGGGGCGGGCCCTGTTTCGGGTGGAAGCTGGGTCGCTGGAACGAATTCTGCTTGTTCACGATGCCGCATGGTACTGAATGAGGGGACCGCCAATTATGTAAATAAGTTCGGAATCGAATGGCCGATCTGCAACGTTGGTCTGGGGATCTACGAATCCAATGATGGCGTGCGGTATACTCTGGACAGGCAGCTAGACATAGGCGCCAGCGGCTACTTCAGCTTTCAAACGAACAATCGCCGGGTTCGGTTCTATTTTGTTTCCATAAACGCATCCGCCGAAATCGTGTACGCAGATAACCATGATTTCTCGCTCGATGATGAAACGTTTTGGCTTCATGCTCACGGCATCCAGGTCGATAACCCTGAATACACGAATGTCTATGTTCCCGAAGTATACACATAGATCACTGACTTGTCTGTAGGAGGCGCGTGTAACATACTGGACATGTTTCGCCTTCTTCAGCAACTTCTCGTAGATGACTTCGGTGAGCAAGACTTGGCTCCGTACATGGGGGTGATATGGGACGATCTAGACGGCTCAAAGTCAACGAGCGTCTACAATAGATTTGAGTACGATGGAGTTCCTGGATTCTACATTGCCAGCCGCGCGAACTTCCTTGATAATTGGGATGAATGGGATGGTCATGTTATTGCCCATGAATTTGCCCACCACCTCATGTTCAGCTATATGGAGCGGATACCCGGAGGAGGTGATCCATACGATTACCTGTTTCCGCTGTATGGCAGCGAGAATGCCCGTGCAGCACTGACGGAAGGTCGGGCTTTCTACGCAGGCTGCAGCTATCTTGGTGAGGTGGAGTTTGTCAACTCTACGTTCACCGATCCTGCATGTGATGTCAAGAATCTTGAATATCCGTTGCCCGACCCGCCTTATTACGATGACAATCAGAATCTCGAACCGTTGCCGCCACCACCTTTGAACCCGCAGTACGACGGCGCGCAGGTCCCCGGAGCTGTCGCCGTTTCTCTTATTGACCTTGATGACAATGCCGACGACGGCAACCAATATATTGGCGGCGCATTGTGGGGACACAACCAGGACTACAATGGCGGTTCCTGGTGGGCCGGTCCTGCCGCAATTTGGCATGTCCTGACAAACTACGACCCTGCCCGGCAGACCCAAACCATGATCACTGCTGGACCATTCGAGAGTTCAGAGCGGGCTGGCTCGACCTGGGCTATTCCTTCAGCACTGTCTTTGAGGACTTGTTTGCCGCTCACGCAATTGACGCAGTACTCCTATCGCCCGGCGACGTCGATGGCGACAGCACGCTAACCATTAGCGATCTCACCCGTTTGATCGACTATCTCTTTCGCGGCGGCCCGGCACCCATTCCAATTCTGCGCGGCGACCTAAATGGTGACTGTGGGGTAAACGTTGCCGACGTGACCCTCCTGATTGCCGTGCTGTTCCGCGGTGTGCCTCTGCCCACCGAGATGTGCGAGGAAGTGGCGTAGACAGCGACGACAATTCCTCGCCCGGCCCCAATCGTCACGCTCCCCTACTCCATATTCTCGACATTCTCCAGGCTGTCCTTCCCCTTCGCCCGAACCACCTTGATCACCCCCTTGACCTTGCGCACTTTATCGAGAATTCGGTTCAGGTGCGCGAGGCTTGACACCTCGACGACGAATTCCCCCACCGCCGTCGTATCGCGCGCATACATTTCAGCCGCGCGGACATTGGTGTCGGCGGTCGCGATGGCCTGGGTGATGTCGCGGAGCATGTTCTTGCGGTCCTCGACCACCATCTCGAGCCGGACCACGAACGACTGCCCCTTGGCCGTATCCCAGCTTACGTCGATCTTGCGCTCCGGGGCCTGTTCCTGCAGCGAAATCGCCACCGTGCAGTCGGCCCGGTGAATGCTCACCCCCCGTCCGCGCGTGATGAATCCGACGATGTCCTCCCCCGGGATCGGCTGGCAGCATCCGGCGAAGCGGAACATCATGTCATCCAGGCCGTGGACCTTGATCCCCTTCGACCCGCGGATGCGTTCGATCACCCGTCCGACGAAGCCGGTTTCTTCCGGTTCGAGGGCGGGCTCGATCAGCGTCATGAGTTTGCCGACGCCCATGGCCCCGCTGCCGATGGCCGCGAGCAGCTCTTCGATCGTCTTCTTGTCCAGCTGCTGGGCGTAGCCCAGGAGCGTATCGCCGTCGGGCATTTTCAGCCGCTCTTCCTTGAGTTTGCGCTCCACGATTTCCTTGCCCAAAGCCACCGACCGCTCGAACCCGGCCTGCTTGAGCCAGCGGCGGATGCGCGACCGCGCCTGCGAGGTTTTCACCAGCTTGAGCCAGTCGTGCGAGGGCGTGCGGTTGGGATTGGTGATGATCTCGACGCTGTCGCCGGTCTGCAGTTCGGTCGAGAGCGGCTGGAGCCGCCCGTTGATTTTCGCCCCCGCACAGTGGATGCCGACCTCGCTGTGAATCTGGAAGGCGAAGTCCAGCGGGGTCGAACCCTTGGGCAGGTGAATCAGTTTCCCGGCGGGCGTGAACACGAAGATGTCCTCGGAGTACAGGTCGATCTTGAGGTATTCGAGGAAATCCGAGGGATTGGTCATGTCCTTCTGCCACTCGAGAACGTCGCGCAACCAGACCATCTGGCGGTCGGAGCGGCTCATTTCCTGGCGTCCCTCTTTGTACAGCCAGTGCGCGGCGATTCCGTTCTCGGCGACATAGTGCATCTGGTGGGTGCGGATCTGGATTTCGACGATCTTGTTGAGGGGGCCGAAGACCGCCGTGTGGAGCGACCGGTAGCCGTTCGGCTTCGGGTTCGCGATGTAATCGTCGAAGCGCCCCGACACCGGTTTCCACATGGCGTGGACGATACCCAGGGTGTGGTAGCACTCCCGCTCGGTGTTGACGATGCAGCGGATGGCGAACAGGTCGTGCATGTCCTCCATGGGCACGTTGCGGATGCGCATCTTGCGGTAGATCGAGTCGATGTGCTTGGCCCGCCCGTAGACGGTCGCCTGGATGCTGTTCTTGGTCAGCTCTTCCTTCAGCGGACGCACCACCTGTTCGATGTAGGCCTCGCGCTCCTCCCGCTTTTCTTTCAGCCGGGCGGCGATTTCAAAATATACCTCGGACTCGAGGTATTTCAGCGAGAGGTCCTCCAGTTCGGTCTTGATGCGGTTGATCCCGAAGCGGTGGGCGAGTGGCGCGTAGACGTCGTGCGTCTCCTGGGCGATCCGCCGCTGCTTGTCGGGCGGCAGGGCCTCGAGCGTCCGCATGTTGTGGAGGCGGTCGGCGAGCTTGATGAGGATGACGCGGATGTCCCGCGCCATGGTGAGCAGCATCTTCCGGAAATACTCGACCTGCTGTTCCTCGCGCGAGGTGAATTCGACCGAGCCCAGTTTGGTCACGCCGTCGACGAGGTCCGCGATCTCGTCGCCGAACTCGGCCCGGAGGTGGTCGATCCCGATCTTGGTGTCCTCGACCACGTCGTGGACCAGCCCGGCGGCGATCGTGGTCGAATCCATGTGCTGCTCGGCGAGAATGAAAGCGACTTCGAGGCAGTGCTCGATGAACGGCTCCCCCGACTGCCGTTTCTGGCCGGCGTGGGCCCGGTCCGAGAACTCATAGGCTTTGCGGATCAGGGGAATGTTCACGTTGGCGTTGAACGATTCGATCCGTATGATGAACTCGGCCAGATTCATATCGCCGTCATCCGACTGACTGCACGTGGTACAGGGCCACGACTTCCTCGACCACCCTCTCCACCGAGATGGTATCCATGCACCGGCACCCCTTGGGGGGGCACTCGCACTTGACTCCGGTCGGCTGGATGACCCGGTGCTGTTCGCCGAGCGGTCCCCAGCGCCGCGGCGAGACCGCCTTGCGGCTCGGGTAGAGGCCCACGACGTGGGTGCCGACGGCGGTGGCCAAGTGGAGCGGGCCGGTGGAGTTGGCCACCACCACCCGCGCCTGCGACAGCACGGCCGCCAGCGTCCGCAGATCGGTCTGGCCGGAGATGTCCCGCACGGCCACCGGCAGCCCGGCGGTGAGATCCGACAGCCCCTGGCCCTCCTCCTCCGATCCGGAGAGCACGACGCTCAGCCCCTCCCGGGACAGCTGGCAGTAGAGCTCGATAAAGCGCTCGGGCGGCCAGCGTTCGGCCGACCCGCGCGACCCGGGGTGGATAACGACAAACGATTCCTCCGCCCCGACGTCGTCGAGAATGCGCCGCGCGTTGCGCAGTTCCCGTTCCCGCAGGTACACCTTCGGGCTGGCCACCGTCTCGCCATCGCGGAAGAACTGGAGGAAGTCGAGGTTGTACTCGTACTCGTGTTTCACGTTGGCCTTGCGGCTGTGGGTGACGTGGTGGGTGAAGTAGATCGAGTGGAACCGGCGGGCGGTCCCGATGCGGATCGGGATTTCGGCCCGCTGGAACAACTGCGAGATCTGCCGTTCAGGGTACAGCGCCACGACCGCCCGGTAGCCTTCCATCCGTATCCGGTGCAGGAGGTCCTTCTTGTACAGGTTGTCGGTCCAGAGCTGGTCGTTCTGCACCCGGACGATCCGGTCGATGTGCGGGTTATTCTCCAGAATCGGCGAGGCGTACAGCGACGCCAGGACGTCGACGCGGCACTCGGGGTAGCGCCGCTTGATGGTCTCGACAAAGGGCAGCGCGAGGATGAGGTCGCCCAGCCGGTCGGTCCGGCTGATCAGGATTTTGTCCCCCGGCTGCAGGTCAATCTCCAAAGCCATACTGCTCCCTCTGTTCCGGGGTCGCGGTCCGCTGCAGGTGGCGCAGCTTGGCATATTTCACAAAGACCGCAACCGCCGACATCACCGAAATGATCCATCCCTCCATTCCATCGCGGAATCCCTGCCGGACAATATAATGCGAAAAGAACGAGATCGGGGGCCGAATGACAAGATCATACCAGCGCGCGCGGCGGCCCCGGCGAAACGCCTCGCGCGCTCCGAGAGTCGTGTAAACGGCCGATTTGGCCAGGTAGTGCTCCAGAGTCGGGTAGCTGAAGTGCAGGAGTTCGCCGGACAGCCGCCCCACCGATCCGTCGACTTCCACCTGTTCGTGGACCACGGCCTCGTTGACATTCCCCTTTTCGCGGCGAAACAGGCGCAGAACCGGATCGGGGTACCATCCGCAGTGCGAGATCCAGCGGCCGAGGAAATTGGTGCGCCGGCCGACGTAGTAGCCGTCGTGCTCCCCGCCGCCGGCGGCCACCTGGCGGATCTGGTGGGCGAGCTCGGTTCCCACGACTTCATCGGCATCGAGCGACAGCACCCACTCCTGGGTGGCCAGCGCCACACCGCGCCGTTTGGCCGGGCCGAACCCCCGCCACTCCACGTCGCACACAACCGCCCCGCGCCGCCGCGCCAGCTCGGCCGTCCGGTCAGTCGATTGGGAATCGACGACGATGAGCTCGTCCGCCCAGGCCACCGACTCAAGGCAGCGCTCGATGTTGGCCTCCTCGTCCTTGGTGATGACCACAACCGTCAGACCCATCATTCCTCCACGCCCAGCCGCCCGGCCGCGACCTGCTCGAAGGCCGCCATAACCTGGTCGACCGTGATGGCGAAAATGTTGTCCTCGCTCGGCGCGACGACGGCTCCGATGTCCTGCCCGTACGGCCGCCACTGGCGGAAGTTGCGTTCGTGGCAGCTGTACAGCCCGACCACCGGCACCTGGAGCGCCCGCGCGATATGCACGAGGCTGGTGTCGGGCGTGACGAGCAGGTCAAGCCGGCTGATCACGGCGGCCACCTGCCGGAGGGTGAGGCCGTCCGGCACCAGGTGCACCCGCGCGTCGCGCACCGCCTGCACCAGTTCCTGCCCGCGGCGGCGGTCGCCGGGCACGACGATGACGATAATGCGGGCCCGGGGACGGGCGGCCAGGATGCGCGCCGCCAGCTCGGCCGATTTCTCCGGCTGCCACAGGCGCGACGGCATCCCGGCTGAAAGATTGAGCCCGACTGTCAAACTGCCGGCGCCGTCGGCCGCAGCCGCGCCGAGAAAGGCCGCGGCCAACTCCTGATCGCTGCGGCTCAGATGCGGCCCCGCGTACGGGTTAACGGCCGCAGGGTCGATGCCGAACGCCGCCAGCACCTGGAGCGTGCATTCAAGAATCTGTCCCCGGCCGGAGCGGTTGAAGTCGTAGTACCGGGCGTAGCGCTCCTTGCCCACGCCGATCCGAGGCTTGCCGCGCGCCACGTACTCCGAGAGGTACAGGGTTGTGACCGAATCGCCGTAGACGAGGTCGACCACGCAGTCGTACTGCGCCCGCCGGAGGCGCCGGAGTTCGCGGAGGTCGTGCGGCGCCCGCTTGGTGTACATGTAGATCTCGTCGAAACGCGGGTCGCCCAGGGTGATGGCCGAATTTCGCGGCGATGCCAGCACCCCGATGCGCAGGTGGGGATACCGGGTCCGAAGAGCGTCGAAGACGGGGAAGGAAATGACCATGTCGCCGAGTTTGTCCGGGCGCAGGAAGAGCACTTTCCGCAGCGCCGCGCCGTCGAGCGGTCCCTCCCCGACCGGCCGCGGCCGGAGCAGCGACGCGGTGGCCCGGTAGAAGAACCGCTTGAACGAGTACTCGAACTCCTTAAGCCGTCCCATGGCTCTGCCCGGCCTCCTCCAGTTGCGACAGGAAGAACCGCTCGACGTCATCGACAAGCCGGTCGGCGCTGAACCGCTGCTCGAATCGCTCCCGCCCGGCCCGTCCCAGGCGCGTGCGGGCGTCGGAATCGCAGGCCAGGGCGACCGCCGCCGCCGCCAGGGCCGCCGGATCGCGCGGCGGGAACAAGACTGCGCTCGACCCCTCCGCAACCACCTCGGGGATTCCCCCGACCCGCGTCGCGGCCACCGGCAGCCCGGCCCGCATCGCTTCGATCAGGACGAACCCGAAGGGCTCCTCCACCGCCGGGTGGAGCATGAAATCGCTCCCCGCCAGTTCCAGGTCGAAGTCGCGCAGCATACCCGCAAAAACGAAAAAGCTCTCCAGGCCTGCATCCGCGATGGCCGCTTTGAGACGAGTCTCGAGGGGGCCGTCCCCAAGCCAGAGAAACCGAATGTCCGGCGCCTGCCGGATGATCTCGCCGGCGGCCGCCACCAGGTAGGCGTGCCCCTTCTGATCGACAAATCTCCCGGAGGTCACCGCCACCAGCGCCGCCGGCGGCAGGCCGTACTTCTCGCGCAGCCGCCGCGCCGCCTGGGGCCGCTGTTCGTGCACCGGCCGGTCGGGGATTCCGTTCGGAATCACCGTGACCATCTCCGGACTGATGTAGCCGTGGGCGACGATCTGCTTCTTGAGCGCGGCCGAGGGGGTGATGACGGCGTCGACCAGGCGGGGCGTGAGGAGGCGGTGCCGGAGGCGGTCTCCGGCGATGTCCAGTCCGACCCGCCAGATCACGCGCGGGCGGCCCGCCCAGCGGGCGGCGATTCCGGCCAGCCGGATGTCTTTATTGAAATTGACGGTGACGATATCGACAGCGCGCTGGCGCATGAAGGTGCGCAGGCGCGCGATCACGAGCGGACCGAAATCCCCGGCGATTGCCAGGTGGAGCGTCTCTACGCCCCGGGTATCGAGCTCGACCCGCCGAAGGAACTCTGCGCCCGTCCGCCCGACCACCGTGACCCGGTGTCCCCGCGCGGCCAATCCGCCGGAGACCAGCCGAATCCATTCTTCCATACCGCCGTAGGTTTCCGGTTCGATGGAGTCAAGCTGGAGTATGTGCATCGACGTCCTGAAACTGCATAGTGTACAGCCGGTTGTACAGTCCGTTGTGCCGCAGCAGGTCGGAGTGGCTCCCGCATTCGACAATGCGGCCGCGGTCGAGCACGATGATGCGGTCGGCATTCTTGACCGTCGACAGCCGGTGGGCGATCACCAGCACCGTCCGGTCCCGCATGAGCCGGTCGATCGCCTCCTGAACGAGCAGCTCCGACTCGGTGTCGAGGGCCGACGTGGCTTCATCGAAGATCAGAATCGCCGGATCGCGCAGGAGCGCGCGGGCGATCGCCACCCGCTGTCGCTGGCCTCCCGACAGCATCACCCCCCGATTCCCCACCGGCGTGTCGTAGCCCCGCTCGAATTCAGCGATAAACTGGTGGGCGTTGGCGATCCGCGCCGCCTCCTCGATCCGCTCGCGCGGGACGTCCGTCAAGCCGTACGCGATGTTGTTGGCGATCGTGTCATTGAACAGGAGCGTCTCCTGGGTGACAATCCCCATCTGCCGCCGCAGCGAGGCCAGCGAGAGCGTGCGGATGTCATGCCCGTCGATCGCCACCCTCCCCCGCTGCGGATCGTAGAAGCGCGGGAGCAGGTCGAGCAGGGTGGACTTGCCCGCGCCCGAAGGTCCGACGATCGCGACCACCTCTCCCTTGCGCACCTCGAACGTCACGTCGCGGAGGACGTCGTCGGAGGTTTCGTAGCGGAACCAGACGCCCTCGTAGCGGATTACCTCGCGGAACTCCGGCAGCACAACCGGCGCCGCCGGTTCGCCCACCGTCTCGGGGGCGTCGAGCACCTCGAAAATGCGTTCCGCCGCCGCCATCCCCTCCTGCAGCTTGATGTGGATCTGGCTGAGCGATTTGACCGGTTTGATCATGGCGAGCATGGCGACGATGAAGGTGATGAAGTCCCCGGCGCTCAGCTCTCCCGTCCCGGCGATGATGCGCGTCCCCGCCACGAGCAGGATAAACAGCCCGGCCGTCGTCGCCAGCATGTCGTTGATCGGCGCCGCGAGGTGCCGGATCCGGGTCATGCGCAGAAGCGACCGGAAATACTGGTGGGTGGCCCGGAAGAACCGCCCGGTCTCGAACTCCTCGGTCGAAAACGCCTTCACGATCCGCAGGTTGGTGACCGCCTCCTCCAGCACCGAGTTGACGTCCGCCATCCGCTCCTGCGTGCGGGCCGAGTACTTCCGAAGCTTCTTCCCCACGAACCAGATGAACACGAACACGAGCGGCATCACGATCATCGACAGCAGCGTCAGCTTCCAGCTCAGGATCACGAGGAAAGCGAACAGCACAATCACCGTGATGGCGTCGGTGACCAAATTGTTGAATCCGATGTCGACGGAATCATTGAGGACGAGGACGTCGTTGGTGATCCGGGAGATGACCTGGCCGGTGCGCCGGCCGTGAAAATACCCGAGCGGCAGCCGTTGGTATTTCTCGAACAACTGGTCGCGAAAACGCCGCACCAGGGCTTGCTGGACGTAGGCCATGAAGTAGCCCCGCAGGTAGAGGAAGACGTTCTTGGCGATCACGACCAGAAAGGCCAGCCAGCAGAAGTTGAGAAGGGTCTGGCGGCGGTTGTCCGAGCGCACGATACCGTCGACCCAGGCCTGCATCGACTCCTTGACTTTGCCCAGCCGGGAGGAGAGCTTCTGGATCATCCCCGAGTTCCCGGTGGCTTCGCCGGGGGTCGCCGGCCGGACCTCGGCCGTAGCCGTCGGCGCCGCCACCGTCGCCATCGGATCGGACACCTCAAACAGCACCATGAGAAGCGGGCCGAGCATCCACACCAGCAGGCCGGCGAGCACTGCCGAGAGGGCCGCCGACACCGAGGCGGTGACCAGGTGCTTCCAGTAGGGTTTCAGGGCCGCGAGCGCCCGACGATACAGATTCACTGACTTGCTCCGTAAGAAAGTGACCGGTCGGCAATATCGCTCCGGCGGGGAGGGAAGTCAACCGCCCGGCGGTTTCAGGGTACGATCCGGACGGCGTTTTCAGGGATGGCGACCGCGAACCGGCCGGCGCTCATTTTCGCCCCGTGCTTTACCGTCCGCCGCTGCGCCGTCAGCCACAGGTCGGCGCCGTCCGCGAAACGGAACTCCTTGACCTGCCACCGGTCGTCGCGCCGGTCGTAGCGGATCTCCAGCCGCCAGGGACATCCCCGCCCGCGAATCACAAAGCGCGGTTCATCGGGATCCACGTAATCGGCCTCCACCTCGAGATCCTCCGCCGCCCCGAGCGAATCGGGCGTGGTCGAAAGCAGTCCGGCAAGCGGCACCCGGACCTCCGCCTGCGCGCAGGCGTCCGACTCCAGGAGCGTCGGCACCGCCTCGTAGACATACTCGTTGGAACCAGGGAAATAGACTCTCAGTGAATCCTCGCGCAGCCATCCTTTGAGCGCCCCTTTGCCGAGATAGCCCCGTCCACCCAGACCGATCAGCGTGTCGGTGTAGTAGATCTCCAACCGCACCGACGTCGGCTTCCCCTCCCGCACCAGGCGCGCATCGAAGAGGTAGGCGTCGGCGGTGACTTCCACCCGATCGAGGTCGGCGCGCGTTTCCGGCGCCCCTCCCCGGTACCCGCCGGCGCAGCCGGCCGACAGGACAAGCGCGAGCGCCGCCGACGGCATGATGACTATGCCCCGCCGCGTGCGCATCTCATGCTCCGAGAAGCAGCGGGATGAGGACCCGCATGATTGGGACAAGGATGACACTGACCGCTCCGGTCACCACCAGCAGCAGGAGCACGAACGGCGCGATCCGGTCGAAAGAGTCCAGCGCCGACCCCATTTCCTCGGGAAGAACATTGCGAAGCATATGCGAACCGTCCAGCGGAAACAGGGGAATCAGGTTGAAAACTGCCAGGGCGATGTTGACCTGCACGGCGAACATAAGAAACAACGGGACCGCTTCGGGCAGAGACCCCGCGTGCGGACCCAGGATCCGGAAGAGCGATCCGAAGGCCAGCGCGAGGGTAAGATTGGACAGCGGCCCGGCTGCCGAGATCCAGAAATCCGCCCGGCGCGGGTTGCGCAGATTCCACGGGTTGACCGGCACCGGCTTCGCCCAGCCGAAGGTGAACTGCGAGAAAACCATCACAATCGTGCCGAAGAGGTCCAGATGCGCCAGGGGGTTGAAGGTCAGCCGCCCGAGGTCCCGCGCCGTGGTGTCGCCGAACCAGTAGGCCAGGTAGGCATGCGAGAATTCGTGGAAGGTCAGCGAAAAGAGGATCGCCGGTCCCGCCAGGAGCGCCCGCTGGAGAAAGTCCGCATCCATCACATAATCTCGCGCGCCGCCGGGTTGAAGCGTCCCGACGACATGCACATTATACGGCGCGGTCGGCCCGACGGCCACCAAAAACCCGACGCGGAGCTGTCCCCCCGACGCGGCCTGTCAGCGGGCGCCCGGTTCAGGCGTAGATCCCCCGCAGGCGCACGACTTCGACCACCCGCGTAATCGCCAGCATGTAGGCGGCGATGCGCATGTCCACATGGTGTTCCTGCGCTACCCGCAGAACGTCGTTGAACGCCATCACCATCTTCTCCTCGAGCCGACGGTTCACTTCCTCCTCCGACCAGAAATAGCCGATCCGGTTCTGGACCCACTCGAAGTACGACACGGTCACGCCGCCCGCGTTGGCGAGAATGTCGGGGATGACCATGATCCCTTTCTTGTTCAGGATCGCGTCCGCCTCCGGCGTGGTCGGTCCGTTGGCGCCCTCGGCGATGATCCTCGCCCGCACAGTCTTCGCATTCGCGTGCGTGATCTGATTTTCCAGGGCGGCCGGCACCAGGATATCGACCTCGGCCGCCAGAACGTCGGCCGCCTCGATAGCCTCGGCGCGGGGAAATCCCACGATCGTCCGCTTCTGTTGGGCGTACTCGAGGAGCGCCTCGATATCCAGCCCGTGCGGATCGCGGAGCGCGCCGTTCACGTCGGAGACGTGGGTGACTTTCACCCCCAGCTCGTGCAGCAGTTTGGCCGAGATCGAACCGACGTTGCCGAACCCCTGCACGGCGGCGGTGCAGCGGCCAAGTTCGAAGCCGAGGTAGCGCGCCGCTTCCCTGACGCAGAGGGCGACGCCGCGCCCGGTCGCCTCGACGCGCCCGCGCGACCCGCCCAACTGCAGCGGCTTGCCGGTGACCACGCCCGGCACCGGGTGCGCCGCCCGCATCGAGTAGGTGTCCATGAACCACGCCATCACCTGCGGGCCGGTGCCGACGTCCGGCGCCGGCACATCCTGGTCCGGACCGAACAGGTCCACCATGTCCGCCGCGTACCGCCGGGTCAGCCGCTCCAGCTCGCTCAGCGAGAGCTTGGTCGGATCGCACACGATCCCTCCCTTGCCGCCGCCGAAAGGTATGTTGACGACCGCGCTCTTCCAGGTCATCCACGAGGCCAGCGCCTGCACCTCGTCGAGCGTGACATCCGGATGGTAGCGGATCCCGCCCTTGGCGGGACCGCGGGCGATCGAATGCTGCACGCGATAGGCCAAAAACATCCGCCAGGTGCCGTCATCCATCTGCACCGGCAGGTGCATGATGGTGCTGCGGCGGGGGAGTTTGATGAAATTGAGCAGTTCCGGTTCGAGGTTCAGCTTCGCGGCCGCCATGTCGAACTGCTTCATCACGTTGCCGAAGACCGAAATGGGGATGGTGCGGTCGCGGACGGACACCACGCTGCGAGGGTGTTCGCGCCGCTTGGGTTTGCCGGAGTTCTTTGTCGATGTCTCGCTCGCCTTGACAGGGGATGACTTGGCCACGGTTCCTCACCTCTCTTCACTGCGGTTATCCCGGCCGGGACAGGGACTTGGCATTTTGGTCGTAGAATCGCCACATCCGTTCGGCGCCGACGCGGATCCCGATGCGCGGGGACCGGCCGACCGCCTCAACCGGCGCGTGGCGGTCCTCAAGATACAGAACATCACGGGTCAAATCAATGCCGTTTTGCCGGCGGGTCAGTCCGAATCCCCGGCACAACTTCCCCGGTCCCGCCAGCCAGGCGTGGGGTCCGTTTCCCGAGGATCGCCGGGCGATGAGATCCAGGCCCTCTGCCGGATCGGCCGCCCGCACCAGCACGGCCGCCGGCTGTCCCTCCGGTTCGGTCACGACATTCAGGCAGTAGTACATGCCGTAGATGAAGTAGATGTAGCTGAAACCGGGCGGTCCGAACATGACCTCGTTGCGCGCGGTTTTTCCGCGGCTGGCGTGACACGCCGGGTCGTCCTGCCCGATGTAGGCCTCGACTTCGGTGATCCGGGCGGCCAGCCGGCCGCGCGGCGAGCGGTAGACGATGAACTTGCCCAGCAGATCGGGCGCGACCTCGAGTGTAGGCCGGGCGTAGAACGAGCGGGGGAGTTTTTTCGGGGAACGTGTCGCCGCCACCCGGGACCTCACTCGCCGTAGTAGGGCGCCTGCTCGGCCACCAGCGGCGCCGCGGCATCGAAATCAAGCCCCACCTGTTCGGGACGGTGGGAGTCCGACCCCAGGCGCTCGACGCGCACGCCGGCCCGCCGGGCCGCGTGGATGAGGCCGGGCGGCGGATAGTATTCCCCCAGCCCGTGGCGGATCGCCGAGGTATTGATCTCCATGGCCGTGCCCCCGGCGCGGAGCGCCTCCCACAGCTCCGGCAGGTAAGGCCGGTGGAGCTCGTTGATGATGCTCCCGTAGTACTGCTCGCCGAACCGCCGGTAGTAGGTGAGGTGCGCCAGAGCGCTGAACAGCCCGGTGCGCGCGGCCAGCACCGCCTGGCGAAAGTATTCCTCGATGAGCCGCTCGGGCGCCATGCGCCCAAGATTCCCCTCGGTGTCGTGCGAGCAGATGCAGACGTCGCCGACATCATGAATGCCGCACAGCACGTAGTCGAAGGGGTAGCGCTCGATCGCCCCCCGCACCGTGTCCTCGCAGCCTTCCCACCACCCGACCTCGATCCCGAGTTTGACCATCAACCCGCGGGGGTAGTATTCGTCGTGCGCCCGGTGCACCTCGTCGACATAGGGGGCCAGGTGTTCCGGGGCGGCCCGCCGTTCGACCCCTTTGATCCGCACGAAACAGTCGCCGGAATCGACCGCCGGGTTCGTGTCGTAGTGGGTGACGAAGCAGATCTCCGCCAGCCCCCGGGCGAGGGCCGCCCGGCAGTACTCGTCGATTGTCCCCACGGCGTCGGTCGAATAATCGCAGTGGACGTGGAAGTCGGTCAGGTGCGGCGTGGCCAGCCGCGCGATGTTCGGCTCAGACATAATCATCCATCAGGAAGGGGTTGTTCACACGCTCGCCGCCCACCGTGGTCGTGGGTCCGTGGCCGGGGTAACAGATCACCCCGTCCGGCAGCGTCAGTATCTTCGCCCGAATCGACCGGATCAGTTGCGTGTGGGAACCGCCGGGCAGGTCGGTCCGGCCGATCGACCCCCAGAAGAGGGTGTCGCCGGTGAAGAGCACGCCGGCCCGCTCGTCCAGGTAGCACACGCCGCCGGGCGAATGCCCGGGCGTCGCGAGCACCCGCAGGTCAAACGGCCCTGCCGACACCACCTCATTGTCCCGCAACAGCTTGTCCGGCACCGGGGTCGTCACCGGGCGCCCCACGAGGGCTGAGATATTCGCCGTCGGATTGGCCAGCAGCTTCTCCTCGCCGGCTCCGGCCCAGAGCGGAATTCCGTACTGCTTCATCAGCGGCGACACCGCCGCGATGTGGTCGCCGTGTCCGTGCGTCAGCAGCACCGCGGCCGGCTCAAACCCGGCCTTCGTAACCGCGTCCGCGATCCGCTCTTCTTCATCGCCGGGGTCGATAATGACCCCGCGTCCGGCCGCGTCGCCCCAATACAGATAGCAGTTGACCTGAAAGGCGCCGACGACGAGTGTTTGTACTTGCATATCAGGGTCCCAAGATAGCGGCGGAGAGCAGCTTGTCAACGCCCTTTTGTGCGCGGCGCGCGCCCGCGGAGCTTGTGAAAAAAATAACATCTCTCCCCGATTCGTGTTGACCCTTCCGAGAGGACCGCTTATATTTGACCCTTCCAGATACGGAGGTGACGGCGCGATGCTGGCAGAATTGAAGATCCGTGTCCCCGAACTGAAAGGTCGCCTCGAAAAGCTTGCGAGGTATCTTTGACCTGGGGGCACGCCGAGACAAAGTGAAAGAACTCGAAGACGCTTCCGGCGCCCCGGACTTCTGGGATGACAACCAGCGCGCCCAGGGGATCCTGAAAGAACTCGCGGTCCATCGCCGGTGGCTTGAGAGTTACGAGCGCCTCGCCGCCGATCTCACGGCCGTGGAGGAACTGCTGGAGCTGGCCGACGCCGTGGAGAGCCCGGGCGAGCTGGTCGAACTGGAAGCGACCCTGGACGGCGTTGAGAAGGAGCTCGCCCGCATTGAATCGGCCGCCCTGCTGTCCGGACCGGACGACCACCGCAACGCCATTCTCTCCATCCACCCGGGGGCCGGGGGCACCGAATCGCAGGATTGGGCGGACATGCTCTTTCGCATGTACAACCGCTGGGCCGAGCGCAACGGCTTCACCGTCGAACTCATGGATTACCAGCCGGGCGACGAGGCCGGACTGAAATCGGCGACGCTCGAAATCAAGGGGGACTACGCCTTCGGCTACCTCAAAGCCGAATCGGGCGTCCACCGCCTCGTGCGCATCTCCCCGTTCGATGCAGCCGCCCGCCGCCATACGTCCTTCGTCTCCGTGCACGTCTTCCCGGAAGTCGAGGGCAACATCGAAATCGAGATCCGGGAGGAGGAGGTGCGGATCGACACCTACCGTTCCTCGGGGGCCGGCGGGCAGCACGTCAACAAGACATCCTCGGCCATTCGGCTGACCCACCTCCCGACCGGGATCGTGGTGACTTGCCAGTCCGAGCGCAGCCAGCACAAGAATAAAGAGGCCGCCTTCACCGTCCTCAAGTCCCGCCTCTACCAGCTCAAACGGGAGGAGGAGGCCAAGAAGATGGCCAAGTTCGAGGAGTCCAAAAAGAAGATCGAGTGGGGGTCACAGATCCGCTCGTACGTCTTCCAGCCCTACCAGATGGTCAAGGACCACCGGACATCGGTGGAAACGGGCAACGTGCAGGCGGTGATGGACGGCGACCTGGAGGAGTTCATCCAGGCTTTTCTGACTGATCCGGAACTCAATGACAGTCTCGGGGCGCTCGCGCCGACCGGGAATACACAATAGTCGAACTGTGGGAGTGCATCATGGATGCCGTATCGCTCATAAAGGAACGTGCCCGGAAGAAACACGGGACAGTGGTGCTGCCGGAAGGCGCCGAGCCCCGGAGTATTGAGGCCGCCAAGAAGCTCACCGCCGAGAAGATCGCGCGGGTCATTCTCCTGGGCGACCCGGACAAAATCGCGGCCGAGGCAAAAGGCCGGGGGCTGCAGCTCGGCGCCGTCGAGGTGATCACGCCGCGCCGGCACCCCGAGTTCGAGGCATATGCCCACGAGCTGTACGAGATGCGCAAGGCCAAGGGGCTCACCCCCGACCAGGCGCGCGAGCAGATGGCCACCGAGCTGTACTTCGGCGCCATGCTCGTGCGCCACGACCGGGCCGACGCCTCGGTCGCCGGCGCCGTCAACACCACCGGCAACGTCCTGCGCGCCGCCATCCACGTCCTCGGGCTGAAACCCGGCATCACCACCGTCTCGAGCTGCTTTCTCATGACGATCCCGGAATACCGGGGAGAGAAGAACAAGGTGTTCGTGTTCGCCGACTGCGCGGTCGTGCCCAACCCGACGCCCGAGCAGCTCGCCTCGATTGCCGTGTCCTCGGCCGACACTCTGCGCTTCCTCCTCGGGGAGGAGCCGCGCGTCGCCCTGCTGTCCTTTTCGACCAAAGGTTCGGCCGCGCACGAGGATGTCGACAAGGTACTGGCCGCGCTGGCCCTGTTGAAGAAAGAGCACCCGGATCTGAAGGCGGACGGAGAATTTCAGCTGGATGCCGCGATCGTGCCGGAAGTCGGGGCGAAGAAGGCCCCCGGTTCGGCGATCGCCGGCAGCGCCAACGTCCTGGTCTTCCCCGATCTCGACGCGGGCAACATCGGCTACAAGCTGACCCAGCGCCTGGCCAAGGCCACCGCCACCGGCCCGATCATCCAGGGACTCGCCAAACCCGCCAACGATCTCTCGCGCGGCTGTTCGGCCGATGACATCGTCGACGTCAGCGCGATCGCGACACTTTTACGAGGGTAGGACCATGAGCATCAGTCAACTGGCCCGGGAAGTCAAGGAGTCGCCGACGCTCAAGCTCAACGAGGCCGCCCGCCTCCTGAAAGAGCGCGGCGAACCCGTGATTCACCTCGGCGCTGGAGAGCCCAAGAGCAAAGTCCCCATCGACGCCGTGCTCGCCAGCGCGGCCAAACTCACCTCGGCAGAAATCCGGTATACCCCCACGGAGGGCATCCCCTCCCTCATCAAGGCGATCATCCGGTACACCGAGGAGAACTACAACAAGGTTGTCGGCCCCCGCAACGTCATCGCCTTCTCCGGCGCCAAGCAGGCCTTCTACAACCTCATGATGACCATCGTCAACCCCCAGGACGAGGTCATCATCGTCGCCCCCTACTGGGTCAGCTACCCGGAAATCGTCCGCATGGTCTACGGCGTCCCGGTCATCGTCACCCCCGAGAGCGGCCGCTTCGAACCGACCATGGCGGACATCACCCAGCAGGTCAGTTCGTACACGAAAGCGATTGTCATCAACAGCCCGAACAACCCATCCGGGGCCGTCTACAGCGAGGACTTCATCGGCGAGATCGTCCAGTACTGCGAGAAGAAGGGGATCTACCTGATCATGGACGACATCTACCACAAGCTGGTGTTTTCCGACGGCAAGTGGACGCCCTGCTACAAGTATGCGAAGGACCAGTCCGAGAACTCCCGTCTGATCGTGGTCAACGGCGTCTCGAAATCGTACGCGATGACCGGGTTCCGGATCGGCTGGACGGTGGCCAACCAGAACATCACGGCCGCGATGATCAACATTTCGGCCCAGAACACCTCGTGCCCGTCGGTGGTCGCGCAGGCGGCCGCGGCCGGCGCCCTCATGGGCGTCCAGAGCAGCGTCGAGAGCCTCCGTCTCACGCTGGAGAACAACGCCAAGGTGATGGTGAACGAGCTGCGGGCCTTCAACGGCGTCGTCATCGACCCGCCCAAAGGCACGTTCTACTGCCTGCCGGATTTCCGCGCCTACCAGAAGGATTCGGTCAAGTTGTCGAAGTTCCTCCTCGATGTTGCCCGGGTTGTCAGCGTCCCCGGCAAAGAGTTCGGCCTTGAGGGCCGCCTGCGCCTCTCCTTCTGCGGCACGATCAAGGAGATCAAGGAAGGTGTGGCCCGCATCAAGTGGGCTCTCGATCCCGAGTCGCCCAACGAAATCTACATCGGCGACCGCAAAATGCGGAGGGATTGGAAATGACCCAGTACATCATCGACATCAAGACCCCGGCCCAGAAGGAGGCCGGCGCGGTCAAGAGCGAATACGGCCTGGACAACCACGGCTTCACCAACCTCCACAACGTCTACTGGAACCTCCCGAGCGAGGCTCTCTACGAAGAGGCCATCTTCCGCGGCGAGGGGAAAGTGACCCACGGCGGCGCGCTCACCGTGAGCACCGGCAAACACACGGCCCGGTCGGCCAACGACAAGTTCGTCGTCCGCGAACCCTCCACCGAAGACCGCATCTGGTGGGGCGAATACAACCGCCCCTTCAGCCTCGACAAGTTCCATCTCGTGTGGAACCGCCTCCAGGGTTTCCTCCAGGGGCGCGATCTCTTCGTGCAGGACTGCTACTGCGGCGCCGACAAGAACTACCGGCTCCCCATCCGCGTCATCACCGAGTACGCCTGGCACTCCCTCTTCGCCCGCAACATGTTCATCGAGCCGGCCACCAACGACGAACTCCGCCGCTTCGTGCCGGAGTTCACGATCGTCTCCATCCCCTCGTTCAAGGGGCTGCCGCAGATTGACGGCACGCTGTCCGAGACCTTCATCCTGCTGAACTTCGACGAAAAGCTCTGCCTCATCGGCAATTCCGGTTACGGCGGCGAGATCAAGAAGTCCGCCTTCACCGTCATGAATTTCCTGCTGCCGCTCGAAGGCGTGCTCTCCATGCACTGCTCGGCCAACGTCGGCGACGACGGCGCCTCGGCGCTCTTCTTCGGCCTCTCCGGGACCGGCAAGACGACCTTGTCGGCCGACCCGAAGCGGGGCCTCATCGGCGACGACGAGCACGGCTGGAGCGACGAAGGGATCTTCAATTTCGAGGGCGGCTGCTACGCCAAGGTGATCGCGCTCTCCCCGACCGCGGAGCCGCAGATTTACGCCTGCACGCGCAAGTTCGGGACGATCCTGGAAAACGTCGCTTTCGACACCGTCTCGCGCCTTCTGGACCTTGACGATGAGCGTCTCACGGAGAACACCCGGGCCGCCTACCCGCTCGAGTACATCGACAACGCCGTACCCGACAAGCAGGCGGGCCACCCCAAGAACATCGTGATGCTCACGTGCGACGCCTCGGGGGTGATGCCCCCGATCGCGCGGCTGACGCCGGAGCAGGCGATGTACCACTTCATATCCGGCTACACCTCCAAGGTCGCGGGGACCGAGGTCGATCTGGGCAAGGAGCCGGAGATCACCTTCTCAGCCTGTTTCGGGGCGCCCTTCATGGTCCACCACCCGGCGTTCTATGCCGACATGCTGCGCAACAAGATGCTCAAGTACGGGGCGACCTGTTGGCTGGTCAACACCGGCTGGACCGGCGGCCCGTACGGCATCGGCAAGCGCATCAGCATCCACCACACCCGGACCCTGCTGAACGCGGCGCTCGACGGCACTCTCAGCCAGGTCGAATACCGCACCGACCCCGTCTTCGGCTTTCAAGTCCCGAAGTCCTGTCCCGGCGTGCCGGACAAAGTGCTGCGGCCGATCGAAGGGTGGGAAGACCCGAAAGCATACGAGGACAAGTACTTGCAGCTCGCGGCACTGTTCATCGAGAACTTCAAGAAGTTCGCCGATGGCACTCCGCCCGAGGTCGTCAAGGCGGGTCCGACCAAAGAGGGCATCAGCGCGTTGCGCGGCGCCTGATACTTCCGCCGCCGCACTGCCTCACACTGGCGGCGGGCGGCCCGTACAGTGTCTGTGTCTGCCAGGCGAAACCGCTTTCGGTTTCGCCTTGGCATGACCGGAAGATGGCAGCGATGAAGCTCTCGTCGAATATGGCGTTGCTTCGGCCCTCGGGGACGACTGCGTATTTTTCCCGCGTGCGCGACCTGGTGCACGAGGGGCAGGACATCGTCTCCCTGGCCACCGGGGAGCTCCATTTCGCCACGCCCGAACACGTCGCCCGCGCCGGGATGGCCGCCATCAGCGAGGGCCACACCAAGTACACGCTGTCCTCCGGCATCCGCGACCTCCGCACCGCCATCGCCCGATTCGTCTCCGAGACTCACGGCCTCCGTTTCGCGCCGGACCAGGTCGTCGTCGCCAGCGGCTCCAAGCAGGCCTTGTTCAACGCCCTCTATGCAATCTCCGGACCCGGCGGCGAGGTCATCATCCCCTCACCGTACTATCCGAGTTACCCGGAACAGGTCAAGATGGCCGGCGCTGTCCCGGTGCTGCTGCCGACCCGGCCCGAGGACGGTTTCCAGATCGACGAACCCGCCCTCCGCGCGGCTATCACCGACCGCAGCCGCGCCGTGATCGTCAATTCTCCTCACAACCCGACCGGCGCCGTTTGTTCCGAGAGCGCTCTCCGGGCCGTCGCCGCCGTCGCGAGGGAACGCGGCCTCTGGGTAATAACTGATGACATTTACGAGGCGATCGTCTACCCGCCCGCCGAGTCGTATCGCCTGCTCCGCCTGGCTCCCGATCTGGCCGACCAGGTGATCATTGTGAGCGGCTTCTCGAAGAGCTACGCCATGACCGGGTGGCGCATCGGCTACGCGGTCGGTCCGCGAAAAGTGATTGAGGCGATGACTCTGGTCCAGTCGCACGTAACCAACAACGCCTCGTCGATCTCTCAGCATGCCGCCCTGGCGGCGCTGGAGGAGCCGGACTTCTTCCGAAAAGACCTGGTGATCCGGCTCCAGACCCAGCGCGACCGGGCCCTGGCCGCCCTCCGCGCCATCCCCGGCATTACCTGTCCGAACGCCGACGGCGCTTTCTACCTCTTCCCCGACATTTCCGGCCTCCTCGGCGGCAAAGTCGGCGACCGCCCGATGATGACCTCCGCCGACCTGGCCCTCTTTCTGCTTGAGCGGCACGGCGTGGCCGTCGTGCCGGGTTCCGCTTTCTGGGCGGAAAACCATCTCCGTATATCCTACGCCGCGGCCGAGCACCGACTCGTCGAGGGTTTGCGACGGCTGGGAGAGGGCGTCGCCCAGCTCCGCCCAAGGGTACGAAATGGGAACTAATTCCGTGTAAAATGTGATATATTTGTCGGTGCGCCTGTCTCGGCCCCGGCCGGACAGGCCACCGGGCGAGAATCTGTGAGCTGATTGACAAGGAGTGATGGACGACCGATGCCGACCTACCAGTACGTGTGTAACGAATGCGGCTGCCGTTTCGAGGAGTTTCAGCGCATCAGCGAACTGCCTCTGACCGAATGCCCGAAATGCCAGGGCTATGTCGAGCGGGTGATTTCCGGCGGGGCCGGTTTCCTCTTCAAGGGCAGCGGATTCTACATTACCGATTATCGCAAGAAGGACTACAAGGACGCCGCCCAGAAAGAAACGTCCGGCATAACGACCAAGACCGAAAATTCGTGAGCGCCGAAGCGGCGGCGCCGGAGAGCCGCACAATCGCCGGCACGCCCTTTTTCGCAAACGCCCGACCAGGAGACGGCCCCCGATGCGCGCTTCCGACTTTACGGCCCTGCGCTCATTACTTTCTTCTCCGGAAGCCTTGGTCCTTGAGGTCGAGGCCCACGACGCATACCACCATGACGCGACCGATTTTCGCGGCCGGCCGGCCGCCATTGTCTTTGCCGCCGGTGAGGCGGATGTCGTTGCGGCCGTCCGGTTTTGCGCCGAGCGCGGCCTCCCCCTCGTGGGACGCGGCGCTGGGACCGGGCTCTCCGGGGGGTGTGTTCCGGCCAACGGCGAGCTCGTCGTGTCCACCGAGCGCCTGACCGAGCTGTCGATCGACCCCGCCCGCCGCATTGCGTTCTGCGGCCCGGGCGTCATCACCAAACATCTTCAGGATCAGGCCCTCGTCCACGGTCTGGCCTATCCTCCCGACCCGGCGTCATTCGACCAGTCGACCCTGGGCGGCAACGTTGCCGAGAACGCGGGCGGCCTGCGCTGCAAGCGGTTCGGCGTCACCCGCGACTACGTGCTGGGCGTGCGGGGGGTGACCGGGGAGGGCCGCCTCCTCGAGACCGGTATCTTCAATCAGAACCGCGGCTTCGACCTCATGGACATCCTCATCGGTTCCGAGGGGACACTGGCCATCATCACCCGGATAGCTCTCCGTCTCATCCTCGCCGGCGCCACGGGAATAACCATCCTGGTCGCCTTCCGCCAACCAGAGGATGCCGCCCGGGCCGTGGCTGAGATCACCGGCTCCGGCCTTATCCCCACGGTTCTGGAGTATGTCGACGGAGATGCGGCCGCCGCCGCCAACGCATATAGGAGGACCGAAGGGATCGATCGCGCCGCCGCTGTCCTGCTGATCGAGACCACCGAGCGCGACCCGGAAGAGGAAACTGCGCACATCCGGGCTGTCTGCGAACGTCACCGCGCCTCGTACCTGCGTGTCGAGCCGGACGCCCAGGCGGCCGAAACTCTATGGGACGTCAGACGCAACATCTCGACCGCCCTCAAAGCGATGGCCGCGATCCGCGTGTCCGAAGACGTGGCGGTTCCGAACTCCAAATTCCCGTCGCTGGTGGCGTTTGTGATGGAGATGAACGCGGCCAGCCCCCTGCGGATCAACTCGTATGGCCACGCGGGCGACGGCAACCTGCATGTCAACTTCATCAGCATGACCGGCTCTGAGGCGGACCGGGCCGAGATCGGGCGCCGGGTTGAGCAATTGATGCGCCGGACGATCGCGTTGGGCGGGACGTTGTCGGGCGAGCACGGGATCGGACTGGCAAAACGCCGCTTTCTCAGTCTTGAATTCGATCCGGCCACGCGGGCGGCGATGCAGAAGTTCAAGGATGTTTTCGACCCGCATGACATTCTCGGGCGCGGCAAAATCTTCGAAAAATGACCCCCCTTTCGGGCTTTTTGCCCGACCCCACTTGACAAGCCTGCAGCCAGGTGTTACACTACCGCCCGTTAATGTGAAACCTTTCACATATTGGGGACCTGACAAAACGGTAATATCCTCTCGCGTTAAACCTTCAAGAATTAAAAGGAGCAATCGATGGCCAAAACATTGAAGGAAACTCTCGCCGATCTCATTCCCAAGTGGCGCGAGGAGCGCACGAGACTCGCCAAGGAGCACGGCGATGTCAAGATTTCCGACGTCACAATCGCACAGGCGTTCGGCGGCATGCGCGGCGTCAAGGGTCTGGTGTGCGACACCTCGGTCGTGGAACCCGACCAGGGCCTCATCATTCGCGGCATCCCGATCGGCAAGCTGACCGACCGTCTGCCCGAAGAGATCTTCTGGCTCCTCTGCACCGGCAATCTCCCGACCGCGGACGAGCTCAAGGGTCTGCAGAAGGAACTCCGCGCGGCCGCGGAGATTCCGCCGTACGTCCTCAAAGTTCTCAAGGCGATGCCCAAGACGTCGCACCCGATGGCCATGCTCGACACGGGCATTCTCGTCATGGAGAACGAGTCGCAGTTCCGCAAGCGCTACACCGATGGGATGAAGAAGGACGTCTACTGGGAGCCGGCACTCGAGGACTCGATCCGCATCCTCGGCACGATCACCGGGATCGCGGCCGCGGTCTACCGCATCAAGTATTTCAAGGGCGACCTCATCGAGCTCAATAAGAAAGAGGACTGGGCGGCCGACTATGTCAAGATGCTCGGTTTGCCGCCGCACAAGGGGGATACCGCGCGCATGATGCGGCTGTACCTCGTGCTCCACTGCGACCACGAGGGCGGCAACGTCTCCGCCTTCTCCGCCCACACCGTCGGCAGCGCGCTCTCCGATCCCTACTACGCCCTCAGCGCGGGTCTCAACGGTCTGGCCGGCCCTCTCCACGGCTTGGCGAACCAGGAGTGCCTCGCGTGGGTGCTTGAGACCATCGAGAAATTCGGCGGCGCCCCGAGCGAGGAGCAGCTGCGCAAGTACGCGTGGGAGACGCTCAACAGCGGCAAAGTGGTTCCCGGCTACGGCCACGCCGTCCTGCGCGTCACCGATCCCCGCTTCACCGCGTTCATCGAGTTCGGCAAGAAGTACCTCGCCAAGGATCCGGTCTTCCAGACCGTCAACCGCGTCTTCAACGTGGTCCCCGACGTGCTCAAGGAGCAGGGGAAAGCGAAGGATCCGTGGCCGAATGTCGATGCCGCTTCGGGGTCGGTTCTCTACCCGTTCGGCCTGACGCAATTCGAGTACTACACGGTGCTCTTCAGCGTGTCGCGCGCCATGGGGATCCTCTCCCAGCTCGTGCTCAACCGCGCCCTGGGCACCGCTATCACCCGCCCGAAGTCGGTCAGCACCGAGTGGCTGGGCAAGCAGGTGAAGAAGGCGAGCGTGCCGGCCTGAGCGGCTGGGCGTCTCTTCCCACGAGACCATGAAAACACGCCGGCCTGCTCGGACGAGCGGGCCGGCTTCATTTTGCCCGGACGCGGCGGGCGCCTCACATAAACCACGGCCTTCGCCCGTGGACAACGTCGCCGAATTCCCGCATGAACGCCATTTCCTCGTCCGCCAGCGGCCCCTGCTCGAGGGCGAGCAGGTTTTGCCGCAACTGCGCGGCATTCGAGGGGGCGGTCAGCGCAACGTCCACACAGGGATGGGACAGCACGAACCGGTAGCACTGGGGCGCGGTCGGAATCGGCCGGTCCGCCGGCCACCCTCTGGGCCGCCGCAGCAGTTGCCGCCAGCGCGTCGCCGTGTAGCTGATCACGGTCGGATGGTGGGCCGCCACATGGGGGAATATGTCCGTCTCCGCTCCGCGGTGGGCCGCGCTGTAGCGCATCATCAGAGTGTCCACCCTCCCCTCCGCGATGAGCTGCCCGGCGAAGCGCCGATCGTGGCACGACACCCCCACTCCCCGGACCTTCCCCTCCTCCCTCAGCCGCAGCAGATCCTCCTGAACCCGCGCGGGGAACTCGCGGGGTTTCATCACGCCCAGGAAAAGGAAGTAGTCGAGATAGTCCGTGCCGAGCTGCCGAAGCCGCTTCTCGCACGACTTTCTGACGTCGGTGTGCGTCCAGATCAGGTTGTACGCGCCGGTGACCACGACGAACCGGTCGCGGCCGGTTCTAAAGAGATTGCGCAGCGCCCGGATCATTTGGAAATCGAATCCGTAAGCGAAAAACAGGGTTACTCCGCAGTCGACCGCCTCGTAGATCGTTTTTTTCCCCGGCCAGTACGACGCCGAGAGCCCCAGCCGCCGCACCGGTCTCCCGGTAGCTCCCAGGATGGCGGTGTCAAACGCGGTCGTCATCACCGGCTGCCTGACCCTCCCTCCTCGGCCGCCTCGGGTCCGTGAGCCGACGGCTCCGCGGGATCCCCATTGCCCCCGCTCGGCGCGAACTCGTACCCCTCCGATCGCGCCACGAACGTCGCCGCCGTGATATCGCCGGTCACATTCAGCGTGGTCCGACACATGTCGAGAATCCGATCGACGCCGAGGATCACGGCAATGAGGGCCGGGTTCACGCCGATCGTCGCCAGGACGATGACGATGAAGGGGATCGATCCCGACGGCACGCCGGCCGTGCCGATCCCGCCGAGGATGGCCATATAAGCGACGAGAATCTGCTGCCCGAGGCTCAGATCGACGCCGGAGAGCTGCGCCAAAAACAGCACCGTGACTCCTTCGTACAACGCCGTTCCGTTCTGATTGGCGGTCGCCCCGACAGTCAGCACAAAGGTGCTGATTTCGCGCGGCACGCCGAGGTTCCGCTGCGTCTCGGCCAGCGCGGTGGGCAGGGTGGCGTTCGAGGACGAGGTCGAGAAGGCGGTGAGCATCACCGTGCGGATCCGCCGGAAGAAGTACAGAGGGTTGAGCCGCGACAACAGGTAGACCGACAGCGAGTACACGCCGAACATATGCAGGGCCAGCCCCAGGAGCACGGTGACGATGAACCAGCCGAGGGCGCCGAGGAGGTCGAGGCCGAATTCAGCAAGGTTGGTGAACACCAGGCAGGCGACCGCATACGGCGCCAGGAGCATGATCAGGTCGATCAGTTTGGCCGCCAGCCCGAAGAGCGACTCCATGAGCGAGACAAACGGCCGCGCCAGCCCGGCCGGCACGAGGGTCGCCGCGATGCCCAGAGCGAGCGCGAAAAACATGAGGTGGAGCATGTTCGGCGTCTCCCCCCCCACCGCCGCGAGCGGGTTCGCGGGCACAATGGTCCGCACCACCCGCATCAGCGGGGACTCCCCCGACCCCGTCTGCACCGCCTCCACCCGTTCGGCCGCCTCCGTCCCATAGCGCGACTCAAGCGCCGTTGCCGTGGCCGGGTCGACCCGCTCCCCCGGCCGGATCATGTTGCTCAGCGTGATGCCGATGACGACCGAGATGGTGGAGATCGCGAACGTGTAGGCGAGCGCTTTCAGGCCGACACGTCCCAAAGTGCGCAGGTCGCCGATCCCCGCCACCCCCACGATGAGCGACGAAAACACCAGCGGCACAACCACCATCAGGAGAAGCCGCAGAAACAGCTGTCCGACGGGTTCGGTCACATGGTGAATCACCCACGCGACCGTCGGATCGGTTCCGCCCGCCGCGAGATTGGCCGCCACGCCGCCAATGACACCCAGAAGCAGACCATAGAGAATCTTGAGATAGAGCGGGCGTCGGCGTCGGGAACCGGGGGCGGGAATGTGTGGTGTCATGTTCGGCTGCTTTTCTTCCGGTGGGCCAATATAGAGGCGCGGCCCTCCCGCGCGCAAGCCGTCCGTCTCCCGCCGGCGAAAGATTTCTTGGCGATCTCACCTTTCGGGACCGGCGGCCGACGCCGCGGATCCCGGAGGGGTCAGGGGCTGATGAACAGGTGCTGCATGATCCAGAAACTGCCGGCCGCGATCAGCCCGGCCGCCGGCAGCGTCAGTATCCAGGCCCAGACGACCCGCTGCACCACTCCCCACTTGATCCCCGACAGGTTGGTGGTCGCGCCGACGCCGACAATCCCCCCCGTGATCGTGTGGGTCGTCGACACCGGGATCCCCCAGTGCGTGGCCACAAACAGGGTCGCGGCTCCGGCCGTCTCCGCGCAGAATCCGCCGACCGGCTTGAGTTTGGTGATCTTCATCCCCATCGTCTTGACGATCCGCCAGCCGCCGAACGCGGTGCCGAGTCCCATCGCGAGGTTCGACGACACGATGATCCACATCGTATCCCAATTGCCCAGCGATAGTTTCGTATCGGGGCTCATCATCCCGCCGGCGATGAGGAGCGCCATGATGATCCCCATCGTCTTCTGCGCATCGTTCCCGCCGTGCCCGAGCGAGTACAGCGACGCCGAGAGCAGTTGCCCGCGGCGGAAGAGCCGGTCGACCGAATTCGGCCGCCAGCGCCGAAAGAGCCAGAACACGCCGAGCATGAAAGAGAATCCCAGGACGAGGCCGATCATCGGCGCCAGCGGGATGAATTGGACGGTTTTCCAGACGTTGTCCCAGCGGATCACATCGAGCCCCCGGTAGGCCAGCCCGGCCCCCGCCACCCCGCCGATCAGGGCATGCGACGACGAGGTGGGCAGACCGAGCCACCAGGTGATGAGGTCCCAGATGATCGCCCCGATCAGGCCGGCCAGCACGACGTAGACATACACGGTGTCTTTGCCGTCGATGCGCACGATCTTGGACACCGTGTCGGCCACGCGGGGGACGAAGACGAACATGGCTGTGAAGTTGAAGAAAGCGGCCCAGAGGACCGCCAGGCGCGGGTTGAGCACGCGCGTCGACACGACCGTCGCAATCGAGTTCGCGGCGTCGTGGAATCCGTTGATGATATCGAAAACCAGCGCCGCGCCGATTGCCCCGATGACGACGATCTGAAGCGGTTCCATCGACTCAGGATGCCTCGATAACGATGCCCGAGATGATGTTCGCGACTTCCTGGCAACGATCGGTCGCCCGCTCCACCCGCTCGAACATCTCCTTCCACTTGATCACCAGGAACACGTCCTTTTCCTCTGCGAACAGGCGCACGAGGGCCGCCCGCAAGAGGTCGTCGGCCTCCCGCTCCGCCTCGTACACTGCCTGGCAGCATTCCTGGATCGCCTCGGCCTTACGGTTGAGCGCGGGGAGATCGCGCACCGCTTTGTCGAGCTCGCGCACCGAGGCGATCAGGACCTGGGTGAGCTGCCGGATTTCCGGCCGCATCACGGTCAGACCGTAAAGCTGAAACCGCGCCGCGGCCGAGTCGACGCAGTCGATGATGTCGTCGATGCGCTTGATCAGGCGGTGGATATCGGCCCGATCGATCGGGGTGATGAAGGTGGCGTGCAGCGCATCGATGCACTGGTGCGTCACCTCGTCGGCGTCATGCTCCAGTTGCTCGATCCGCGCCACCCGGCCGGCAACGTCGTTGGACGAATTCACCAGGTTGTCCAGTTCGACGCACACTTCGATCGCCAGCCCGCTCGTCTGCTCGAAGAACTTAAAGAAGCTGGTTTCTCTGGGAAGGAGTTTCTCTAACATGGCATCTCCCGTCTGAGACGCCCGGTCATGGTCCGGCGGCGTCGTTCGAGGATATTCCCCGGTCACAAATCAGGGGCAATCTTAACACGATCCGAACCGTCGGGCAAGCGATTTAAGCGGAAATATTGCCCCGTCGGTCGCCGCTCGGCCGGTCGACCCGGGCGTCGCGGCCGCGAATAACCGAAAGCCAATAAGGAGGTTGACCGGTCAAGTGTCCGCCGGGGCCGGCCGGCCAAGTGTGATCCCGCTCCCCCGTCCCGAAATAGGACCGGCCCGCGCGGAGAGGCGGGCCGGTGAGTAATTGCAGGTTCGTGTGTCGAAGTTTACGCTAATGCCCCATGTCTGCCCGGTAGGGGTAGTACTTCGGCTCCCACATGGCGCCGCGGATGAGGGCTGCGAGGCGGTCATCGGAGGCGGCCAGGCCGATGCCTTCATCGCGCGCCTGCCGGGCCACCGCCAGCGCCACCGCGAACGAGATCTCGCGGGCGTTTTCGAGTGCGGGCAGCAGACACCCGGTCGACCGCATCTCCTCGGTGACCATGTCCGAAATGGCGCAGGTGGCGGCGTGAAACATGCGGTGCGAAACCTTCTGCGCCTGGCAGACGATCGCCCCGAGACCCATGCCGGGGAAGACATACAGGTTGTTGCACTGCGACACCGTCATCTCCCGCCCGTCCGGCAGCGTCACCGGCCGACTGGGGCTCCCCGTGGCGATGATGCCCCGTCCTCCGGTCGCCGCCACCACCGCCTCCGGGGTCGTTTCGCAGCACGAGGTCGGGTTGGACAGCGCCAGGATGACCGGCCGCGGAGCATTCGCCGCCAGCGCCGCGAGGATCTCCGGGGTGAAAGCTCCCTTTTGTCCCGACAGACCGATGAGGGTCGTGATCCGTCCGTGCCGGATGACCTCCTGGAGATTGGGCGCCCGGTCCTTGGGCGCCGGCCAGTCCGCCGCGACCTCGCGGGGCTGCCGGAACTCCGCCTGATAGGCGTCCGCCGGGTCGCCCTGGAGCAGGAGTCCATTGACATCGACTGCGAATATCCGGCGTCTCGCCTCGGCCGTCGACAGGCCGCCCTCGAGCGTGAGCAGCGTGACGAGGGCGTTCGCCACGCCGCAGCCGGCCTGGCCGAAACCGAAAATGGCGATCCGCTCCTCGGCCGCCGGCCGTCCGGTCAAGCGAAAGGCCGAGCGCAGCACGGCCGCGGCGGTGGCGCCCGTCCCCTGGATGTCGTCGTTGAAACTGAGGATGCGCTCGTGGTACCGCTCGAGCAGCGTGGCGGCGTGCTGCTTGCCGAAGTCCTCCCACTGCAGGAGGGCGCGCGGGAAGACGCGCCGCAGGCCCTGCACGAAACGCTCGATCACCTCGTAGTAGGCGTCCCCCGTCAGGCGCGGCTGGCGGTACCCGGTGTAGAGCGGATCGTTCAGCAGCCGCTCGTTGTTGGTACCGACGTCGATCATCACCGGCAGGGTCGAGGCGGGATGGATGCCGGCGGCCGCGACGTAGAGGGCGATTTTGCCGATCGGGATGCCCATGCCGTCGGCCCCCAGGTCGCCGAGGCCGAGAATCCGCTCGCCGTCGGTCGCCACCACGAGCGACACGTTGGGCAGCCCGACGTTGCGCAGGATTTGCTCCATCCACTCGACATTCGAGGGCGAGACGTAGATGCCGCGCCACCGGCGGATGATGTGTGAGCGTTTCAGGCAGCCCAGGCCGACCGTCGGCGTGTACACGATCGGCAGCATCTCCTCGATGTGGTGCGCCAACAGCGAGTAGAAGACGGTCTCGTTGCGGTCGAGCAGTCCGATCAACTCAACGTATTTGTCAAGGTCGCTGTTCATGGACTTGATGATGTTGTGGTTGCGCGTACGCTGCTGTTCCAGCGTCCCCACCTGATCCGCCAGTAGACCGAGGAGCTCGAATTCGTTTCGTTCGGCCCGGGTGAACGCGTACCCCTTGTTCAGCAGAGGATCCGACACGAGCATGTGTCCCTTGTGGGGCACGGCGTAGTAGATTTCGTTCGTGAGGGGATCCACCCGCATGTCAAAGCGCTTCATGAGTAACACTCCTTCACGGCGGCCGCTGTCAAGCGGCAGCCGGGCTGCAATATACCGGCAGGCGGCGCGACTGTCAAGGCGGCGCGGGCAGCACCGCCCGGGCCCGGAATTCGCCGGCCGTGTGCGGCGACACCGGCTGTCACCCGCTCGCGCCATAAAGAAAACCGGCCCGCTCGAAAAAGCGGGCCGGCTGTCAATACTCAATGGAAACCGGGCTCAGCGCGCGGCGCGGACTTCCGCCGGTTCGCCGGCCGCCGCCTTCCGGTTCGGCTTGGCCGGTTCCTGAACTCCGGTCGTCGTGATGCGCATCCGGTAGAACGAGCGGTAGACAAAGGCGGCCGCGATGGCGAAGAACAGCGCGGCCAGCGCCACCCGCGTCCCCTGCGTCAGCTCGATCGCCAGCTCCACCGCCAGCACCCCGAACAGGGTCGTGAACTTGATCACCGGGTTCATGGCCACCGAGGAGGTGTCCTTGAACGGATCCCCGACCGTGTCGCCGATCACCGTCGCCGCGTGGAGGGGCGTGCCCTTCTCACGCAGGTCGGTTTCGACGATCTTCTTTGCGTTGTCCCAGGCGCCGCCGGCGTTGGCCATGAAGATCGCCTGGTAGAGCCCGAAGATCGCGATCGAGATGAGGTACCCGATGAAGAAGTAGGAGTCGACGCAGGCGAAAGCCAGGGTGGTGAAGAAGACGACGATGAAGATGTTGAACATGCCTTTCTGCGCGTACTGGGTGCAGATTTCGACCACCCGCTTGCTGTCTTTCACCGAGGCCTTCTGCGAAGTGCCGTCGAGGCGGATGTTCGCCTTGATGAATTCGACGGCGCGGTACGCGCCGGTCGACACGGCCTGGGTCGACGCCCCGGTGAACCAGTAAATCACCGCCCCGCCCGCGATCAGGCCCAGCAGGAAGGGCGCGTTCAGGAGCGAGAAGTGGTACCCGGCCATCATGAGCGCCTGGTTGATCTGCTCCAGCGTCAGCACCCCCTCGAGCCCCGCCGCCTCTGTCGCCAGAAGCAGGATGATGGAGAAGATGAGGGTGGTGGCCCCCACCACGGCTGTGCCGATGAGCACCGGTTTGGCGGTCGCCTTAAACGTGTTCCCGGCGCCGTCGTTCTCCTCGAGCGTGAGCTTGGCTTTCTCGAAATCGGGCGTGAAGCCGAATTCCCTCTTGATGTCCTGTGCGATATTCGGGATCGTCTCGATCGTCGACAGTTCATACACGGACTGGGCGTTGTCGGTCACCGGGCCGTAGGAGTCGACCGCGATGGTGACCGGCCCCATGCCGAGGAAGCCGAACGCGACCAGGCCGAAGGCGAAGACCGGCGCGGCCGCCATGATGGCGCCCAGGCCCGAGGTGCTCATCCCCCAGGCGATCGCCATGAGGGCGATGATCGACAGGCCCATCCAGTAGCCGCTGAAATTGCCCGCGACAAACCCGGACAGGATGTTCAGCGAGGCGCCCCCTTCCCGCGCCGCCGTCACCACTTCCTTCACGTGCCGCGACTTGGTCGACGTAAATATCTTCACCAGCTCCGGAATCACCGCCCCGGCCAGGGTCCCGCACGAGATGATCGTCGCCAGCTTCCACCAGAGCGAACCGCCGCCCAGCTCCGCCAGCATGGCGTAGGAGATAACGTAGGTCATGGCGATGGAGACGATCGAGGTGATCCACACGAGCGAAGTCAGAGGGGCCTCGAAATTGAAGGTCGCCTGGTCGCCGTACCGGCCCCGCGCCAGCGCGCCGTTGATCCAGTAGGAGGCGATGCTGGTGACGATCATCATGACGCGCATGACGAAGATCCACACAAGTAGCTGCACCTGGATGGCGGGGTTCATGACGGCGAGGAGGATGAAGGTGATGAGCGCAACGCCCGTCACGCCGTAGGTCTCGAACCCGTCGGCGGTCGGGCCGACCGAATCGCCGGCGTTGTCGCCCGTGCAGTCGGCAATCACGCCGGGATTGCGGGCGTCGTCTTCCTTGATGTTGAAGACGATCTTCATCAGATCGCTGCCGATGTCGGCGATCTTGGTGAAAATGCCGCCGGCGATACGCAGCGCCGCGGCCCCGAGCGACTCGCCGACGGCGAAACCGATGAAGCAGTAACCGGCCAGGTGACCGGGGACAAAGAGGAGGATCGCCAGCATGATGATGAGTTCGATGGAGATGAGCAGGGTCCCCACGCTGATGCCCGCCCGCAGCGGAATCGCAAAGGTCGGGTAGGCTTTCCCGGTCAGGCTGGCGAAGGCCGAGCGGGAGTTGGCAAAGGTGTTGATCCGGATCCCGAACCAGGCCACGCCGTAACTCCCCGCGATACCCACAAGCGAGAACAGGAGGATGATCAGCAGATTGCCCGCGCCCACCGGTCGGAGCCAGCCGAAATACACCATGATGATGAGGCCGATGAAGGCCCAGAGCAGCATGATGAATTTCCCCTGGGTCTGGAGGTACGTCTTGCAGGTCTCGTAGATCAGTTCCGAAATGTCCCGCATCGCCTGGTGCACAGGGAGCTTGCGCAGCCCGCGGTAGGCGTACCAGCCGAACACCATACCCAGCAGGCAGACCACGATCCCCCAGAGCAGGAGGTTGTGGCCGGTCATGCCGAAGAAATCGCCGGTGTTGAGGTCGGGGACTACAATGTCCGCTTCGCTGGCCCGCGCCAGCGGAGCGGCCAGCGCCGCCGCCAAACCCGCCGCCACCGACCGGATCGCCCCGTATAATCGCCGGCCGCCACCGGCGCTTCGACCCTTCTCACTCATAGATTCGCGTCTCCTTTTTTCTACTAGTATCGTCACTCAGGTCACATTTGCCCGCTGTTGACACGGCCCTGTATTTTCACTTGAAGGCACGGCGTTTGAAAAGCGGAAATATATGAATCGCGATCCTCAACGCAACATTTTTGATCGGGGCTTGTGACGGATCGCGCAAGCGACACCGGGGGACAGGGATCCGTCTGCGGCACTCCCGATCGCTGAAATTGGCCTAACTTCAATATTGTCAATGTCTTTTGCGGAGCACATAGGTCCGCAATATAGGTTTTGATGTCTGGTCAAACTTACCGCCTTCTTCACGGTCACGGCCCGGCCGGTTTCGCCCGATCGGCCTGTCCGGAACGCCCCCCCGGCTCCGCCGACCGGCTACATCAGGCTGTACCCTCCGTCCACAATCAACGTCTGGCCGGTAATCCAGCTCGCCCCGTCCCCGCACAGAAACACCACCGCCTCCGCGACTTCCTCCGGGCGCCCGATGCGCCCGAAAGGAGTGCGGGCGGTTACCTGCTTTTTCATCTCCTCGTAGTTGGGGAAAACTTTGAGCGCGTCGGTGTCGATGAACCCGCCGGAGACGCAGTTGATGTAAATCTCCCGGGAGGCCATTTCGATGGCCGCGTAGCGCACCATATTCTCGACCGCCGCTTTCGACACGCCGATCGCCGCGTATCCGGGAATGTAGCGGATCGACCCGAGCGAGGAGAGGGCGACGACCTTGCTCCCCCGCGGCATCATCGGAATCCCCATCTGGATCAACTGGAGGAACGCCCGCGCATTCGTGTGCATGGCGATCTCCCAGTCCTTGCGGTCGATATTCATCATGTCGGTGTAGGTCCCGAGGGCCGCGTTCGACACGAGGATGTCGAGCTTGCGGTATTTCTCGCGGATGGTCTTGAGCACGTCGGCGACCTGCTCCATGTTCCCCATGTTGGCGCGGATCGCGGTCGCCTCCACCCCAAACTTCTCCAGCTCGGCCACCGCCTCCTGCGCATTCGACCGGCTGCGGAAATAGGTGAGCACGATATGCGCGCCGCGCGCGGCGAGTTTCCGGCACACCGCCAGCCCGATCCCCCGCGTCCCCCCCGACACAAACGCAACTTTCCCCTCGAACTCCATCAGGTCTCCTTTCCTTCCGTTGTCCCCGTCGCCCGCAAACCTAGATTGTGTAGCCGCCGGACTGCGATTCGAGATCCTCGGCGATCGCCTCGAGCGCCACCGGGTCGAACTGGGTGTGGAAGCGCTCGGCGTAGCCGCGCAGGAGCGCCTGCGCGAAGGCCTGCATGTCGACCGGTCGGCCGAGTTGCTCGGCGGCCGAGGTCATCAGGTCGGCGCTGAGCCCGCACGGCTCCATCTGGGCAAACTCGCGCAGGTCGGTGTTGAGGTTGATCGCCGCGCCGTGGAACGTGATCCACTTCTTCACCGCCACCCCGATCGAGGCTATCTTCTTCGGGCCCACCCAGACCCCGGTGTACTCCTCCCCGAGGCGGGCCGCGATCTCCCACTCGGCGAGAGCATCGACGATTCCCTGCTGGATCGCGGTCATAAAGGCGTGGAGATCCCGCCCGCGGCGGGCGAGATTGAAGATGAAGTAGACCACGAGTTGTCCGGGACCATGCCAGGTGACATCGCCGCCCCGCTCAACAAACACCGGCGCCGAGGAAATGTTCCGGTAGTGCTCCTCGTGCCCGTCGCGGCCGACCGTGCACACGGCCGGGTGTTCGACGAACATGATCGTATCGCGGGCCATCCCTTCGCGCCGCATCTTGACCAGCCCGCGCTGCCAGGCGAGCGCCCGCTCGTACTCGACCCGGCCGACCTCCAGCACCCAGCCGTAGGGACGTGGCGTGTAGACCGACATCCTACCGCAGGTGCAGCGCCAGCCGCCGGGGATCGGCCAGCAGTTCGTGGATCCGGTGCAGAAACTGCACCGCCGTGTGGCCGTCGATCAGCCGGTGGTCGAACGACAGGCCGAACGACGAAATGTCGCGGATGGCGATCTCGCCATTGACCACCCAGGGCCGCTTCACAATCGCGTGGACGCCGAGGATCGCCACCTGGGGCTGGTTGATGATCGGCGTCGAGGCAGTCGCCCCGAACATGCCGGCGTTCGTGATCGAGAATGTCCCCCCGCTCACGTCGTCCGGAACCAGCCGGTTCCGCTTCGCCTTATCCCCCAGCTGGGCGATCTCCACCGCCAGCTCGACGACCGACTTCTTGTCGGCATCCTTGATCACCGGGACGATCAAGCCTTCCTCGCGGGCGGCGGCGATGCCGATGTTATAGTAGTTCTTGTAGATGATCTCTTTCTCGGTCATCGAGGCGTTCAGTTTCGGGTACTCCTTCAGCGCCACACAGACCGCCTTCACGATGAACGGCATGAAGGTGATATTGGCCCCGTAGGTTGCCCGGAAATCCGTCTTGATCTCGTTGCGGAAGGCCGCGAGGTCGGTCAGGTCGAGTTCCTCGAACGTGGTCACGTGCGGCGAGGTCTGGACCGACCGCACCATGTGCTCGGAGATCGACTTGCGTATTCCCGTCACCGGCTCGCGCCGTTCACGCTGCGATTCGGGCAGGGGCGCGAACTTGGGGACCTCGATCGTGACCTTCGGGGCGGCAGGGACCGCCGGCGGCGGCGTCTCCGGACGTGGGCCGGCCGCGGCGCTCTCCGGCGGCGCGGGCGCAGGGATCGGCGCCGCCGCAAACCCTTGGGCCAGGCTCCGCTCCTCGACTGCCCGGAGCACATCTTCGACCTTGACGATCCCGTCCTTGCCGGTCGGCACGATGGTCGCCGGATCCAGCGAGTACTCCCGGATCATCACCCGCACCTTGGGCGAGAGTTTCCCCTGCCCCGCCGGCGCCGTCCCGGCCACGGCCGGACGCGGCTTCGGCGGCGCAGCCGGGGCGGAAACAGCCGCCGGAGCCGCCTGGGGCCGTTCCTCGGAGGTCTTGGCCGTCTTCGCCGCCGCGCCCCCGTCGTCAATGGTGGCGATGCGCGTTCCCACCGGGACGACCTCCCCCTCCTTGGCATACAGGTGCGTGAGAATCCCGTCCGTCTCCGACGGGATTTCGATATTGATCTTGTCGGTCATCAGCTCGACCAGCGGCTGATCCGCTTTCACCCGGTCGCCGATTTTGACCTTCCATTCGAGGATAGTTCCCTCGAGCACCGATTCCCCCATCTGCGGGACGAGAACATCAACTGCCATCGCTCCATTTCCTTATCTGGCAAACATATAATGATTTCTAATCCAAGCTGTTAATATACGGAAAATCTACCGGAAGAGTCAAGGATCCCCTGCGGAAATGCTAAGCGATTTCAAGCATCTTTTCCAGCGCCAGGCGAGCCTCGCTGCGGATCGGCTCTTTTACCGCAATCGGCTTGACCGTATCGAGATTCTCCAGCGTGTAGACCAGGTCATTGAGCGTCGTCCGGTACATGTTGGCGCACACCGGGCAGGTCTGCCCCGAGAGCTCGAAGATTCTCTTGTCGGGATGCTCCAGGGCCATCCGGTGGATCAGGTTGATCTCAGTGCCGATCGCGATCGTGCTCCCGGCTGGCGCCTTGCGGCAGAAGTCGACAATGTGCGAGGTCGACCCGACACTGTCGGCCAGCCGGACCACCTCGTGGGGGCACTCGGGATGCACGACCACCTTCACCCCGGGGTAGTCGCGCCGCACCTGTTCGACGTGTTCGGCGCGGAAATTGGTGTGGACGTGGCAGTGCCCCTTCCAGAGGATGATCTTCGCCTTCTCCATCTGCGCGCGGGTCAGCCCGCCGCCGTCCCGCTTGAAGTCCCACAGCACCATCTCCTCGGGGGCGATGCCGAGGGCGATCCCGGTGTTGTAGCCGAGGTGTTCGTCCGGGAAAAAGAAGACCTTCTCCCGCAGCCCGAAGGCCCAGGTGAGGGCCGCCCTGGCGTTGGACGAGGTGCAGATCAGCCCACCGTGGCGCCCGGTAAAGGCCTTGAGCCCGGCCGCCGTGTTCATGTAGGAGATCGGCATGACCCGGCGGTCGCCGCCGAATTCCTCGAGACACTCCCAGGCCGCCAGCACATCCGCCATCTCGGCCATGTCCGCCATCGGACACCCGGCCAGCGGATTCGGGAGGAAGACCTTCTGCTCCGGCGCGGTGAGGACATCGGCCGACTCGGCCATGAAGTGGACGCCGCAGAACACGATGAACTCCGCCTCGCGCTGGGCGGCGGCCAGCTTCGACAGCCCGTAACTGTCGCCGAGGTGGTCGTGGAAAGCCGCCACCTCCACACGCTGGTAGTGGTGCGTGAGGATCAAGAGGCGTTTGCCGAGCCGGTCGCGGACCGCCTGCGCCCGCGCCTGCAGATCGTCGACCGTCGCCTCGCGGTACTCTTTGGGAAGGGCGAAATACATGACCCTACTCCCGATCCTCTTCCCCGCGGCTCTGCTGCTGCCGCTGCTGCAGCTTGCGCATCACCACCTCATGTTTCTCCGTCGAATGCCCCGGGCTGACTTTGGCCCGCGGGTCGAGGTACGCTTTCGCGTTGTTGACCGCGATCGCGACCTCGCCGCAGCCGGTCGAGATCAGCTTCAGCTTCCCCTCGTACGTCACGATATCTCCGGCCGCGTAAATACCTTCTACATTGGTACGCATTCGGGTGTCCACCCGAATGGCGTTTTTGTCCAGTTCCAGCCCCCACCCCTCGATCGGTCCGAGGTTGGTGAGGAAACCGATGTTGAGCACGACCGCGTCGACCGCCAAGCGCTCCTCGTGGCCGGTCCGGGTCTGCACAATGGTCGCCCCCTCCACCCAGTCCTCCCCGCGCAGCTCTTTCAGCTCCCAGAACGGGTAGAGCAGCCGGACCCGGGAGTTTTTCACCTTGCGCACCGAATCCTCGTGGGCGGAGAAGAACGAGTTGCGGTGGATGTGAGTGACCGACCGGGCCACCGGTCCGAGCATCATGGAGTAGTCGAACGCCGCGTCGCCACCGCCGACAATGAGCACGTCCTTGTCCGCAAAATCGCGCAGCCGCCGGCAGAAGTAATAGACGCCGCGGCCCTCGAGTTTTTCCACGTTCGGCACGTCCATCCGTTTGGGGATGTACGCTCCGAGCCCGGCGCACACGACTACGGTGCGCGTGTAGTGCGCCTGCCGGTCGGTGGTGAGCCGGAACACGCCGTCCCCCTCGCGCGTCACCTCGGTGACTTTCTCTCCGAGACAGAAAGTGTTGGTCGGGTACTGCGCCGCCTGGGCCTCGAACTGCCGCACGAGATCCTTGGCCAGCACTTTCGGGAACCCGGCCACGTCGTAGATGTATTTCTCGGGGTAGAGCGCCATGAGGCCGCCCCCCACTTCTTCGAGCATGTCGATAGCCTTGGCCCGCATCATGCGCAGCCCGGCGTAGTACATCCCGTACATGGCCACCGGCCCGGCCCCGATAAACGACACATCGTAGATGTCGCGCGAGTCGTGTCTTGCTTCGTGTTCGCTCATATCCTCTTGCCGGCCTTGTCCCTTACTCCGCCGCCCGGATCGCCGCCTCCACTTCGTCCCAGGCGGCGTGCCCCCGCGCGGCGAAGACCACCCGTCCGTCCCGCCCGAGCGCATACACCGTCCGCCGCACGACCAGGAGAAAGGGCGTCTTGCAGCCGAACGCCCGCGTCACCCGCCAGTCGGCATCCGACAGGATCGGGAAGTGCAGTCCCAGCAGGAGCGCCCACTGGCGGTGTTCCGCGAGGGTCGCCGGATTGACCGCCAGGACCCGCGCTCCGTGCCTCTCGAAATCCGCCCGCCGGTCTTCCAGACCGGCCAATTGGTGGTTTCACCCGGGCGTGTTGTTCTTCGGGTAAAACACTATCACCGCAAACCGTCCGGCCAGGGCCTCGGTTCCCAGCCGGCCGCCACTCGAGGCGGGCAGGTCGAACGGCGGCGCGGCACCGCCCACCGGGATCAACGCGCTCTTCAGCGGTCCTCCCCCGCGCCCCGGTCGCCGGCCGCCGCGGCGCTCTCGTCTTCGCGCTTCAACTCCGCGAGACACCGAAAGAGCTTGCCGTTGTCGGGCAGTTCCGATGAAGGGACCACCTCGATGTAGCGGATGATGCCGCGCTTGTCGATCACGACTACCGCGCGCTCGGCGAAGCCCCGTTCGGAGAGCACGCCGTACTTTTCGGCCACGCCGCCGTGCGGCCAGAAATCGGACATCAGGGGAAACGACAGCCCGCCGAGGGAGCGCGCCCAGGCCAGGTGGCAGGGGCGGGAGTCCACCGAGATCGCCAGCAACTGCGCCTCGTACCGCGCGAACTCGTCGATCAACCCCTGGTACTCCGGGATCTGGGTCGCGCACACGGGCGTCCAGTCCCCCGGGTAGAAGGCCAGCACCACGATCCGCCGCCCCTCGTACCACGCCAGGTTGAGGTCGCCCTCGTTGTGGGTGGGCAGCGTGAAATCGGGGGCCTCGTCACCGACCTCCAGGGTTCTGGTCCGGGTCTTTACGCGCTCAGGCGCCGCCATCGTTCGCCGTCCTGCGGTCACTGAAATTCGCCGTAGTACTCGTCATCATCGTCCCCCTCGTCCTCCTCTCGGGCTTCATCAAGCTCATCTTCCGGTTCGTACCGTTCGGTGAACCGGCTGCCCGGGGCGCCGCAGACGGGGCACACGGGCGGCGGCTCATCGTCCTCGTGGATAAGCCCGCAGATGACACACTCCCACTGCATACGTTCCTCACCGTCACCGCCGCCTCACCCGGCGGCGTGGTCCCGGCGCCGCGCCGTCAGTGTTCCAGCGGCGACGTATCGTCGAGACCGAACCAGAAGTAGTTCCCGGAAATCGCGTCCTTTTCCGCCTGGAGCAGTTCGTAGTGCCGGTGCTCCTCCTCGGCCAGGCTGTCGAAAACCTCGCGAAATTCCGGATCGTCCACCAAGTCCCGCTCCGTCTGGTAGTACCGGGTCGCCGCCAGCTCCGCCTCGATGGCGAGATTGATGAATTCCATCTCGCTCTTGCGTTCCTCCAGCCGTCCCTTGCGGAACACCTGGGCCAGGGCGTTGATCCCCTTCGGCGGCAGGTCGCCGATCTCCGGTCCGATGTGCTTGTGGAAAATCTCCACGAGCGTGTGCTTGTGGCGCACCTCGTCGTCCCGGAGGTTCTTCAGTTTCCGCTTGGCGTCCGGGTTGGTCGCCCGCTCCATGAGGAGATCGTAGAACGTGTAGCCGTCCTCTTCTCCCTTGATCGCCTTCTTGAGCGTCTCGGCGATGTACTCTTTGGTCTTCGCCATATGGCCCCTTTCCGGGCCTCTCATGAGGCCCCGGGCGTTGCGTGAATATAATCAATGGCCTTGCGCAGGCGCTCGAGAACCGCCGAGCGACCCAGGAGCGCCATGATCTCGTACAGCCCCGGCCCGGCCGGCATCCCCGAAATCGCCAGCCGCGTCGGGTGTATGACGCTCGCCTTCTTCACCCCCGCCGCAGCGGCCGCCGCCTCCACCGCCCGCTCGCAGTTGTCGGCCGTCAGCTCCGCGAGCGGTTCGAGCTGGTCGGCTAGGCGGGCCAGCAGGTCGGCCGCCCCCCCGTGAAAATGCTTCGCCGCCGCCGCCGCGTCGTAGCGGTAGTCGAACGCGAAGAAGTACCCGCCGAGGGCCGCGAAATCGGTCACCCGCCGCACCCGGTCCTTGAGCAGCCCGACCACCTCGCAGAGATATTTCCAGCGCGTCTCGAGCCAATACTTGGTGGTGAGCCCGGCCTCGACCAGCAGCGGGGCCGCCATCGTGGCCAGGTCGTGATTGCTCCGGCGGAGGAGGTGTTCGCGGTTGAAGGCCTCGAGCTTTTCCTCGTCGAAGACGGCGTTCGAGGCGTTGAAGTAGGCCGGCGTGAACAGCGCGATCAGCTCCTCCCGGGTATAGATCTCGCGGTCGGTCTTGGGATTCCACCCGAGCAGGCACAGGTAGTTGAACATCGCCTCCGGCAGGATTCCCTCACGGCTGTACTGGTTGACGTCCTTGTCCCCCAGCCGCTTCGAGACTTTCTTCTTGTCCGGGCGGAGAATCAGCGGCAGGTGTCCGAACTGCGGAATCTCCCACCCCAGCGCCCGGTACACGTGGATTTGCTTGAAGGTGTTCGTGACGTGGTCGTTTCCCCGGATCACATGGGTGATCCCCATTTCGTGATCGTCGACCACCACCGCGAGATTGTAGGTGGCCGACCCATCCGAGCGCGCGATCACCATGTCCTCGATATCGTCGCTGTGCCGGCCAAGGTCGCCGAGCACGAGGTCGTGGAAACGCGTCTCCCCCTCCGGCACGAGAATGCGGATCGCGTAGGGCATGCCCGCCGCCACGCGCCGCGCGATCTCGTCCGGCGGCAGCCGCAGGCAGCGCCGGTCGTAGCGGAGCGGCTGCTTGCGCGCCTTGGCCTCCTCCCGTCCCCGCTCGAGTTCCGCGGGCGTGCAGAAACAGCGGTACCCGCGGCCCAGCTCGAGAATGCGCCGCGCGCAGGCGTTGTAGGTGTCGAGCCGCTGCGACTGGTACGTGATCGCCTCGTCCCATTGCAGTCCCAGCCAGCGCATGGCGTCGAGAATGGGCGCGATCAGATCCGCCTGCGACCGCGCCTGGTCGGTGTCCTCGATACGCACGAGGAACTTCCCGCCGGAGTGCCGAGCAAACAGCCAGTTGAAAATGGCCGTCCGGGCCGTCCCCACGTGGAGGTAGCCCGTCGGCGACGGGGCGATGCGTACGCGAATGGATCGATCGGTCATTTCCGGCATCTACGGCTGGGTCGGTTTCTCGGGTTCCTCGGGAGGTCCGCCCGGCGGGGGCGCCTCAGGGAGCGGCCGGTGCGGCGCCTGGGGCTCCGGGCGCGCCTCCGGAGGCGGCGGCGGGGGCGGCATCGGCGAGCCGGAGTAGGGTCCCGGCCGCCCGGTGGGCGGCGGATAGGCCGGATAGGGCGGCGCGGGTGCGGGATAGCGCGGGAACGGCGGCGGCGCTTGCGCCGCGCCGCTCGGATCCCCCCACTCCACCACCGTGTACGTGATTTCCAGCCCGCCCAGAATGCGGGCGGTGACATTGTACACGCCCGCGCCGATGGCGAAGGTGATGGTCCCGAACACCGCCCCGAAAATCGCGTACCCGATCGGCAGAATCACCAGGAGGAGTCCCACCGGCATGGCCGCGAACTCCGAGCCGCCGGCTCCCGCCGGCATCATCGTCGACATCACCGCCATGAGCGGGGCCATAAAGAGGGCCGCCACCAGGCCCATGATGAATCCCATGATCAGGTTCAGGAAAAAACCGATCTTGACCGCCGTCCAGACCGAGACCGCTTTCAGCTCCAGTTTCATCGCGTCCTCCCGGGTGTTCCCACCCTTCTCCGCCCCGGACGGCGGGTCGCCGCCGGGGGTGGTGCCAAGATACGCCGCCGGTGCGGAAATTCAAGCGATAATCCGGCCCTCAGCCCTCTTTCATGATGAACCGCGCATCCACCGCCTTGCACCGCGCGCGCTCCGGCGAGGCGATGAAGGGGTTGATGTCGACTTCGCTGAAGGCGTCGAAATCCTTCACCAGCTGCGACACCTTCAGCAGCGTGTCCTCGACCGTCGCCAGATCGACCGGCGGGGCCCCACGGTACCCTTTCAGGAGCGGGTAGGACTTCAGCGAGCGCATCATGTCGCGCACATCTGCGGTCGTGAGCGGGTTGATCCGGAAGGCGACGTCTTTCATGATTTCCACGTAGATCCCGCCCAGTCCGAACATGATGAGGGGCCCGAACGAGGGATCGGTGGTCATGCCCATAACCGTCTCGACCCCGCCCGCCACCATTTGCTGGAGGGCCACCGCGAACGTCTCGCCCGCGGCGCGCTCGGCCGCGACCCGTTTGCGGAGTTCGCGGAACGCGTCGCGCACCTCTCGTTCGGTGCGCAGGTCGAGCATCACGCCGCCGACCTCAGTCTTGTGGAGAATCGCCGGCGCCGCCACCTTCATCACCACCGGCAGCCCCATCCCTTTCGCAATCGCGGCCGCCTCTCGCTCGCTGCTGGCGAAGCGGTACTCGGCCGCCGGGATGCCGTAGGCGCACAAAATCTCGATCGCCTCCGCACCCACGATTGTCGTGCGGCTTTCCGTGCGCGCCCGCTCGATGACCGCCTGCACCCGGTCCGGGTCAACCTCGAAGGTCCGGACTTTCCCCCGGGGGGCATTCATGCGCCGGCGGTAGTGGCTCACCGTCGCCAGCGTCTTCGCGATCGCCTCGGGGTAGATGTAGACGGGGATGCCGTGGCTGCGGAGGTGTTCGATGCCGGCCGAATTGCGGCTGGCCCCCATGAAACAGGCGAGCACCGTCTTCTTCGTCCCGGCCACCGCCTCCTGGATGCTCCGCGCCACCTCGAGTTCGTCGATCGTCACCGGCGGGACGAAGATGGGGATGATGCTGTCGTAGCGCTTGTCGGTGATGATGGCGCCGAGCGTCCTGCGGAACTGCTCGGGACCGGCCCCGGCCACCATGTCCATCGGGTTGGCGAACGACGCGTCCTCGGAACTGAACTGCCGCAGCCGCTTCACCGTCTCGGGCGACAGCGGCGGCATCTCCATCCCGTTGTTGATCAGGGCGTCGGTGGCGAGAATCCCCGGGCCGCCGGCGTTGGTCACCACCGCCACCCGGTTCCCCTGCGGCACCGGCTGCATCGACAGCGCCTTCGCCACGTCGAACAGCTCCTCCACCGTGTCGACGCGCATCACGCCGGTCTGGTCGAAGAGCGCGTCCACACCCACGTCGAGCCCGGCCAGGGCGCCGGTGTGCGACGAGGCCGCCTTGGCGCCGAGCGTCGTCCGCCCCGATTTCACCGCCACGATCGGCTTCGTCCGCGACAACTCCCGGGCGATCAGCGTGAAGTGCCGCGGGTTGCCGAAATTCTCCAGGTACATGAGGATGATGTCCGTGTCCGGATCATCGCGGAAATACTCGAGGATGTCGTTCGAGGAGATGTCGGCCTTGTTGCCGATCGAGGCGACCAGCGAGAACCCGATCCCGAGCTCGCGGGCGTGGTTCATGATCGCCTCCCCCATCGCCCCCGACTGGGTGATGAAGCCGACCCGGCCCCGTTTCGGAAACACCTTCCCGAAAGTGGCGTTGAGATTCACCTCCGGGCTGGTGTTGACGATGCCGAAACAGTTCGGTCCGACCATGCGCATGCCGTAGTCCTGGACGACGCGCACGAGCTCCATTTCCCGTTTCTTCCCCTCCCGGCCGGTCTCGGAGAAACCGGCGGAGATGACGACCAGCCCTTTGACCCCTTTTTCGCCGCACTGGCGTGCGACCTCGGCGACGAATTCCTTGGGCACGATCACAATGGCGAGATCGACCGAGTCCGGCACGTCGAGAATGGTCGAGTAGGCCTTGATCGAGTGGATCACGGGCGCTTTCGGGTTGACCGGGAAGACCTTGCCGTTGAATTCGGCGACGAGGATGTTGTGGAGGGTTTCGCGGCCGATCGTGCCGGGCCGCGTGGAGGCCCCGATGACCGCCACCGATTTGGGCCGAAAGATCGCATCGAGCGCGCGTTTCATACCGCCTCATACTCTGACCGGCCGGGACGCGCTGCCGCGCCGCCGGCCGGTCTCGTCTGGTTTGTGTCCCGGCCGCCGTGGGGCCGCCGGAACGCCTCGCCGTCCTACTCGGTCCCGGTGCGGCCTTTCCCCTTCCCCTTCTGCTCCTGGAGCGTCGCCTGGGCGGCCGCCAGCCGCGCGATCGGCACCCGGAAGGGGGAGCAGGAGACATAGTTCATACCGACCTCGTTGCAGAAGTGGATGGAGGCCGGATCGCCGCCGTGCTCGCCGCAGATCCCGATTTTCAGATCGGGCTTGGTCCGGCGGCCGCGCTCGACCCCCAGGCGCACGAGCTGCCCGACGCCCTGCTGGTCGAGCGACACGAACGGATCCTTCGGCAGGATTCCGCTGTCGACATAGTGGCGCAGGAACCGTCCGGCGTCGTCGCGCGAGAACCCCATCGTCATCTGGGTGAGGTCGTTGGTGCCGAAGCTGAAGAAGTCGGCCTCGGCGGCGATCTGGTCGGCCGTCAGGGCCGCCCGCGGCACCTCGATCATCGTGCCCACGAGGTAGGTCAGGTCCTTGACCTTGTACTTGTTGACCACCTCGTTGGCCACCCGGAGCACGACCTCCTTCTGGTTGCGCAGCTCGTTGACGTGTCCCACCAGCGGGATCATGATCTCGGGCAGCACCGCTTTCTTCTGGCGCGCCAACTCGCACGCCGCCTCCATGATCGCCCGCACCTGCATCTCGGTGATTTCGGGGAACAGGATGCCGAGCCGGCAGCCGCGGAACCCGAGCATGGGGTTGGTCTCGGCGAGCTCGTTGATGCGCGCGATCACGCGCTCGAGCCGGGCCAGCTTCTCGTCGTACTCCTCGTCCTTCGGCTCGAGTTTGGCGATCTTCGCCTTGACCTCGTCGCGGTTGGGCAGGAACTCGTGCAGCGGCGGATCGAGCGTCCGCACGGTCACCGGTTTCCCCTGCATGGCGTCGAAGATTTCCTTGAAGTCCTTCTTCTGGAAGCGCACCAGTTTGTCCAGGGCCGCCTGGCGTTCCTCGGGGGTTTCGGCGAGGATCATCTCCTGCACGATGGGAATGCGGTCCTCGGCGAAGAACATGTGTTCGGTGCGGCACAGGCCGATACCCTCGGCGCCGAACTTGATCGCCTGCGCGGCGTCGCGCGGCGTGTCGGCGTTGGTCCGCACTTTCAGCCGGCGGATCTCATCGGCCCAGAGCATGAACTCGCTGAATTCGCCCGACAGCTCCGGCTCGATCGTCGGCACCTCGCCGAGGATCACCTCGCCCGTGGTCCCGTTGAGGGTGATGATCTCCCCCTCTTTGATCGCGAGTTTGCCCACCTGGAACTGCTTCTTGGCCGGGTTGACGCGGATCGCCTCGGCCCCGGAGACGCAGCACTTTCCCATGCCGCGGGCGACCACGGCCGCGTGCGAGGTCATGCCGCCGCGCGCCGTGAGGATACCGGCCGCGACATTCATGCCCTCGATATCGTCCGGGTTCGTCTCCTCGCGCACGAGGATCGCAGGCGTCTTCTCGCCGTGCCTGACCACGTCCTCGGCCGTGAAATACACCTTCCCCGAGGCCGCGCCCGGCGAGGCCGGCAGACCCTTCGCCAGCACCTCGTACGAGGCTCTCGGGTCAAGCCGCGGGTGGAGGAGCTGGTCGAGGCTGCTCGGCTCGACCCGCTCGAGCGCCTCCTCCTTGGTGATCAGCTTCTCTTTGACCATGTCCACCGCGATCTTGATCGCCGCCTGCACCGTCCGCTTGCCGTTGCGCGTCTGGAGCATATACAGCTTCCCCTCCTCGATCGTGAACTCGAAATCCTGCACGTCGCGGTAGTGCTTCTCCAGCCGGGTGGTGATTTCCACGAGATGCTTGTAGGCCTGCGGCATCTCCTCCTTGAGCTGGACGATCGGCTGGGGCGTGCGGATGCCGGCCACCACGTCCTCTCCCTGCGCGTTCACGAGATACTCGCCGTAGAACTCCTTCGTCCCGGTGGCGGGATTGCGCGTGAACCCCACCCCGGTCGCAGAGTTGTTCCCCATGTTCCCGAACACCATGGCCTGAATGTTCACGGCCGTGCCGAGATCCGACGGGATATCGTGCATCCGCCGGTAAGAGATCGCGCGCGGGTTGTTCCAGCTGCGGAACACGGCGTCGCGCGCCATGCGCAGTTGCTGCCACGGATCCTCGGGGAACTCCTCGCCGGATTTCCGCCGGCAGATGTGTTTGAACTTCTTGATAATGTCCCGCAGGTCCCCTTCCTGCAGCGATGAATCCTGCTTGATCCGGCGCTCTTTCTTCTTCTTGTCGATCACCTGCTCGAACTCGCTCTTGTCGATGCCCAGGACGACGTTGCCGAACATCGCGATGAACCGCCGGTAAACGTCGAGCGCGAACCGCTGGCTGCCCGTTTTTTTCGCCAGACCTTCGACTGTCTCGGCGTTGAGTCCGAGGTTGAGGACGGTATCCATCATCCCCGGCATGGAGAACTTCGCCCCCGAGCGCACCGAGACCAGGAGCGGATCGGCCGGGTTGCCGAATTCCTTGCCGACCGATTTTTCGATCATGCCGACGTGTTTCTCGAGGTCGGCGTCGATCGGGCCGGGCACCTGCAGGTTGTTATCGTAGTAGAGGTTGCACACCTCGGTGGTGATCGTGAACCCGGGCGGCACGGGCACTCCGGCCCGGCTCATCTCGGCCAGGTTTGCGCCTTTGCCCCCCAGCAAAGCCTTCATGTCGGCGCTGCCGTCCGCCTTGCCGTCCCCGAAGTAGTAGTAGAATTTCCCCTTCGCCACGGCCTCGGCGATTTTGGCCGACACGGCGACGTTCTTTCCGGCCGGTCTTTTGGCCGCCGGCGCCGGTTTGTGCGCCGTTTTTTTCAGACCGCCCGCATCTTTCGGCGGGGCGATCTTTTTCGGCGTTTTCTCGCTCGGAGTCGGCCGCGCCGTCTTCCGACCCGCATCCTTCTTGGAGGCTTGTTTGGCCGTCTGCTTCACCGTCTTCTTGGCCGCCTTCTTAGCTGGCATAGAATGTCCCTTTCGCCAACGAATCGCGTTGTGAAAATTTGTGCGAATCTATACAAAAATCTCCATCGGCGCAACACAAAAGGCGGCCGAAACTTAACGTGAGTTCCGGCCGCCTGAAACCTGTCGAGAGCGCCATCGCGGCGCTACATCGTGAAGAGACGTTCGCCCTTGATGATCTTGTCGAGAATGCGCGCCGCTTTCTCGGCGGGCGCATGCATGATGTCCGAGCTGTTGAAAGTCGTGCGCACCACCTCGCGCGGGCAGAGAGAATTGGCTTTCCCGCGACCGCCGCGCGCTTTCTTCTTGTGCTTCAGATTGTACTGGCGCTGATACTCCTTCGCCTTCTCCTTGTGCATCTGGTAGTACCGTCGCTGATACTCTCGGCGCGCCTCGGCCGTGGAAAGCTTTGTTCTGGTCTCCCCGTTCTCGGGAGCGGTAGTCGAATGCGCGACGGGATTGGCTACAGTCGTTATGCGAGGCCGAGCCACGTTCCTACCTCACTTTCCCTGTGTTGTAGTGGCTACCCTTTTCGTAACGGACGATGCGCTTCCGGGCTCCACTCCGGTCGCGCTTGGCTCCTCCACAGGGATGATAGGAAATCCTTACTGTATGTCAAGCATTTTTTTCCGAAGACGCGAAATATTTTTCGGTAATCTTCATTTACATAATGACTTGACAAATCCCGTTTTCTCTTCTTCTACAACCTCCTTTCCCGGCGCCTGTTACGCGTATTGTCGCGACCCGGCGGAAGCCCCTGTGCGACAGTACGCTAACTGCAGCGTCCGGAATTTTCAACATACACTGCCTGGTCATTGTCGCCTGCCTCAAACTCCGTCTGTCGGTCATGCGATGCGTTAAACAACCCCGAAAAGTTCCATGCAGACCAATAGCTTCAGCCCCAACAGTATAATTCCATAAACTCAAATCAACAAAAAACTATCGAAAAATTGCAACCCTCAAAGAAAAAAGAAATCCCGCCGGTTATAGACCCGGCGGGATTAATCGTCACCCGGTCGGTCCGCTCAAACCTGCGGCCCGGCGACCTGATTCCGGCTCTTCAAATACAGCCGTATCTCATTTACGATATAGGCCACCACGACCGCCACCAGCAGCCAACCCACCAGCTGGTACCAGGCCGAGTACCCCTCGATGGGTGTTTCCCCCGCGTTCCAGCCGACTTTGCGCCAACTGTCGACATCCTGCACGCGGTTAATGAACAGCGAAATACGCGCCATCACGGTGAATCCGAACGAGGCGCCGAACCCGATCATCAGAATCCAGATGCCGAAGGTCGCGACCCGCCCGAACACCCCGGTGTGGGCTTTCGAAAAGAAGAAGTAGGTCAGCCCCGCAATCGATCCGACTGCGATGATCACCTGCGACAGCCCGCTGAACGGATCCAGCACGTAGAACAGGTTGGAGCTGCCGATGAAGTCGCCCCAGGTGTCCCACTTGAAGTCGTACATGGTCGCCTGAAGCTGGCGGATCACCCGGTTTCCGAGATCGAGCGGAATGGAGACGCCGACCGCAATACCGATGTACATCGACATCGGCCAGCGCGACACCCACTGATAGTTCTTCGAGAAACGCGTCCACATCATCACGCCGAGGAGGGCCGGGATGATGCGGTACCATTGGGTGGAGTCGAGAAAAGCGAGGTACACGCTGCCGTCCGACAGCGGCTGGAACAGTTTCGGCACCAGCCCGTTGTGCCAGAGAATGATCACGAAGTACCCGGCCGAGACGCCCACGACGATGTGTTCAGCCACCTTGTAGAACGGGTTGTCCTTGTACAGGAAGCTGAAGGTCGCCAGCGTCAGAAACACGCCGCCGGTGAACCAGAGGAAAGTCCCGAAATCCATCTTACTGGCCTCCTTCCCGCTTCTGGCGACGGCGGCTGGCGAAGAACCCGACGTTGCCCATGACGATGAAGAGGATGATGACGATGTGGGCCCAGAGCTGTACTTTCATGCCGTCCATCGCCCGGCCCGGGTTGTCCGCCAGATACTCGTACTGGGCCGCCCCGAGCAGCCCGCCCATGATCCCGAGCACCTGGCCGGAACCGAGGTACGGGTAGTATTGGGCGGTCGACACGCCCGTCAGCCCCAGGGCGAGCGGGAACCCGAACCGTCCCTGCCCGTAGTTGATCCAGGCGTCGGTGATGTTTCCGCTGGACAGGTCCACGACCAGGTCGACCTGTCCGTAGTTGATCACCCCCTGCATCATGGGCAGCGAGTCCAGCGGCGTCCCGTAGTAGTCGGAGGGGAAAGGAATGCGGAAGTCCTGCCCCATGCCGAGGATCACCAGTCCGTAGTAGGGCTTGTAGCCGAGGAAGGCGTAGTCGATCCCGTTGACGATTTCGCGGGGCGGATAGACCACGCCGTTGTACTCCTTCTCCACTTTGAGCGAGTCGCTCACGTCGCGGATCAACTGGTCGGCCATCCCCGGGCCGTTCTGCGAGAGCGCGGTGAAGATGATCCTCTTCTTCTGGCGCCAGGCCTGCTCGATCATGGCGTAGGCCATGGGGTGCAGTTCGGCCAGGCTGTTCGGATCGTAGTCGATCGCGATGAAAATGATCGCGCCGGGCTTCAGCTGCTCGACAAAATCGAAAATGCTCCTCACTTCCGGCTCGACCAGAATCGGCACCGTGAACGGCATCGCGTAGGCGACCACGCACACGACGACGAGGAAGAGGAAGACCCAGCGCCGGTCCAGCTTCATCAGCTTCTCAAATATACTCATGGCGTCCTCCTCACCCTCTCCCCATGTAGCCGCGTTCGATGCCGAGCATGACTTTGATCGACGTCGAGACGATGCCCAGGCCGATCCCGATCAGGATCGCCCGCTGCGCGGCCTGGTTCGGCACATTCATGAGCCAGTTCGACAGCTTGGAGTAGAACCCGGTCTCCGCGGCGAACGGCAGGTAGGGGTTGAAACGCACCATGACGATGAGCGCGGCCAGCAGCAGCAGCGTCGCCATCAGGTTGCGCGCCCGGAACGCCCGGTAGGCCGCCGAGGCGATGAAGAACGCGAGCAGCGCGAACATCGTCGCCAAAATCGGCATCATCACGTAGTCGAAGAAGTGCCGGAACATCGGGTTGGTCAGTCCTTCCTGAGTGTAGAAGAAGAACCCCCAGTTCTTGTCCAGCGCCGGCAGCAGGAACTCGACCACGACCAGGACGAGGGCCACCAGGGCGTAGAGCTTCTTCCGGCCGGCGTCGCCCGTCGCCCCGATCTGGATCAGGGCCAACAGGAGCACCGTAAACAGAATGAGCCACAGCCAGTAGGTTCCCCACGACTGGGCACCCGCCTCTTTCCCGACGAACCCGAACGAGATCATCAGGAACAGGCCGATGAGCGTCAGGTAGTTGTACCCCCAGAAGGGGCGCTTGCTGCGGATCCGGTCCACCGACACGCGGAAGAGCGACCAGATTCCCAAAGCCAGCGCGAAAATGCCGATGATGTAAATCCAGTCGAGGAAGAACTCGTACAGCCACTCGAAAGACTCGTGGGGCACGAAATACTGGACCACCTGGAAGAGCGCGAACAGGAAGACCAGCAGGAAGGGAATTTGTCGTTTCATACTCGCAGTCCTCCCGTCAGTTGCCGACGTTGAACCACGTGCGGAACGCGGCCCAGCCGAGGTTGGTGGCGAACAGGCCGATGATCGCCAGGACAATCACGGCCGCTTTCATGTAATCCTGGGCCTTGAGCGAGCCGAGCAGCACCGGTTCGCGCCCGAGGTAGGCCGAGGCGGCGTAGAGCTCTTCGCCGATGAGAGTGTAGTCGCAGGCGACGATGAAGAAGGGTATCTGCGCGATCTCGTCGGTCCCCGAAATCTGGATCGAGCCCGCCAGCGCCCCGGTCTCCGCGAGAATCAGCGACTCGGCGTAGAACTTCCCCATGTAGACGTTGGTGGCGGGCCGCTCGCGCATCATGATCCCGTTCACCGCCGCCACGTAGGCGAACTGCGACTGGGTGACGAAGTGAACGATGTCTTCCTTGTAGTCGTCGGGCCGGCCGGCATCGAGATAGGCCGACTTGACCACCTCCTGGGCCACCGACATGACGATCGGGTCGTAGGTCGGCACGTTGAGCGAGGTCTGGTATTCGGCCACCCGCTTGGCCACCCGGCCGAGGACAGTGAAGGACGCGATGGTCGCCACGTCCGCCGCCGTCCCGAGCCCGAGCACGTAGAGGATCGGACGTCCCATCTCGGTGGCCCGCCCGATGGCGTCATCGACCGCCTCGATCCCCGCCAGCGGCCGCACGTAGAGGTCCGCGCCGCGCCGCGCCCGGTCCACAAGGATCACGATGAGCGCGCCGAAGAGCAGCACCGCGATCAGCACCGCCACCTTCCCCGTGTTGAACCACTGCCCGGCGCTCTGCACCGGTCCGACCACGGCGGACGAGGCCCGCACCAGCGGGTCGGCCGTCACCGCATCCACCCGGTAGTAGAAATCTGTGTGATCGGGGACGAAGGCGTCGTCCCACTCGTCCTTGTTTCCGGTGTGGGTGAAGGTCCTGGTCCCCGCGGGCGCCACCGCCCCGTCCCAGGTCCGGAATTCGCCGCCGGCGGGATAGCCCGCGTAGGCCGCCCGGAGCCGGTCCACGGTTTCGAGATACGCCTCGCGGAGCGAATCGCGCCGGTGGCCCAGGCCCCCGCCGCCCTCGGCGATCTGCGTGCGCACCGCCTCCGCGGCCGTGCGGATGGTCGCCAGTGTGTCGACGAGATAGGGCACCCATCGATACATTTCGTAGCCCAGCACTGAGCCGGCCCCACCGCCGTCGTCAGCCGACAAGTCCCACGTGAGCACGACCGCGTGGCCGTGATCGTTCGGCTTGTCGACGGCCCGCACGTTGACCGGCGGCGCCGGCGCCGCAATCGCGGCGGCGGGCGGGCTGGCAAGCGCCGTATCGGCCGGCGCGGCCTCCTGCCCGAACGCCGGGCCCGCAAGGACAACCGCCAGTCCCAGCGCCAATAGCCATCTAAGCTTCATACCTCTCTCCTCGTTGAGAGTGCCTCTTGTGTCATCCAATCAATCCGAGCCACTGGTCGAACAGAAACGTCACCCGGCCGACCAGCAGCGATATTCGGCCCATCACAGTATAACCAAACGACGCCCCGAACGTAATCATGAGAATCCAGATTCCCACCCGCGACGCGGCCCCGAACGCCCCCCGGTGCTCCTTGCTGAAGAAAAAGTAGATCAGGCCGCAGACGACCCCCAGGAAGACCACCCAGTTGGCCGCCATCAACACCAGCTGGCTGGTCGCGGAGAGCGAGAGATTGCTGAGGAAGTGGCCCGCCCCCTGCCAGTCGACCACCAGCGGCACGAACGTCGAGGACACCTGCTCGATGAAATCGGAGCGGAGGTACCGGACAAAATTGAACCCCGCGGTCGTGCCGACAATGAACGCCAGCGGCCAGCGCGAGATCCAGCCGGCTTTGCGCGACAGCCGGAGCAGCAGGAGAATGCCCAGCACCACCGGCAGCAGGTAGAAGAGGTTGCGGGCCTCCGGGTCATAGGGCACTTCGAAGAACCGCGACAGCGTCTCCGACACGCGGGGCACGAGATTCCCCACGATCGTCGACCAGAAGCCCATCGACATCCAGAAGGCCGCCGAGACCCCGACGAAGAGGTGCTCGGCGAACTTGTAGAACGGGTTGTCCTTGTACAGGAACGACAGGATCGCCAGCGTGAGGAAAGCAGCCACGGTGACGAGCAGTCCCTGCCGGATGTAGTGCTCCTCGGCGCCGCGCAGTCCGGTCGCCTTGACCGCCCAACTGACGGCGCAGAGCAGCACGACCGCCGCGAGCACGAGAACCGCCGGCCGCCTCATGCGCCCTGCCCCCGGCTCTTCCGCCGCGCCATGAAGAATGAGAAGTTGCCGATCAGAATGAAGGCGATGATGACCATGTGCGAGAGCGTCTGCGGCCCCATCATGCGCAGCCCCGGCGTGTCCATCCCCGCCAGCCGGTCGCGGTAGTTGTGCGCCAGTTCCGACTCATACTCGGCCGCCCCTTTGACGCCGCCGAGAATGCCGACAATCTGCTTGGGATAGTACGGGTAAATCTCCGGCGCCACCACGGCCGCGACCCCGCCCGCGATCGGCACCCCGCCCGGGTCGCCGACAAACAGGATCCACTCCTTCACCCCGGGCTTGCCGCCGCCGATGGAAATGACCAGTTCGACGTCCCGCACCGATTTGACCCCCTCGAGGACGGGGATGTCGCTGTACGGCCGGTTGTCGATGTCGGTCGGGAACATCTTCTTCAGGTCGGTGACGATCACGTTGAGCACGCCCTCGTTGCCCGCTTTGTAACCGAGCACGACGTAGTCCTCCCCGGGCCGCTTGTCGGGGAACTCGCGCGCGATGACGTTCTCGAGAGTCTGCGTCATGAGCGCCTGCCCGGTGGCCCAGAGCGACATGAAGATCACTTTGTGTCCGCGCAGCATCGCGTGGCGCGTGATCGCGTTCGCCATCGGCTGCACTTCGGGCGCCATGGCCGGGTCAAAATCGAACGAGATCAGGATATGCGCGCCCGCGGGGATGCTCTCCAACTTGTCGTACAGCCGCTTCACCACCGGCGTCGCTTTCTCCGTGAACGTAATCGGAAACAGAAGCGGGGCGGCGACGGCGAGGAAGATAAAGATGAAAATCACGCGCCGCCCGACCTCTTTCCCCTGAAAGCTGCGGACAAAGAGCCAGAGGAGCCCGCCGCCGATCACCAGCAGCGACACGGCCCGGCCGATATCGGCCGCCGCCACCAGGGGCGCCGTCAGCCACGGAAACACCGTCATCGCTCCTCCCCGAGGTACGAGCGTTCAATCCCGAGGATGATGCGCAGCGACATGGCCACCACGCCCAGCCCGATCCCGATCATGATCGCCCGCTGTCCCGCGAGATTCGGCGCGTTCATGATCCACATGGCCAGGTTGGGGATCTCGAGCACCGACAGCGACTCGGGCATCCACGACGTCAGGTACATCCCGAAGGGCGTCCGCCCGATCAGGATGATCGTCGCCGCGACCAGCAGTATCGTCGCCTCGCGGTTCTTCGCCCGGAACGCCCGGTACGAGGCCGAGGCGACAAAGAAAGCCAAAAGCGAGTACATCGTCGCCCCCAGCGGCACGAGGACATAGTCGAAAATGAGCTGAAACAGCGACCCGGATTCGGTCGGCGCGGCGGCGATTCCTCCCGGGTTCCCGAGCTTGAACAGCCCGATCACCAGCATCCCGAGGAATCCGCCCAGGGTGACGATCGAATAGCCCCAGTCGGTCTGGCGGCGCGACAGCTTCGTCACGTGCACGCGCAGCAGGTTCCCGCCGCCCAGAAAGAACGCGAACACGGCGATGATATCGAAGAAGACCGTGAAGTCCTCGCCGAGGTTCTCAATCGGCGGGATGAACACGGCGAAAATGAGCAGCATCCCGATAAAGAACGTGATGAACAGCGGTACTTCGCGTCTCATATCGTCGAAAACACCTTCGTGAGCCAGCGCCAGACGGCGTCGGCGGTTTCACTTCCCAGACCGGCGAGCGTGGCCGCGGCCACGCCGACCAAAATCGCGGCCAGCGCAATCCCTTTCCCCACGTCCTGCCCCTTGAGCGATCCCAACGCTTTCGGCTCCCCGGACAGGTAGGCGGAGGCGGCGAACAGCTCCTCGCCGATGAGGGTGAAATCGCAGGCGGCGACAAAGAAGGGCAGTTGCGCAGGGCGGGCCGTCCCGGCGATCTGGATCGCCCCGACCGAGTTGCCCGCCTCCGCCAGGATGAGCGACTCGGCAAAGAACGCCCCGAGGAGAAACACGGTCGCCGGTTTCTCCCGCACCATGATGCCGTCCACCGCCGCAACGTACCCGAACTGCTCGTCGGTGATATACTGCACCATCTCGTCGCTGTAGCCGTCCGGACGGCCGGCTGCCTGGTAGCCGGCTTTGATGGTCTCGCGCCCGGCCGTCATCACCAGCGACCGCGAGACCGGCATCCGGATCTTGGTGTCGTAGTCGGCCACCTGGCGGGCCACCCGGCCGAGAATGGTGATTGCCGCCAGCGTCTGCACGTCGTCCATGTCCTGGATACCGGGAATGTAGAGGATGGGCCGCCCCATTTCGGTCGCCCGGCCGATCGCCTCGTCGACCGCTTCCAACCCCGCGATCGGCCGGATGAACAGCCGGCGGCCGGCTTTGGCCGCCTGAATGAAATACACGACCGCGCCGCCGATCACGAGGGCCAGCAGGAACAGCCACTTGCGCCCGAAGTTGATCCACTCCCGGTCGGGCGCCACGGCCTCGGTCGGCGCCGAGGCCGCCGTGTCGCCGCGCGACAGGGCCGCGACGATATATCGGTACGCGGTCCCGCGTGCCAGCCCCTCATCGGCGTAGGCGTTCGTCTGCGACGGGACAGACGCGACGGAGTCGAACGAACCCTGGGCCGCCTGGCGGTAAATGATGTACCCCTGCACCTCGCCGTCCCCCAGCCGGTCGTCGATCGACGGCACCCAGGTGAGATCCAGCCGCTCGCCATCGTCGTACTCGTGATCGCTCGCCAGCACCGACGTGGGGGGCGCGACGGGTGCGCCTGTGCCCGGCCCGGCCGCACGATCGGGTACTTGTCCGTACACGGACCCGGCCGCTATGAGGCCCAGGGCGAGCAAGAACAGGCAGGAGCGACCGTGCGGTGCTGATGTCGTGTTCCCGAGTGGCACTAGCGTATCAACACCAACCAGTCTCCGAAGAGGAAGTCGATCCGTCCGATCAGCAGCGACATACGGCTCATCACCGTATAGCCGAAGGAGGCGCCGAACGTGACCATGAGAAACAGAATTCCCAGGCGCGCGGCGACTCCGAACGCGCCCCGGTGTTCCTTGCTGAAAAAGAAGTACACGAGCCCGGCGATCGTCCCGACCGCAACCACGGTGCTGCCGATGATGTCGCCGGCCGACGCGGCGAAGTCGGGCCCGAAGAGGGGCCGGATAGTGCCACGCACCTGCTCCATGATGTTCGAGGAGAAGAAGATCATCATATAGAGGCCGGAGGTGGCGCCGACGATGAAGGCCAGCGGCCAGCGGGAAATCCAGCCCACCTTCGGGACCAGCCGCATGAGCATGAGCAGGCCCAGGACGCCCCCCACGAGCAACCAGTAGTTCGGCTCGCGGGTGATCGATTCGCCCGCCTGGTTGACTTCCTGAAGCGGGAACAGCCCCACAATCAGCACCCGGTAGAGGCTCTCCCAGAAGGAGACCACGAACCAGTAACCGGCGGAAATACCGATGAAGATCGCCTCGCAGAGCTTGTACCACGGGTTGTCCCGGTAGAGGAAGGAGACGATCCCGAGAGTGAGAAACGCGCCGAGCCAGAGAGCGAAGTGATCCATGCTGCCCGCTCAACCTTTCCGTTGCGGTTTCCGCCCGCCGAGGAAGAAGGCGGCGTTGCCGATGAGAATGAAGCCGATCACGACGACGTGGGCGAACGACTGGGAGAGCATGTAGCGGGTGCCTTTGCCCTCGTAGCCGGCGAGCAGCTCAAACTGCGCGGCGCCGCTCATGCCGCCCATGAGCCCGATCAACTGCCCGGTATTCCAGTACGGGTACATTTGCGGCGCCTGCACGGCGGTGTTGCCCGCACCCATCCGCAAGCCGAATTTCCCCACCGCCACGAGCACCCACTCCTGGGTGCCGGGGTAGCCGGCCGAGAGATTGAAGGCGTAGTCGACATTCGAGAAGTTCTTCACGTTGCGCACGAGCGGAAGGTCGCCGTAGGCCCGCCCCGACATATCGCGCGGGAACATGGACTGGAAGCTCGAACCCATGCGCTGGATGACGAATTCATTGCCCACCTGGTAGCCAAAATTCAGATAGTCGACGCCGTACTCGAGGTGTTTGGCCGCGATCTCCGGCCTCGCGAGCACCTTCGCGAGCGCCTGGTTCGCCTGCTGAGGCCCCTGCGGCCAGAGGCCCATGATCACGACCTTGAGATCCCGCTGGAAGGCGAGGTAGAGAAAGGCCTCGGCCATCGGCTGCAGCTCCGGCGCGCTGGCCGGATCGTAGTCGAACGACACCAGCACCCGCGATCCCGCCGGCAGCTCCCCTACCGCATCGTACACCTGCCGCACCTCCGGCGAGATCGTCATCCGCTGCTCGAGCGACATGAACAGCGGCAGCAGCACGGCCAGGCCGACAAACAAGAAAACAATGCGCCGGTCGACCAGTCGGCCGCGGATTGTCCGGACGAGGATGTAGAGGAGGGCCAGCCCGATCAGAACCATAATGATGGTCGACACGAGAGGCGAAAACGACACCGCCCCCAGCCGCCCGGCGCCCCGGCCGAGGTACACGATGACCGCCGCAGCCGCCAGCACCGTCAGCACGAGAATCTCCTTGAAACGCGTGCTCATAGATCAGTCTCCCCCCAGGTGCGCCCGCTCGATCCCGAGGATGATCCGGAGCGCGGTGGAGACGATTCCGAGGGCGATGCCGATCATGATGGCCCGCTGACCCGCCGTCTGCGGGTACGTCATAATGGCGTCGGCCCAGGCCGACGCCCGCCAGCCCTCCGGCAGAAAACCGGTGAGCACATCCCCCACCGGCACCCGCCCGAGCATGACCAGGAAAGCCGCGACCAGCAGGAGGGTCGCTTCGAGATTGCGGGCGCGAAACGCCCGGTACGAGGCCGAGGCGACGAAGAACGCCAGGATAGCGTACATCGTCGACGAGAGCGGGTTGTAGATGTTTACGTAGAGCCAGTCGAACGACGTCCCCGGGTCGCGGTAGTCGGAGCCGGCGGAGAAGCCGATGACGGCGACGAGCAGGAACGAGGCAATGACCACAACCGAGTACCACCAGTCGCCCCGTCGCCGCGCCACCGACTGGATCGACAGCTTCATCAGGTTGAGCGCCCCCAGCCAGATCGCAAAAGCCCCGACAATGGAAAACCACTCCGAGAACCACCCCTCCAGCCGGTTGAAGGGAAAGTGGGGGATGAAGTACTGGACGACGAAGACGAGGCCGACAACGAAGGTGATGACGAGCGGTACTTCCCGGCGCATGATCACTCCCCGGTGCTGAACAGGTTGGAGAAATGCCAGTCCCACCCGAAGAGCGGGTTGCCGAAGGTCTCGAGGAGGAGGCCGATGATGAGGGCGATGAGGATGATGGCCTTGCCGATATCCTGCCCCTTGAGCGATCCCAGCAGCCGGGGCTCGCGCGAGAGGTAGGCCGAGGCGGCGAACAACTCTTCCCCGATCAGGGTATAGTCGCAGGAGGCGACGAAGAAGGGTAACTGGGCCGGTTCGGCCGTGCCCGCAATCTGGATCGCGCCGATCGAATTGCCGGTCTCGGCGAGGACCAGCGATTCGGCGAAGAACTGCCCCATGTAGAAAATGGTCGCCGGCCGCTCGCGCGTCACCATGCCGTCGATCCCCGCGGCGTAGCCGAATTGGTCGTCGGTCAGGTAGTGCACCTGATCCTCGTGGAAGGAGTCCGGGCGGCCCGCTTTCAGATAGGCCTCCTTGACCACCTCCTTGCTCGTCACCATCACCAGCGAGCGGGCCACCGGCACGTCCAGCCGCGCTTCGTACTGGGCCGACATCTCGGCCACCCGGCTGAGGATGGTCACCGCGGCGATCGTCTGGACATTGTCCATGTCGGAGATGCCCGGGACGTAGAATATCTTTTTGCCCATCTCGGTGGCCCGGCCGACGGCCTCGTCGACCGCCTCCAGCCCGGCGATTTTCCGAATGAAGAGCCGCTTGCCGGCCTGCGCGCGCCGGATGTAGTAGACGATGAAGCCCGACAGGAGCAGCACGCCGACAAAGACGTTGATGCGGCCGAGATTGAACCACTGGGCCGACGACCGCACCGGCCCGACCGGCGCCGACTCGGCCTCCGCCACCGCCAGCGTCGCCCCGTTGAGCCGGACCGTGTTAGCCGCGACGACCTTGTAGAAATACTGCCGGTCATCGCTCACATTGCCGTCCTGGTACAGATCCTGCCCGGCCGTCGCGCCGCCGATTTCGGTAAACTCCCCCGGTCTCCCGTCCTGGGCCTCGGCCCGCAGCACACGGTAGGCCGTCACCCCGCCCGCCGCATCGTCGGGCGACAGCACCCAGCGGACCGTGATCGACCCGCCCGCGTCATTCGGCGTGTCTTTCGCCTCGATACTGCCCGGCGGGGCCGGCCGCAGCGCGGTCACCGCCCCATCGGCCCCGACCGTGACGGAATCCGTCGCCGAGGAGTCGGAAAGCGCTTGGGCGATGGCCGGCGCCGGGGCGGAGGCCGTCAGGACCAGAGCAAACACCAGAGCGAGAGGGAAAACCGGAGGAAAGATCCAGAGAGGGCGTGTGGGGCGAACGGGCAATCTTGGCTCCCTTCGGGCTGACGGTGCAAATCGACCCGCGGACGAGGCCCCGCGGGCACACGACCCGGTCGAACGGTTGAACCGGCTGCCGCCGGCATCCGGGCAGCGCGCCGGCGCTGGGGCACACAATTAGCGTTGAATCTAGCCCGGCCGGCAGGCGGAGTCAAGCGAAAAGTACCCTCGCGCAATCCCGGGCGCTCTCCGCACACCCCACCGACGCCTTCAAAAATCGCTCTTTACATCCCCGTCGCCGCCGTGTTATACTGACGATCTTGACACGGGCCGGGCCTCGGTGTGCTCTTTCGCACCCGTCCGGCGGCGTGTCCGCAAGAACCGAAGGGACATATTGGCGAGAAAGATAGGTACTCTCGATGGCGAAATTTGACAATCCCGAGGACATTAGAATCATCGTTGCCACCGACTGCGGATCCACCACTACGAAAGCAATCCTCATTCAGTACATCGACGGGGAGTATCGTCTCACCACCCGCGGTGAGGCCCCGACTACGGTCGAAGCCCCCTTCGAGGACGTCACCATGGGGGTTCTCAACGCCGTGGCCGAAGTGGAGGAGCTCTCGGGGCGCAAGCTGCTGGACGATAACGGCCGCTTCATCACACCGGCCCAGGGGGACGTCGGCACCGACATCTACATCTCCACCTCCTCGGCCGGCGGCGGGCTGCAGATGATGGTGGCGGGCGTGGTGCGGTCCATGACCGCCGAGTCGGCCGAGCGCGCGGCTCTGGGCGCGGGCGCAATCGTCATGGACGTAATCGCGTCCAACGACAAACGCCTTCCCCACCAGCAGATCGAGCGCATCCGCCACCTCCGCCCCGACATGATCCTGCTCTCGGGCGGCATCGACGGGGGCACGACGACCCACGTCGTGGAACTGGCCGAGCTCATCTCCGCCGCCGATCCCCGGCCCCGGCTCGGCTCCTCCTACAAGCTACCCGTAATCTACGCCGGCAACAAAGACGCCCGCGACGCCATCGCCGACACGCTCGCGGCGGAGGTCGACCTCAAGACGGTCGACAACCTCCGCCCCGTCCTCGAGCGCGAGAACCTCGGTCCCGCCCGCGAGGAAATCCATGAGTTGTTCATGGAGCACGTCATGGCCCAGGCGCCGGGGTACAAAAAGCTCATGTCCTGGTGCGACGCTCCGATCATGCCGACGCCGGGCGCAGTCGGCCTCATCATCAAGACGATCGCCGACCAGTACGGCATCGAGGCGGTCGGCGTCGACATCGGCGGCGCCACCACCGACGTTTTCTCGGTGTTCCGTCCCGAGGGGGGCGACGGGGTGTTCAACCGCACGGTTTCGGCTAACCTCGGCATGTCCTACTCCATTTCCAATGTCTTCGCCGAGGCGACCCTCCCCATGGTGATGCGCTGGGTGCCGTTCCGGATGGACGAGCGCGACCTGCGCAACCGGGTCAAGAACAAGATGATCCGTCCGACCACCATCCCCCAGTCGATGGAGGAACTCATATTCGAGCAGGCGATCGCCAAGGAAGCCCTGCGCCTGGCCTTCATCCAGCACAAGAACTTCGCCACCGTGCTGAAAGGCGTGCAGCAGCAGCGGACGATCGCCGATGCCTTTGAACAGACCGGCTCGGGCAAGACGATCGTCAACATGATGACGCTGAACATGCTGATCGGCTCCGGGGGCGTTCTCTCACACGCCCCGCGCCGGCAGCAGGCCGCCCTCATGCTCATCGATGCGTTCCTGCCCGAGGGCGTGACCCGCCTGGCGGTGGATTCGATCTTCATGATGCCGCAGCTCGGCGTGCTCACCGAGGTCCAGCCGAAGGCGGCCACCGAGGTGTTCGAGAAGGACTGTCTCATTCACCTGGGCACGTGCGTGGCGCCCGCCGGCACGTTCAAGAAGCCGGGACCGGTCATGAAGTACCGCATTTCGCTGCCGACCGGCGAGGTGTCGGGCGTGCTGAGCACTCTCGAGATGAAGAAATTCGAGCTCGGCGTGGGTCCCGACGGGCTGCCGCTCAAAGCCCGGGCCGTGCTCGAGCCCGAGCGCGGATTCGACGTCGGCGCCGGCAAAGGCAACAAGCTCGAGACCGACCTCTCCGGCGGCGTTGTCGGCATCATCCTCGACGGCCGGGGCCGCCCGTTCGACCTGTCCGAACTGATCGAGGACGAGCGCGTCAGCAACCTCAAGAAGTGGATGATCGAGCTGGATATCTATCCGGCCGACAAGCTGTAAGTTATGGGAAAGACGTTTACCTGTATTCTCCTTCTGGCGGCGGTCGTGTCCGCGGCCGCCGGCGCGCAGGCGGGAACCTATGTCAGCCTCCTCGGCGATTTCTACTTCGACTATCCCGAGGGTTGGCTCCAGCTTGACCACAAGCTGGTTGATGCTTACCTCATGCAGGGGAAAGCCGGGGAGCCGATCCTCGCCTATGAAGCGGCCTTCTCCCCCACCTACCAGGTTCCCTTTTTCACCGGCCCCTACTTCATCCTCACGGTCGACACCGTTTCCGGCGGCTATTCGCCGGCGCAGGTCGATTCGATCGTCGCCGATATGGGGCGCCGCTACGGCAAGGAGGTCCGGTATTTTCCGGTCGCCGATTTTCTCGCCGACCTGAAATCGAACTCCCCCTCCTATGATGCGGCGACCCGGACCATCACGGTCGCCAGCGACATCGTCGAGCGCGGCGAGATTCTCAAGCGCCACTTGCTCGTGGAGAAGTTTTTTGACCGGGGCGTGGCCACGTTTTACTTCTACGCCCCCGACTCCGTGTTCAGCGACGCCGAGCGCATCTTCAACGGCGTGCTCGCTTCGTTCCACTCCGGCGGCGCCGCGGAAAAGCTGCCTCGGGAGACGCTGCGGGTCGCCGACATCAAGACCGAAGACGCCGGCCGCTCCGACCAAGCGAGCGGCTCTCTCCGGTGGATCGCCTGGCTGGCCCTCATCCTCGCCGCGGCCCTGATCGTCATCCGACTCCTTGTGCGGAAGAGTCGCCGCCCGTAACCGGCACGCATGTGTTTTGAGATAAAGGAAGGTTAAGTCTATGGCTCATGCCTATACGCCCGGACTGAAAGTCACCGAACGTCTCCTCGTCAAGAAGCGGCGGATACTCCCGCTGAAGGGGAAGGTCGTGGTCAAGGTCGGCGACCGGGTCCAGCCGGACGACGTGGTCGCCCGCACGGAGCTGCCGGGCAACGTGGAACCCCTCAACGTCGCCAACAAGCTCAGCGTACCGCCCGAGGATCTCGATCTCGTGATGGTCAAGAAAGAGGGCGACCCGATCGTGAAAGGCGAGCCGATCGCCGTCAAGAAGTCGTTCCTCAAGTGGTTTTCCAGCAGCGCGGCCGCCACCATCGACGGCACTCTCGAGTCCATCTCGACCATTACCGGCCAGGTGCTCCAGCGCGGTATGCCGATCCCGGTCGAGGTCCGCGCCTACATAAGCGGCGAGGTGATCGAAGTCATCCCCAACGAGGGGTGCGTCGTCGCCACCGACGCCGCCTTTGTCCAGGGCATTTTCGGCATCGGCGGCGAGACGCACGGCGACATCAAGGTCGTCGTTCCGTCCAACGACACCGTCCTTGATGACCGGCTCATCACCGACGATCTTCGGGGAAAAGTCGTCATCGGCGGTTCGATGGTTACGGCTGAGGCGCTCAAGAAGGCGATCCGGGCGGGCGTCAAGGGGATCGTCGTTGGCGGTTTTGACGACAAGGACCTCCGCGACTTCCTCGGCTATGATATCGGCGTGGCCATCACCGGGTCCGAGGAGATCGGCTGCACGCTGGTCGTGACCGAGGGCTTCGGGCCGATCGCCATGGCGGAAGCGACGTTCAAGCTGCTCAAGCACCACGAGGGCGAAATGGCCTGCATCAACGGCGCCACCCAGATCCGCGCCGGCGTCATCCGCCCCGAGGTCGTCATCCCCGCGGCCAAAGAAGGCCGGAGGGACGCCGCGGCAGCGGTCTCGGCCGTCGGCGGACTCGCCATCGGCTCCCCGATTCGCGTCATCCGCCACCCGCACTTCGGGAAAATCGGCAGAGTCACCGCTCTCCCCTCGCCTTTAATGAAGCTCGAATCGGAGTCGAAAGCGCGCGTGCTCGAGGTCGAGTTCGGCAACGGCGAGCGCGCGACCGTTCCCCGGGCGAATGTCGAGATGATTGAGGGTTGACCCGGGCCGCGCCCCGGGCCGGTCGTTTCCCCGCTGGGCCAGTCAGTTCGGCGTGTCAGGACCCTTGTGGTCCTGACATTCTTCGCCATCTGCAGAGATAGCCCTCCGGATTTCTTGCAGGTCAGAACCCTTGTGGTCCTGACATTCTTTCCATCGACGCAAGCCGCCCCGTCAGGACCTTTACGGTTTTGACCTGCGAGAGCGGTTTCGCGGCGTCATCCGGCGGGTTTCCCGGCCGCTCTACCTGGCAGCCGACTCTCCCGTCACAGCAGCCGTGCGACCTCTCCCCTCCAGCGCCTCGATTCGCTTCTGAAGGGTCTCGTTTTGTTTCTGAAGCTCCTTGACCGCCTCCACCAGCACCGCCGTCAGCTTTGCATAATCAACCGACTTGTACCCGTCAGCGTCGGTGCTCACGATCTCCGGAATCTCCCCTTCCACTTCCTGGGCGATCAACCCGACCTGCCTGCCTGTCGGGAACCGCATCTCCGCAAATTCGTCGGTGCGCCACTCATAGTTCACGCCGCGCAGGCGGAGCACCTTGTCGAGGGCGTGGTCGAGGGCGACCACGTTCTTTTTCCACCGCCGGTCGCTGTGGTACAGCGTCGCGTTGTTCCCGATTGTCCCCCGTACGTCGAGGGTGTAGTTCGGACTGTCGGTGCCGATTCCGACCTCGCCTGACCCCTGCTCCATCGCCAGCGTCCACCGGCCCGCCTGCTCATCGAAGAAACCGAGTTTGTGCGAGGCCCAGGGCCGATAGAGGAGCGCCCATCGGAGCGTCCCGCCGTCGACAAATCGCAGCGCCGAACCTCCGCCCGCACCGCCGTCCATCCGGATGAATCCCTCGACCTCCAGTTTGTCATTCGGATTGGTCGTCCCCACGCCGACATTCCCGTTGTTCTTGATCGTCATCACCGCATCGGCGAGCGAGCAGATGGCGAGGTCGTCGTCGGGATCCTGGAGGAAGTGGAAGCTCCCGCGGTTGTAGGTCCCCTCGAGAGAGTACACCAGCGCTCCCTTCCCGCGGTTGACTTCGTAGCCGTTGCCCCCGTCGCCGCCGACCGAGAACAACATCCCGACGGCATCGGTCCCGACGGTGGAACGCGGGTTGTCGAGCTTCAGTGCATAGGCAAGGCCGGGGACGCTGTCGGCGACATACAGCCTCCGGTTCGGGTTGATCACACCCAGGCCGACATATCCCTCAACAGCGAGGCCGTTGACCGGTCCGGGGTCCAGGCCGGCCATGTGCCGGCCGATCACCGTGGCGCCGCCTACATCGAGCTGATTCTTGGGGCCCAGGGCGCCGATACTCACCCTCCCTGAGCTGTCCATCGTTATTCGATGCATATCGCCGACCCGCAACATGACTCTCCCCCCCTCCTCCGTGTGGAGGTCCAGATACGACGGGCTGTTGGTGGCCAGTTCGACTCCTCCGTCAAAGTACTTCCGGAGTTCCGCCGTCGTGCCGCCGGAGATCTTGAGATCCAGGCTGGCAAACGCACTGCTCCCTTCGATCAGACACCTGCCGTAGGTGTTGCCGAAAACATGGAGCGGCGCTGCCGGCGCGGTTACCCCGATCCCCACGCTGTCGGTCGCCGTCCCCAGCCGCACCCTGGTCCCGTCATTCACCCAGCCGCCGGGCGGCGTCGGGCCCCAGCTCATCCGGCCGTTCCCGTCGGTCGTCATCACCTGCCCCGCGTCCCCGTCGGCTGTCGGGAACTCGTACCCGTCCGTTTCGTCGCCGAACCGGATGTGCGGCAGGTCCACCATGAAAGTCGAATCGTGCGTCAGTCTGCTCCGGATGCCGAACAGGTAGGAGTGCGTCGCCATCACCGTATCCCAACACCCGCCCGGGATAGTGGACGCATACCCATCGATGAGATTCCCGAGGCCGCCTCCGATGGTGGCGTAGACGCCGTGGGCCTGGTTCATCTGGCCTCCCGGGATGGTCGCCCATCCGAAAGCCGCGATGTTGTCGCTGCCGCCTCCGACGGTGGCTCCGCCTTCGCGCGCCGCATTGCGTGCGCCGCCGGCAATGCTTGAAAAACCGCCGCTGGCCTCATTTTGCCACCCTCCGCCGACCGCAGCCCATGAGCTCATGGTCTTATTGTCCCGTCCCCCGCCGATCGTCGCGAACATCCCCTGGGCCCGGTTGTCGCTCCCCCCGCCCACGAACGCCGCGGTGTCGAGGCTGCTGGTTCCGGCCACGTTGCGCCGTCCCGACAGGGCCGCACTGTAAAACCCCTGGGCCGTATCGGCAAACCCGCCGCTGACGGCGCCGTACATACTCCACAGCTTGTTGCGCTGCCCGCCGGCGATCGTGCTGAAGTTGGCGCCGGCGTCGTTCTCATCGCCTCCCCCGACTGTCGCGTACCACGCCCCCGCCTTGTTCCACATCCCGCCGGCGATCGTCTGGAACCCGTAGCTTTGCCCGGGGATGCCGGTCGTCCCTGCCGTGCCGAGATTCACCATCGTGTGTGCGCTGTCGCCGTAGAGCAGGTTACCCGCCGTTCCGCGCGTGAGCCCCCATCGCCCCTGGGTCGACAACACGCCGTCAGTCAGCGTCCAATGCACGTCCCCGCCCGCATTCTGCACGTACTTCGCCGTATCCGCCGTCAGAGCGCGATAGGCGTACGCGACGCTCCCGATCGGAATCAGCGGCCGGCCGACCGGCCCGTTGCCGACCTGCATTCCCAGGTATCGCACGAGGCCCGTAAACACGCTGTCGCCCAGAGTCTCCTCGGCGCCGAGCAGCACCGTGAACAGCCCGTCCTGGACGACTACCGACGGCTGGAATTCCACCCACAGCTCGATCGTCCCGCCCGAGTCGTTGTAGATGTGAAATGTCATCGCCACGGTGGTGTCGACGGGCGCGCCGAACGAGTCGGTCAGACGGCCCTGGTAGCTGACCAGCTGCGGCACGGCCGCCGACCCGGACAGGGCCGACCCCACGAGCACAACCGCAACCGCGAGGAGCGTAAGCAGTGCTTTCATGATGGACTCCTGGATGAGAAGGACTCAACAAGAGAATGGGTTGTTCGCAACCATACGGTGTCGATTTCTGAGACCCCGCGATACCTGTCAGGCGGTTGCCACCCTCGGACCGGGCGAACAACCGGAGGAACCATGCCAATATATCGGCATTTTTGTCCGTTTTGTCAAGGGGACTGCTTGCCCTGCGCGTCCCGTCCCGCCGCCCTACGATGCGACCAGCCGCTTCATCACCGCAATCTGCCCCTTGTGGTGCGCTTCGTGCTCGATCAGATGGTACAGGATCCACTCGATCGTGTAAGTCACCGGGCCGTGCGTCGACGGTCCCGGGTCGAGCGGCGCCACCTCCCGCGCGAGGTCCCGGTCGGTCAATTCCGCGAGGATCCGCAGGGTCTCGGCCCGCACCCGGTCCATCCGCTCCGTATAGAACTCGAGCGGCTCACCGGAGACCTGCGGGATCCCCAGCCGGATCGGAAAAGCAATTCCCCACTCGGCCTCCGCCATGGGTTGGCGAAGGATATCTTCCTGGATATACGACACCTCCACCGCGGCGATGTGGAGGAGCACGGTGCCGATCGACTCCACGTTCTCCTGCGGGTGCCACGCAAGCTGGGGGGCGCTCAATCCCTCCACGTAGGTCTTGGTTCGCCGCCGCACATCTTCGAGCATCGCGGCGTACTCCCCCACGCGCCGGCTGAATCCGGGGAGGGGGTCAACGGTCAATCGTCGGGTCATGCCGGCGCCTCCACAAATAACACCCCGGCGGCCTTGCCGCCGCCGGGGGGGTGTTCGGTCCTCGCGCACGCGCCTGTTGGCCGGAGGGCGCGACGGCCTCAGTAGTAGGGATTCATTCCCGCCGTATGGTCGGTCACATCCCGGACTTCGGACACCTCCGGCACTTCCTCGCGGATAGCCCGCTCGATCCCGTGGCGAAGGGTGGCATTGGCCGAGGCGCACCCCTGGCAGCCGCCGCCCAGGCGGACATAGACAGTCGTCCCCTCGACGTCGTGGAGTTCGACAAACCCGCCGTGCGATGAAATCGCGGGGTTGATCTGCTCCTCGAAGAGCCGGGCCACCTTGCGGCGGATCTCCTCCTCCGAGGGCGTCTTCTTCGCCATCGCCGGGTCGATCAGCCTCCGGCCGGAGTTGATCTGCTCGCGGATTGCCGCCCCGATCCGGCGGCCGAGCACCGGCCAGGGATCAAGGGTCGTCTTGGCGATCGTCAGCGTATTCCCCGACACCATCACCTCGGCGATCCCGTCGATGGCAAAGAGGGCCTCGAGAAGCGGGGAGCCTGCGGCCGCCTCTTTCGAGCGGCAGTTGACCGTCCCGTCGGCGAAAACGGGCCGGTCGACAATGAAGCGGCAGACCCCCGGGTCCCGGGTCGGCTCGCCGGTAATGGCAATCTTGTTGTCCGTCATAGTGGCTGCTCCGCTGGTGTTAGACGTCAAATCCGGCCTGCTCGGCCCCGGACTCATCCAGGGTGTGCAGGCGCGAGAATGTATAGATCCCCGTGTCGTGGCCGTCGCTGAACCGGAGCGACAGCCCGTACCGTCCGACAGGCTTCACATCCCGAATCGCGATATCGAGCGGCACCTTGCGCCGATCGAGCGTCCGCTCCCCCGTGTCCTCGTCGCGGCAACTTGCGCAGTTGCAGCCCACGCGGAGGTTGTAGGGCGAGTGCCGGGAAGTGCGGCCGTCACCCCACACAATGTGCAGGTTGCCGTCGGCCGCCACCTCATACTGCCGGGCTTCGTCCGGGCCGGCCGATCCGGCCAGTTCTTCGACGCGGCGCCGGACCTCTCCGGCGACCTGGAGAATGGCTTTGGCGGCCGCCGACTCCGCTCCGTTGTGCACCACCGGCCGGCCCATCTCCCCGCTCATCATGATCTCCGGATCGAGCGGCAGGGCCCCGAGATACGGCACGCCGAACTCCTCGGCCATCGCCCGGCCGCCCCCCTGCTTGAACACCGCCGTCACCTGCCCGCAGTGCCCGCAGGCGAATCCGCTCATGTTTTCGATCACGCCGATAATCGGCACGTTGACCTGCTGGAACATGCGCACGCCCTTGCGTGCCACCCCGAGCGCCACCTCCTGCGGCGTCGTCACGATCACCGCGCCCGCCAGCGACGCCTGCTGCGCCAGCGTCAACTGCACATCCCCCGTTCCGGGGGGAAGGTCGATCAGCAGATAGTCGAGGTTCCCCCACGTCACCCCGCCGATGAACTGCTGGATCATCTTGGTGGCGATCGGAGCCCGCCACACGACCGGTCCGTTGTCCGGGACCAAGAGCCCCATGGAGATGAACTTGATGCCGTGTTTTGTCAGCGGTTCGAGGTAATTGTCGCCGATTGTCGGCTGGGCGCCCTCCGACCCGAGCATCCCCGGCTGGCTCGGCCCGTAGATGTCGGCATCCATGAGACCGACCGCCGCGCCGTCGTGCGCGAGCGCGTAGGCGAGATTCACCGCCACCGTTGATTTCCCGACTCCCCCCTTGCCGCTGGCGATCGCCACGATGGTGCGCACACCCTCGATACCGGGCCGCGCGGCCGCTGCTTGTGCTTGGTGCTTCATTGGCTCTTCCTGCTTTCCCTTTCGGCCGTCGCGCTCCCGGTTGCGTCGGAGGCCGACGCGGCCGGGTCCGGCGACCCGCAGTCATCTTTTCTAGAACAATATCGCGCGGGCGAAGTTCGCTGTCATTGACTTAAGTCAGCCGCGGCTTGCGGCCCGGGGTCAGTCCCCGGCCCGGCCGGAGGGCGCCCGGTCGGCCATCGCCGCCGCCTCCGCGGCCTGTTTCCGCCGCTTCCCCCGCTGGACGAAGAACACGACCACGATCGACACCTCGTACAGAAGATACAGCGGAATCCCCAGGAGCGCCTGTGAAACGACGTCGGGCGGAGTCAGGATGGCCGCCACGATTGCGATCGCAACAATCGCGTAGCGCCGGATCCGGGACAGGAGCGCCGCCGTCACCACCCCCATCTTGGCCAGGAAGAAGGCGAGGATCGGCAGCTGAAAGCCCAGCCCGAACGCGATCATCATCAGCCCGACATAGTTCACGTAACTCGTGATCGTGATCGTATTGACCACCAGGTCCCCGGCGAACCCGATCAGGTATGTGGTCGCCACCGGAAGCACCGCCCAGAAACAGAATGCCGCTCCCAGCAGGAACAAAAGTGTGGACGAGGTCACGAGCGGCAGAATGGCCGCCCGCTCCCGCTTGTACAGACCGGGCGCGATAAACATCCACATCTGGTAGAAGACCACCGGCATCGCCGCGAACAAACCGGTCACCAGCGCGATCTTGAGATAGGCGTAAAAAGTCCCGGCCACTTCGATGTTGTACAGCTTGACGCCCTTCAGAGGGTACTGCATGAACGCCACGATATGGTCCGAAAAATACAGCGCCGCACAGGTCGTCACCACCACCGCCAGGAGCGCTTTCAGCAGACGCCGGCGAAGTTCCTCCAGGTGCTCCAGGAAAGGCATGCTCTTGCCGGGTGTGCACTGCTCGCCGCCTGCTTCGCCGCCGGGCGGGACTGCGGTGCCATGCTGGTCTGCCATAATGGGCAAAATGTCGCGGATACCTCCCACCTTGTCAACGCGAATATTGCCGCCTCCCGGCCGGCCAGGGTATCTGCGCATGTGGCCGGCGCGACGCGTATACTATCGTCGGGCGTCCGTCGGTCAGGACCCTTGTGATCCTGACATTCCTGCTATCGATGCTAGCGGCCCCGTCACGACCGTAAAGGTCCTGACCTACGAAAACCCGGTCGCGGGCTCCCCGGCGCCGTCCTCCGGCGCCTCTCCGCGAACGGTCCGATCCTGAGTGCTACTTCAGCAGCTTCTTGATTTCTTCGAGGAACTCCGCCGTGTCGCGAAACTGGCGGTAGACGGAGGCGAAGCGGACGTAGGCGATGTCGTTGACGGCCCGTAGCCGTTCCATGACGAGTTCGCCGATATCGGCCGAGCGGATCTCGTTGCCGACGCGGGCGTTGACCTCGGCCTCGATTTCGTCGACCATGGCTTTGATCTGCTCGCGGCTGACGGGGAGCTTGTTGCAGGCGAGTTTGATGCCGTACTCGATTTTGTTCCGGTCGAATGGTTCCCGCCGCCCGTCCGACTTCAGCACCGTGATCTGCTGGTGCTCGACATATTCGTAGGTGGTGAACCGCGCCTTGCAGTTGAGGCATTCCCGGCGTCGCCGCACCGCCCGCCCGTCGTGCGACTTCCGGCTGTCCACCACCTTGTCTTCCTCGTGACCGCAGTTGGGGCACTTCATGATGTTGCGGCCCGGCCGGTCGGCCCGCCCGCCGCCGGGGCGTTAGGCCTCGCTCACCGACTCCTTTTTCACCCAGGCCACGTATTCCGACAGCCCCTGCGTGACCGGCACGGCGATGATTTCCGGCAGTTCGTACGGGTGGTTTTCCTCGACATATCCCTTGAGCGCCTCGAACCGCGCCGGCGTCGTCTTGATCACCAGGAGCGCCTCCTCGTCGAACTCCGCCCGTCCCTCCCAGGTGAAATACGATTCGATCCGGGGGAGGATGTTGACGCAGGCCGCAAGGCGGTTCTCCACCAGCGCCTTGGCCATGTTGCGGGCCTCGTCACGCGGCAGGGAAACAAACACCACACACACTTCCGAGTTCATTTCATCACCTCACGTCCCAGTTTCTCCTCGACCGACAGCACTTTGCCGGCCAAGCGGTTTTTGGCGCCCTTGCGGTCGTCTATCGTGATCACCATGTACACGCGTTCATGCCCCCGGCGGCGCAGCATCCGGCGGGCCCGGTTCAGCAGAGCCATCACTGGTTCCCACTCCCCCTCGATCACCGTCGCCATTGCCCCGAGTTTGTACGGCAGGCCGGACCGGTCGATCAGGTCGATCACCCGGGCGACCTCCGCCGACACCGACGATTTCCCCGTGCTCGTGGGAAACATGCTCACCTGGAACAGCATCGCACCCTACTCCTTTTGCTTCCGCTCCGTCCGGCCGGTTGGTTCCGGGCGCTCCGAATATACGCCACCGGCCGCCACCGCACAACGACTTCCCCGCCCCCCTTTACGCCTGCTCGGCCAGCTCCCGGTAGAGCGGGAAGCGGTCGCACAATCGCGCCACCTCGGCCGCGATGCCCTTGAGCGCCTCCTCGTCTTTGCGGCCTTCGATCGCCCGGTGGATCAGCCCGGCGATCGCTTTCATCTCGTCCGGCCCCATCCCGCGGGTTGTCACCGCCGGCGTCCCGATCCGGATACCCGAAGTGACGAACGGCTTCTCGGGGTCAAAGGGCACGGTGTTCTTGTTCACCGTGATCCCCGCCGCATCAAGCGTGTTCTCGACCTTCTTCCCCGTCAGCTTGGTGCCGATGAACGACACGAGCATCAGGTGGGTGTCGGTGCCGCCGGCGACCAGCCGGTAGCCGAGGCGCTTGAGTTCCTCGGCCAGGACGGCGGCGTTCCTGACGATGCGCTGCTGGTAGGCCTTGAACTCCGGCTGGAGCGCCTCTTTGAAGGCCACCGCTTTGGCCGCGATAATGTGCATGAGCGGTCCCCCCTGGATCCCCGGCATCACCGTCCGGTCGAGATCGGCGGCATACTTTTCCTTGCACATGACCACCCCGCCGCGCGGCCCCCGGAGCGTCTTGTGCGTCGTCGAGGTCACGAAATCCGCATAGGGGATCGGCGAGGGATGGATCCCGGCCGCGACCAACCCGGCGATGTGCGCGATGTCGACCATCATGTAGGCCCCGCAAGCGTCGCAGGCTTCCCGAATCCGCTTGAAATCGAGCGTCCGCGGGTAGGCCGAGGCTCCGGCAACGATCATCTTCGGCTTCACCTGCTGCGCCTGGGCGAGCAGCGCATCGTAGTCGATCGTCTCGCTCTCCCGGTCCACCTGGTAGCCGTGGAACTCGTAGAGCTTGCCGGAGAAATTGATCGGGTGGCCGTGGGTCAGGTGACCCCCGTGCGACAGGTCCAGCCCCATGACCTTGTCCCCCGGCGTCAGCACCGTCATGTACACCGCCATGTTCGCCTGGGAACCAGAGTGCGGCTGGACGTTGGCGTGCTCGCATCCGAACAACTCGGTGAGGCGCCGACGGGCCAGGTCTTCGGCCACGTCCACCCACTCGCACCCGCCGTAGTACCGCTTGCCCGGATATCCCTCGGCGTACTTGTTGGTCATGACTCCGCCCGCGGCCTCCATCACCGCCAGAGAGACGAAGTTCTCGGACGCGATCAGTTCCAGCTTGTGCGCCTGCCGGTCGGTTTCGCGCTGCATCGCTTCATAGATCTCGGGGTCGGTCTGTTTCAAATATGACATCGCCTATCTCCCTGTTTTGCAAACGCTTTCACCATCCCGCCCAATGTATGCAAAATCACCCGCGAGGTCAACGACTTAAGCGCTTGACACACACCTCCGGGTCAACGACCTTGGCCATTGAGGCGTATAAGCGGTAAGGTGCGCGTCACCCCCTTGGTAGAATTGCCTGCAGGAGAAGGACATGATCCACCCCGTGTCGCGTGAGCTGGCCCGGTCGCTGGAACTGATCGAAATCGCGGCCATGGTCGATGTTTTCGCAGCCGCCCCCGACAAGATTGCCCGCCGGCTCGGCGCCCGCGTGATTGAATGCAGCCCCATGACCGGCGTGCTTGTCCCCGGCCTCGATGTGCTCGTATTCAACCGCGTGATCGGCTTCGGCCTGCAACCCGCGATTGATCCCGTTGACGTTGACCGCTGCCTCGATCACTACCGGGCTGCCGGTGTCAAGCGCTTCTTCATCCAGACCTGCCCGGTCGGCGCACCCGAAAACGCCCGCCAGGTCCTTGGGGCTCGCGGTCTCCGCTGGCACAACAACTGGGTGAAACTCTACCGCGACACCTCGCCGCCGCCGGCATCCGAACTCAGCGTCACGGTGCGCGAGATCGGCCGCGACCAGGCGCTCCGTTTCGGCGAGCTGGTCTGCACCGCCTTCGAGTGGGGCGACGCGATTGTCGAGTGGATTGCCACGCTGGTGGGACGGCCCCGCTGGCGGATTTACGGGGCTTTCGACGGCTGGCGGATGATCGCCGGGGCCGCTCTGTTTGTGCACGGCGATTTCGGATGGCTTGATTTCGCCGCCACCGACAAGGACTACCGCGCCTCGGGCGCTCAGTCGGCGCTACTCCACCGGCGGATTGCCGAGGCCGCCGCCCTGCGCCTGCGCACCCTCGTGCTGGAAACGGCCGAGCAGACGGCAGAGAGGGGAGCCCCGTCGTTCCGCAACGTCCAGCGGTTCGACTTCGAGGTCGCCTATGTTCGTCCCAATTTCCTGTGGAGCCGCGAGCCCGCGCCTGAGTGAACCGGCCTTAGAAGCGAAAGACCACGGCGGCCGTCCCCTCGAGTTCCCGTGCCCCTCCGATCTCCCCCCGCCCCAGCGGCACCGGGTCCCAGAGCGTGGTCGCGCCGCCGATAGCCGCCCCGACCACCCCGCCGGCGGCCGCCAGACCTCCGAACACCGCCACTGTCCGCGGGATCGTCCCCGCTTCGTCGCTCGTATCGTCATTCAGAAGCATGTAGACAACCCCGACTGACAGCCCTGAGAGAATCCCCAGCGCCAACCCGGCGCCCGTCCGGCGGCCCCGATACTGCTCCAGTTGGATGAGGCGGTCGCAGGCGATTTCAAACTGGTCGCCGGCCCGGGTCGTCCCGCGAAAGACCTGACCCTCGAGCCGTCCCCGAAAACCCTCCACCACGCCCCCGTCCTGCGTCACCAGGCGAAAACGGGAGAACCGTTCTTGTGCGCCGCTGTCCCCGGCCGGCCCGACCGTCACCAACACCGCCAGCACGGCGGCCCGGACAAACATAATGCGATGTTTCAACTGACCACCATAACTTGCTATGGATCAGCTAATTATCGGAAGGACAAAGAAATCATGCGTTCTGTGGCGGGGAGGGCGTCCCGTTTCCCGGCTCGACCGCCCGGATCTTGTTCAGCCGCCGCTCGTGTCGTCCCCCCTCGAATTCGGTCTCGATGAACCGGCGGAGGATTTCCCGAAGCTCGCTGTCGGGAGTGTACTTCTGGGCGAGGGTGAGCACGTTGGCGTCGTTGTGGCGGCGGGTGAGATAAGCCATGTCGGCGTTGAGCGCCAGCCCCGCCCGCACCCCGGGCACTTTGTTGGCGGCGATGGTCATGCCGTTGCCGGTCCAGCACACCAGCACTCCCCGCTCCGCCCGGTGCTCGCGCACCATGCGCGCCACCCGGACTCCGAAGTCGGGGTAGTCGCACGATTCTTTCGAATGCGTCCCGACATCCTCAACCTCCTGGCCGAGTTCGCGCAGGATCTCCTTGACCCGCTCTTTCATCTCGAACCCGGCGTGGTCGCTCCCGATCGCGAACTTCATAGTCCTACACCGCCGCGTTCTTCGGCTTGGGCACGAGCGTGAGCCACCCGTAGCGGTCCTCGGCTCGGCCCTCGAGAATGTCGAAAAACGCCTTCTGGATTTTCCGCGTGATCGGTCCCGCGTTTCCCTCTCCGATGACGATGTTGTCGATCCGGGAGATAGGCGTGATTTCCGCGGCTGAACCGGTGAGGAAGACTTCGTCGGCGATATAGAGCGCCTCGCGCGGCACGTTCTCTTCGATCACCTTGATCCCCATATCCTCGGCGATCCGGATCACCGAGCGCCGTGTGATTCCTGGAAGGATCGAGGCCGCGAAGGTCGGGGTCACGAGCACGCCGTTGCGCACGAGGAACACGTTCTCCCCTGAGCCCTCCGACACATTCCCCGAGGTGTCGAGGGCGATCCCCTCAACGTACCCGTGGGAGAGCGCCTCGAGCTTGATGAGCTGGCTGTTCATGTAGTTGGCTCCGGCTTTGGCCATTGCCGGCATCGTGTTCGGCGCCAAGCGGTGCCACGAGGATACGCACACGGACACCCCCTTGGCGAGCGCCTCCTCGCCGAGGTACTGCCCCCAGGGCCACACCGCGATCGCCACATCGATCGGGCACTTGGTCGGGTCCACGCCGAGCGTGCCGTACCCCCGGTAGACGATCGGCCGGACGTAGCAGGCCTCGAGGCGGTTGGCCGCCACGGTCTCCAGTATCGCCCGGTCCAGCTCCTCGACCGTATAGGGCACCGTCATCCGGTAGATCTTCGCCGAGTTCAGGAGCCGCTGGGTGTGCTCCCGGAGACGGAAAGCCGCCGGCCCTTTCGGCGTCTTGTACACCCGCATTCCTTCAAACACCGACGAACCGTAGTGAATCACGTGGGAGCAAATATGAATGGTCGCATCCTTCCAGGGGATCAGCTTGCCGTTCATCCAGATGAAATCTGTCGGGGTCATAGGCGCCGGGCCTCCTTCACCAGTTGTGAGAACCATCACTCACCGTCCGCTCCCGCGCCTCCCCCGCGGCCGTGGCCTTTCTGCAAAGCCACCGCCGGGCGCGGCTGCAGACGGCCCGGCCCGCCGGACACTGCGCCCGGCGGGCCGCTTCTGCTAACTCTTCTCCTGCACCTGCTTCAGCAGGTAGCGGGCAATGACGAGCTTCTGAATCTCCGATGTCCCTTCGCCGATCGTGCACAGTTTCACGTCGCGCCACATCCGCTCCACCGGGTAGGGCCCGGTGTAGTAGCCGATGGCACCGAGAATGCCCATCGCGTCCGCGCACACCCGCACCCCGATCTCCGAGGCGTAGAGCTTCGCCATGGCCGAGTAGTGGCCGAACGGCGCCCCGGCGTCTTTCATGCGGGCCGACTCGTAGACGAGCAGGCGCGCCGCCTCAAGCTGGGTCGCCATGTCGGCGAGTTTGTGCTGGATCGCCTGGTTGTACGAAATCGGCTTGCCGAACTGGACGCGGCTCGCGCTGTACCGGAGCGCCTCGTCGAAAGCGCCCTGGGCCAGCCCGAGCGCCATCGCCGCGATCGAGATCCGCCCCCCGTCGAGCGTCTTGAGCATCTGCTTGAACCCGTCCCCCACTATCCCCAGTTGCGCGTCGAGCGGCGCTTTCAAGTCGTCGAAATGGAGAAAGGCCGTGTCCGAGCCCCGGAGCCCCAGCTTGTTCTCCTTCTTGCCGACCGCGTACCCCGGCCAGTCCTTCTCGAGAATGAAGCAGGTGATCTCCTTGTTCTCGGGATCATCCGAGGTCCGGGCCGAGGCGATGGTGGCGAACGCGCGCGTCGCCGAGGTGATCCAGCACTTCGACCCGTTGATGAGCCAGTGGTCGGCCTTCTTCACCGCCATCGTCCGCGTCCCGCCCGCATCCGAGCCTGCGTCCGGCTCCGAGAGTCCGAAGGCGAGAATCTCGCCCTGGGCCGCCCGCGGCAGATAGCGCTGCCGCTGGGCCTCGGTGCCGAACGCGAGAATCGGGTAGCAGCCGAGGGAGTTGTGCGCGGCCAGCAGAATTCCGGTCGACCCGCACACCCGCGAAGCTTCCTCCACCGCGATCGTGTACGTCACCGTGTCGGTCGGACGCCCGCCGTACTTCTCCGGGATCAGCATCGACATGAGCCCCATGTCGGTGAGCGGCTTCATGTGCTCGTGAGCGACGCGCTGTTCCACATCCAGCGTGTGCGCCAGCGGTTTGATCTTGTCCTCCATGAAGGCGCGGATCTGCTCGCGGTATTCGAGGTGCCTCTTTTCCAGCACGGCGCTACTCCCTCAGCAAGTCGCGTGAGATGACCATCCGCTGCGCCTCCGACGTGCCCTCGTAGAGCATCGTCACCCGCGCGTCGCGGAAATAACGCTCGACAGCGTACTCCTTGATGTAACCGTAGCCCCCGTGTATCTGTACGGCTTCGTTGGCGACCTCATTGGCCATTTCGGAGCAGAACAGCTTCGCCATCGAGGCCTCCCGGTGGCAGGGCTCTCCGGCATCCTTGAGCTGCGCGGCCCGGTAGGCGAGGAGCCGCCCGGCATCGATCTTCAGCGCCATGTCGGCCAGTTTGAACTGGATCGCCTGGAAATTGGCGATCGGTTGGTTGAACTGCTTGCGCTCCTTGGCGTACTTCAGCGCCTCATTGAGAGCCGCCTGGGCGATCCCGATCGACTGGAAAGCCACCCCGACCCGCCCCGAATTCAGAATCGTCACCGCCATCCGGAACCCCTGCCCCGGCGCGCCGAGGATGTGGTCTTTCGGTATCCGCACGTCGGAAAAACTGACCTCGCGCGTGTCCGAAGCTTTGATCCCGCACTTCCGCTCCGCCTTCCCGATCATCAGGCCCGGGGTGCCCGCCGGCACGAGGAAACACGAAATCCCCTTGTGCCCGGCATCCGGATCGGTCTTGGCGAACACGACGAAGAGCCCGGCGAAGGATCCGTTAGTCACATAGCTCTTCGTGCCGTTGAGCACCCAGCCGTCGCCGCCGTCCGCCGCCGTCGTCTTCAGCGAGGCCACGTCCGTCCCGGCGTCCGGCTCGGTGATACAGTAGGCGCCGATGCACTCCCCCGCCGCCATGGCGGGGAGGTATTTCTGCTTGAGCGTCTCCGATCCGAACAGCTTGATGATCTCGCAGCAGAGGGAATTGTGGACCGAGAGCATGATGCCGAAGCCGGCGCTCGCCCCGCAGATTTCCTCGAGCACGCCCATGAACGAGGTCGCGCTCAGCCCCAGCCCGCCGTACGCTTCCGGCACCGTGAACCCGAAATACCCCAGTTCGGCGCACTCCCGGATCAACTCCGCCGGCGTCTCCCCCTTCTCATCCATCTCCTCGGCGATCGGGTAGATGCGCTTGACGGCCAGTTCGTGCGCCATCTGTTTGAGTTCCAGGTCCTCTTCGGACAACTTGAAATCCATCGCAAGGCTCCTCACTTACTGTAGTCGTAGAACCCGCGGCCGGTCTTGCGGCCGAGGTAGCCGGCCTGCACCATCTTGCGCAGCAGCGGGCAGGGACGGTACTTGGGGTCGCCCAACCCGGCGTGCAGCACCTCGAGAATCGCCAGGCAGACGTCGAGCCCGATAAAATCCGCCAGCGTCAGCGGACCCATCGGATGCGCCATCCCGAGCTTCATCACATCGTCGATGGCCTCCTTCGTCCCCACCCCCTCCATGAGCGCGTACACCGCCTCGTTGATCATCGGCAGGAGGATGCGGTTGGCGATAAACCCGGGGTAATCGTTCACTTCGACCGGCGTCTTCCCCAGCTTCCGCGCCAGCCCCTCGATCGTCCGATAGGTGTCGTCGCTGGTCGCGATCCCCCGGATCACCTCGACCAACTGCATCATCGGCACCGGGTTCATGAAGTGCATGCCGATGAACTGCGGCGGCCGCTTGGTCGCCGCGGCCAGCTGCGTGATCGGCAGCGAGGACGTGTTCGAGGCGAAAATCGTCTCCGGCGGGCAGATCCCTTCGAGCCGGCCGAAAATGTCAAGCTTCACTTTCAGGTCTTCGGTCGCCGCCTCGATCACCAACTGGGCCACCTTGGCGGCGCCGAGATCGGTCGAGGTTTTGATCCGGCCGAGAGCGGCCGATTTGTCGGCCTCGCTGATCTTTTCCTTCTTGATCAGCCGGTCGAAACTCCCGCTGATGGTCTTGACCGCCCGGTCCAGGAAGGACTGCTCGATGTCGATCAGGTGCACCGCGTACCCGGTCTGGGCGAACACCTGGGCGATGCCGTTGCCCATCGTGCCGCTCCCGATCACCGTCACCGTCTTGATATCTTCCGCTTTCATGATGCCTCATCCTCGTTGGGTTACACCAGTTCAATGGCACAGGCGACGGCGTTGCCGCCGCCGAGACACAGCGTCGCCAGGCCGTGCTTTTTGCCGCGGTCCTTGAGCGCATAGATGAGCGTGGTCAGGATGCGGGTGCCGGAGGCCCCGATCGGGTGGCCGAGAGCCACTGCGCCGCCGTGCACGTTCACCCGGTCCCAGTCCCAGCCCAACCCCTGGCCGTCGGCCAGCGCCTGGGCGGCGAACGCCTCGTTCGCCTCGATCAGGTCCCAGTGGGAGATGGCGACGTTCATCTTCTTCATGAGCTTCTGCACCGCGTAGATCGGGGAGAAGAACAAATCCGCCGGCGGCGTTCCCGCCACCGCGTAGTCGACCACCCGCGCCAGCGGCGTGAGGTTGTGGCGCTTGAGGTAGCGCTCCGAGACGATCACCGTGCACGCACTGCCGTCGTTGAGCCCCGGCGCATTCCCCGCTGTCACTGTCCCGTCCTTTTCAAACGCCGGTTTCAGCGAGGCCAGTTTCTCCACGGAGATGTCGGGCCGCGGCCCCTCGTCCTTCTTGAAAACGACCGGGTCGCCCTTTCTCTGGGGAATCTCGATGGGGAAGATCTCGGCCTCGAACTTCCCTGCGTTCCACGCCGCGAGCGCCTTCTTGTGCGAATTGTAGGCGAACTCGTCCTGCATCTCGCGGGTGATGTTGGCCTTCTTGCGCGTCAGCTCGGCCGCGCTGCCCATATGGAAATTGTTGAAGCTGTCCCACAGCCCGTCGATAATCATGAGGTCGAGCAGTCTCTGGTGTCCGAATTTCACCCCCTGCTTGGCGCCGAACAGCGCCAGCGGCGTGTTGGACATCGACTCCATGCCGCCCGCGACAATCACATCCTGGTCGCCCGCCCGGATCGACTGGGCCGCCAGCATCACGGCTTTCAGTCCAGACCCGCACACCTTGTTGATCGTGAGCGCAGCGGCTTCCGGCGGCACCCCGCCGTGAATGGCTGCCTGCCGGGCGGGTGCCTGGTTCGCCCCTCCCTGCACGACCTGGCCCATGATGACTTCCTCGATGTCCGCGGGGTTGATGCCCGCGCGCCGGACTGCTTCTTTAACCGCCAGCGCGCCCAACTGGGTCGCGGTGAAAGCGCCGATTCCGCCGTGCAGCACCCCGATCGCGCTGCGGCAGGCGGAAATGATGTACGCGTCTTGCCGTTCCGGCATATGCTGTTACCTCCATTGCAGGAATGATCTCGCAGTCTGACGCCTATATAACGAACCCCCCCGGCGAAATCAAGTGAACATATTCACAAATTTCCCCCGCCGGCTCACTCGAACCGCCTCCCTCCCCCGCCCGGCCGCCCGTCTCTGCCCGTCCGGACATTTCGTTTGTCCCGTGTCCCCGTCCGGGCTATTTTGTTCCGGCAATCGCTTCTCGAAAGGAGACCGGATGAACTTCTCCCGCCCTGCGGCCCGGCCGCTGACGGCTCGCCTGCCGGTCCTGCTGCTGGCTCTGGCCCTGAGCGCCGCCCCGGCCGGCGTCTCCGCGCGAATCGTCTACGGCTCGCTCCAGGCCGGTCTGTCGATACCCGCCCAGGGCAACCGTCTGAACGACCGCTTTGACCGCGGATTCGGTCTCGGCGGCGGCGCCGTGTTCGTGCTCGGTGAAGAGGTCAACATGATCGTCCAGATCGAATACCACAGCCTCCGCAACGCCGGCCTTCCCCCGCTGGCCGACCGCGGCTCGCTGCGCGCCGCCATGCTCACCACGATGTTCCGGTACATGTTCGGGCAGGATCTGGACCCCTGGCGGCCGTTCCTCGGCCTTGGTTTCGGCACCGCCGACCTATCGCTGGCCAAAGAAGGGGACACCTATACGGAGTGGGACGGCGACGATCTCCACGGCGTGTTTCACGTCGGCGCCGGCCTCCAGGTGCGCGTGCTCGATCGTTTTTGGATTATCGCCCAGGCGCGCTGGATGACCATTTCCTCGCCTGGGGGCGGCGACGCGAGCACTCTCTATCCTATTTCGCTCGGGCTCGAGTTCTAGGGCCGGACCCGGCCCGCCCGCAGAGAGTCGGCCGGCGCGGGCGCCGCTCAGCCCGACAGATGTCGGTCGGGCCGCTGCGCCCGCGGCGTTGATTCCCTCACTCGCCCTTCTTCGCCAATTCCAGCTCGATAATCGGGGCCTCAGTCCCCACCTGCTCCCCGTCGCGGTAGTTGATCGCCTTGACTGTCCCGCTCGCCCGCGCGAGCACCGGGTTTTCCATTTTCATCGCCTCGACGATCACCATCTGCTGCTTCTCGGCGACCGTCTGCCCCACCTCGACCAGGATCTTGACGATCTTCCCCGGCATGGGCGCGAAGATTTTGTCCGGATCGACGGCGTGGTCGCCCGCCGCCCCGGCGACATTTTCCTCGGTCGCCTCCCGCACCTCCAGGAGGACCGAGTCGATATCGATATAGAACTTGTCCTTGTGCCGCACCGCGGCCACCAGCATCCGCCGTCCGTTGACGAGGACATCGTAGAGGTTCCGGCCGGCCGGGTGGAGGCGGAGGTTCGTGTCGCCGACCGTCACGTGGAAATCTCCCCCCTCTCTTTCCAGCCGGGCCTCGGTGACAGCGCCGTCGAAGAGAAACTCGAAGCTGTTCATCGGATGGAACCTCCGATCTCCCAGGCCCCGATCAACTCGGCCGCGGACGGCATTTCTCTTTTCCCCCGGGCCGCTGTGCGCGATTCGCCCGCCGCTCCGGCCGCGGCGGCAGCCGCCGCCGCGATCGCTGGATCGCGATACAAGGCGGTGTCGATGGACCGTTCCTGCATGTGCGCCTCGATGAAATTCGTGTAGGTTCGGCCGGCCTCGAATTCCGGGTGCTGCAGTACGTCGATCATGAACCGCTTCGAGGTCTTCACCCCCAGCAATTTGTACTCGTTCAGCGCGCGCACCATTTTTCGGACCGCCAGTTCCCGGGTCGGCGCGTGGACAATCAGTTTCGCCATGATCGGGTCGTAGTCGATCGTGATCTCCGTCCCCTCGACCACCCCCGAATCGACCCTGATCCCCGGCCCGGCCGGCTCTGAGTAGTGGACGATCGTCCCGGTCGAGGGCATGAAGTTCGCCTCGCCGTCCTCCGCGTAGATGCGGCACTCGAGCGCGTGCCCGCGCTGGGTGAGCCGGCGGAAGGGTTCGGCCAACGGTTCCCCCGCCGCGATCCGGATCTGCTCCACGACCAGGTCGACGCCGGTCACCATCTCGGTCACCGGGTGTTCCACCTGGATGCGGGTGTTCATCTCCAGGAAGTAGAAATTCCGATCCCGGTCGAGCAGGAACTCCACCGTCCCGGCGTTGGTGTAGGCGGCCGCCTGGGCCACTTTGACGGCCGCCGCTCCCATCCGCCCGCGTAGCTCATCGTCGAGCGCGGTCGAGGGCGTCTCCTCGATGATCTTCTGGTGCCGCCGCTGGATCGAACACTCCCGCTCGAACACGTGCACAGTGGTCCCGTGGCGGTCGCCGAGCACCTGGAACTCGATGTGGCGGGGGTTGACGATGTACTTCTCGAGGTAGACGGTATCGTCGCCGAAAGCGTTGCCCGCCTCACGGCGGGCCGCCTCGATCGCATCCTTGAGATCCTCCGGGCGGTGCACGACCCGCATCCCCTTGCCGCCCCCGCCGGCAGCCGCCTTGATGATCACCGGGTAGCCGGCCGCGGCCGCAGCCTCCACGAACTCGTCCGTGGAGGCGTCCGATTTCTTCATCCCGGGAATCAGTGCCACGCCCGCCGACGCCATCCGGATGCGCGACTCGACTTTGTTTCCCAGAAGCCGGATCGCCTCGGGCGAGGGACCGATAAAGACGAGGCCCGCCTCGCCGCACTTCTGCGCAAACACCGGGTTCTCGGCCAAAAACCCGTACCCCGGATGGATCGCATCACACCCGGTGTGAAGCGCGGCGACGATGATCTTCTCCATCGCCAGGTAGGACTCCCGCGGCGGCGGCGCGCCGATGTGCACCGCCTCATCCGCGTACCAGCGGTGCTTCGCGTTGGCGTCGGCGTCGGAGTAGACCGCCACGCACGGAATGTCGAGGAGGCGGCAGGCGTTCATGACGCGCACCGCAATCTCCGACCGGTTGGCGACTAGAATCTTCTTGAATGGCTGCTTCATGACTGCATATCCCGTCGTCTGTTTAGTGCGAGCTTGCCGGCCCGACCCATCACTCCGCCCACCTGGGCTTACGCTTGTTCAAAAACGCGTCCATCCCTTCCTGCCCCTCCGCCGAGACCCGGAGCCGCGCGATCATCTCGGCCGTGTACGGCTTGAACTGCTCCGGGGTCATGCCCGGCGCTTCGCTGATCAGCCGTTTGGCCATCGCCACCGCCTCCGGCCCCGAAGTCAGGATCGCGTGGACGAGCCGGTCCGTCTCTTCGTCAAGCTTGTCGTCGTCCGCCACCCCGTTGACCAGCCCCACCGCGCGGGCCCGTTCGGCGCTCATGCGCTCGCCCGTGATGAACAGCTCCCGCGTCTTCCCCTCCCCCATCTTTTTGATCACGTACGGCCCGATGCACGCGGGCACGACGCCGATCTTGACCTCGGAGAAGGAGAACACCGCCGACCGGGCGGCGAGGGCGATGTCGCACACCGCGACAAACCCGGTGCCGCCCCCGATCGCCGCCCCGTTGATCCGTCCGATCACCGGCCGCTTGCAGGTGTAGATGAGCCAGAACAACTCCGCGAGCGCGGTCGCCTCGGCCAGATTTTGCTCGAACGTCTGCCGGATCACGCCGCGCATCCAGTTGAGATCGGCCCCGGCGCAGAACGATTTGCCCCGGCCGCTGAGCACCACCGCCCGCACGGCATCGTCGGCGGCAATCCTCCGGAACACCTCCGTCATCTCATAAATCACCGTAGCGTTGAACGCGTTGTGGATCTCGGGGCGGTTGAACGTCACCCGCGCCAGGCGCTCGTGAGTTTCGAATGTCACGGTCTCCAGCTTCATGCCGCCTCCTCACATCCTGAACACGCCGTACTTCTGGTCGGGAATTGCCGTGTTGAGCGCCATCGATATCCCGAGCGCGAGCGCCTGCCGGGTCTCGCCGAAACCGATCATCCCGTCATCCCACAGCCGCGCCCCCGAGTAGTACGGCGTCGACTGGCTCTCGTAGTTTTCGATGATCGGCCGGCGGATGGCTTCGATTTCCTCCGCGCTCAGCTTGCGTCCCTCGCTCTCCAACTGCTTGATCTTGACCGTCGCCAGCACGTCGGCCGCTTGTTCGCCCCCCATCACGCAAATCTTCGCATTCGGCCACATCCACATGAGCCGGGGGAAATACCCCCGCCCGCACATGGCGTAGTTCCCCGCCCCGTAGGAGCCCCCGATCACGACCGTGAACTTGGGCACATCGGCATTGGCCACCGCGTGCACCAGCTTCGCGCCGTCGCGGGCGATCCCCCCGGCCTCGTACTGCCGCCCGACAATGAACCCCGAGATGTTCTGGAGGAACACGAGCGGGATCTTTCGCTCCGTGCACAGTTCGATAAAGTGCGCCCCCTTGAGCGAGGACTCGGAGAAGAGCACGCCGTTGTTGCCGAGGATCCCCACCGGGTACCCCATGATCCGTGCAAACCCGGTCACGAGCGTCGTCCCGTACAATTCCTTGAATTCGTGGAAGCGCGATCCGTCGACGATCCGCGCGATGACCTCCTTGACGTCAAACGGCTTGCGGATGTCGTGCGACACCACTCCGTAGAGCTCTTCCGGATCGTAGTAGGGATCCTCCGGCTCCGCCCAGTCGATCGGAAACTTCTCCAGGCGGTTCAGGTTCTGCACGATGTTGCGGGCGATCTGAATGGCGTGCTCGTCGTTCATCGCGTAGTGGTCCGACACCCCCGAGGTCCGGCAGTGGACGTCCGCCCCGCCGAGCTCCTCGGCCGTGACCACCTCCCCGGTCGCGGCTTTCACCAGCGGCGGCCCCCCGATGAAGATCGTCCCCTGCTTGCGCACCATGATAGTCTCGTCGGACATCGCCGGCAGGTATGCCCCGCCCGCCGTGCACGACCCCATCACCACCGAAATCTGCGTGATCCCCTTGGCCGACATGCGCGCCTGGTTGTAGAAGATTCGCCCAAAGTGGTCCTTGTCGGGAAACGTCCCCGACTGCAGGGGGAGGAATATCCCGCCGGAATCGACGAGGTAGACGCAGGGCAGGTGGTTTTCCTCGGCAATCCGCTGCGCCCGGGCATGCTTGAGAATCGTGATCGGGTAGTACGTTCCCCCCTTGACCGTCGCGTCGTTCGCGATCACCATCACCTCGCGTCCGTGCACGGTCCCGATCCCCGTGATGATGCCGGCCGCAGGCGCGTCGTCGTCGTACATGTCGTAGGCCGCCAGCGGGCTCAGTTCGAGAAACGGGGTGTTGCGGTCGAGCAGCCGGGCCACCCGGTCGCGGGGAAGCAGCTTCCCGCGCTCGGTGTGCCGCGCCCGCGCCTTCTCCGGCCCGCCCCGCTTCACCTGCTCCAGTCGTTCCTTGAAGAGGCGGTGCGCCGCCCGGTTGAGCTCGTCGTTCTTGGCGAACGTCTCCGTGCGCGTGTCGATCTTGGACTCGATTCGAAACATTGGCGTCTGTCTTTCCCCAAGGCTAGAGTGTTTTCAACAGCGACTGCGGCACGCGCAGCCTCATCTGAAGCAGCGCCTGCGCGAGCGTCTTCCCCTGAGGATCGATCATGAGCGACCGCGTTCCGCCGCCGCCGAGCGTCTCCTCGAGCAGGAAATTGAGCCCGCCCAGGTTGTCCAGCTCGTACCGCTTCACCCGGCCGCGGGTGATTCCTGCGAAGAATTCCTGGACCCGGGCGGCCGTCAGGTGCTCGGCGATCCAGTCGTAGATCTCGGGCGACCGCGCGAGCACCCCGACATTGCAGGTATCCCCCTTGTCCCCCGACCGGGCGTAGCAGATTTCTTCGAGCCGGACTTCGACCGCCCGGCCGGCCGGTTTGCGGCCGGGCGCGCGTCGGGGCGGCCCGGCGGGCGTGTCCGCGGCCGGCGACGGCACTCGCACCGGAAAAGTAATCTCGTGGAACGACTCCTGCCGATTCGTCCCGACCACCAGCACTTTCGCCTTCACTCGGCTCCGGTGAATCAGCGCCGGCCAGTAGGCGACCACGCTCGAGGGTTTCGGGCGACCGCCGGTGGTCACGGCCATCCCCGGCGGCCCGGAGAGGATCAGCGTCGGCAGCGCCTTTCCAAAATCCCGCACTTTCTCGTAGTCCCGGTCGCGGACCGAAAACCGCAGGAGCACCTCGTTGGTCTCGTCGGTCGCGAACGCCCGCGGCCAGATCGAGCCCGTCCCGATCACCTCCGTCCGCGTCGCCTCATAGGCGTGGTCCAGTTTCGCCCACAGGGTGTCGGCGATCACCCCGGCCTTCTCGCGCGCCTGCGGGCCCGACACGAGGACCGACCCGCTCGCCTTCCACCCGTCGTCATACGACATCGAAACTTTCAGATGGTCCGGCGCCGGTTTCCCCTTGACCTCCGACACCCGCACCCGGTCGGGGCCGACCTGCCGGAGCGCAATAGTGTCGAAGCGCGCCACGCCGTCCGGCGAAATGTAGTTGGCGGGATCGCCCATCTCGTAGACCAACTGCTCCTTGATCGTCTTCTCCGAGATCAGGCCGCCGGTTTTGGGGTGTTTGGTGACGGCAAATTCGCCGCCCGCTTCCATTTCGATAATCGGGTAGCCGATATTGTGGAAGCTCTTGATTTCGCGCCAGTCGGTGATATTTCCCCCCGAGGCCTGCGCGCCGCATTCGATAATGTGCCCGGCGACAATCCCCGCCGCCATCTTGTCCCAGTCGTCCATGGCCCAGCCGAACTCGTGAATCATCGGCGCCAGCGTAATCCCGGTGTCGGTCACCCGGCCGGTCACGATGATCTGGCTGCCGGCCTCGAGCGCTTTCACCACCGGCTCCGCGCCGAGGTAGATGTTGGCCGAGGTGATGCGCGAACGGTAGGCGAAGAAATCCTCGCCCGTTTCGAGATTGGCGAACTTCTCCCCCGCCGCGGTCAGTTCGTACAACTGGTTGACGATGTCGTCCCCGTAGACAATCCCCACCTTGAGTTCCAGGCCCATGCCCCGCGCCATTTCGACGATTTTCCGCCCCAGCCCGATCGGGTTGATGCCCCCGGCGCTGGCGATGACCCGCACGTTCTTACGGCAGATCAGGGGAAGGCAATCCTGGAGCTGCTCGAGAAAATCCACCGCGTAGCCGAGGTCGGGATTGGCTTTTCGCTGGCGCTGGAGAATCGACATCGTGATCTCCGCCAGGAAATCCATCGTGATATAGTCGAGCGGTCCGCCGGTCAACTGACGGCGCAGCGCCCCGAGATCGTCCCCCCAGTAGCCGCCGGCATTCCCGATGCGGATTTTTTTCTTCACACGGCCATACCCTTCCTGGCACCGGCCGGTCCCGCCGGCCGGTGAGCTAAGAGCTTCGAATATACGGCAAACCCCGGCGCTTGTAAAGCCCCCGCCCGCACGTCCCCTCACCCTCCTGCCCATTGGCGCGGCCCCTTTAGAACTCGCCTGCAGCCGGCCGCCCCGACCGCAGGCGCTGCAATTCCCGCGACCGCGTCGCCTAGCATGCCGGCGCCGGACCGCCCCGAAACAGGTACGAAATCAGGTAGGTGAGATCGGCAACCGTGAACCCCCCGTCGTTGGTGACGTCGGCAGCCTGCAGGCACATCGGCGGCGGCCCCCCTCGGAACGTCCAGGCAATCAAATACGTGATGTCGGAAACGTTGATGGCCGCCGGTCCGCTCATCGTATTGACATCGCCGCACTTGAATTCGAGAAGTCTCAGGGTGTCGGTCCCCAAACCGAACCCGTCGTCGTCGCTCAGGTAGATCGTCTGCTGCCCGGTGGCCGGGATGAGCGCGGCGCAAATCGTGACCGCACCGTCCGATTGGCCCTCAGTGACAACATTGCCGCTCGGATCGTACAGGCGCACCCACGACACAACATCCCCCGACACGCGCGACGCTTGGATTACTACCCGATCCCCGACCGTCGCCAAAAACCGGTGCAGCCGGATGCGGGGAAACGAGTCGATGACCTCCGCCGCCACGTCGCCGAACGCCATGGTCCCCGCCCCTATCGGACGGTTGACACATTGGAGCGTGACGCCGTATTCCCCCATTTGGTAGCCGTCTTCATCGCTGACGTACAGCGTGTAAGTCCCCGAGAAATTCAGGGTAACGTCGTACAGCTCGGCGCGGTCGTAGCTGGGCCACATCGGTCCCGCGTCGGCCAGCAGACTGCCATCCGGACGATAGATCCGAATCCACGGATTCACTTCGCCCGAGATCCGGTTGGCGCGGACAATAAGCCTATCCCCGCTCTGTCCGGCGAACCGGTACACGTGCCACCGCGGCACCGCATCGACGGTATCCGCGATCAGATCATTGTAGGCGGCCGGGTAAACTTCGCCCGGATCGTTGATGCACTCAAGCATCATCGCGTAGGAACCCGTCTGGTACCCGTCTTCGTCGCTCACATACAGCGTGTACGTGCCCGTCTGCGAGAGGAGCTGGTCGTAGAGCTCGGTGCGCTCATAGCCCGGCCACAACGGACCTGCTTCCGCCAGCAGGCTGCCGTCGGGCCGATACAGCCGCACCCACGGGTTCAAGTCGCCGGACGTCCGGTTCAACCGTATGCACACCTGTTCCCCGACCGCGCCGTCAAAACGGAACAGGTACATCTCCGGCACATCGGCCACCTGACCGCTGACAAGTTCACCGTACCCGGCCGTCACTGCGCCAACCGGCCGGTTGACACATTGCAGCGTGACATGGTACTGGCCCAGCTGGTACCCGTCCTCATCGGCCACAAGCAGCGTGTGAGTCCCGGTCTGGGAGAGATTCAGATCGAACAACTCGGCCCGCTCGTAATTCGGCCACAGCGGCCCCGCTTCCGCCAGCAGACTCCCGTCGGGTCGGTACACCCGGACGCAGGGGTTTACCTCCCCGCTCGTCCGATTGACCCGGAAGATCGCCCGATCCCCGATCTGCCCCTCGAAACGGTAGAGCCGGAAGCGCGGCGCCGTCTCCAGCGTGTCTTCAAGGAGGTCGTCGTACACGACTGCCTTCGCCCCCAAGGGACGATTCACACACTCGACAGTGAGCGCGAACTCCCCGAGCTGGGAGCCGTCATCGTCGCTCACGTACACGGTGTACTGCCCCGTTTGCAGGAGGCTTTGGTCGAACAGCTCGGTCCGGTCGTTGCCCGGCCACACGGGGCCGGCCTCGGCCACCAGACCGCCGTCCGGGCGGTACAAACGCAGGTGCGGGTTGAGTTCCCCCGAAGACCGATTCACCCGCAGGACCACCCGGTCGCCGATCTGGCCGGAGAATCGATACAGCTCCATTTCGGGCACCGCCGAAATCGTCGCACTGACCAGGCCGTGGTAGACCATATCCTCCGCCCCGACGGGCCGGTTCACGCACTGCAACGTGAAGGCCAGTTCGCCGAGCTGGAACCCGTCGTCGTCGATCACGCACACCGTGTATGTCCCGTTCTGCGTCAACCCCTGATCGAACAGCTCCGTGCGCTCGTACGCACTCCACATCGGGTCGGCCGTCGCCTGAAGGCTTCCGTCCGGACGGTACAGCCGCAGGTGCGGGTTCAGTTCTCCCGCGGTCCGATTCGCGCGCAGGATTACGCGGTCCCCGGCCAGCCCGGAGAAGCGGTAGAGTTTTATCTCGGGAACGGCTGTGAGCGTGTCGGACCGCACATCGTCATACGCCGCAGTCTCCGCCCCGGTCGGCCGATTCACACACTCCAGCGTCACCGCGTAGTCTCCCCACTGCAGACCGTCATCATCGGCCACACAGAGGCGGTAGCTCCCCCCTTGCGGCAGGGCCTGATCGAGTATCTCCGTCCGGTCGTAGGCCGACCACAGCGGTCCGGCCTCCGCCAGAAGGCTGCCGTCCGGACGGTACAGCCGGACGAGCGGGTTGAGTTCCCCTGCCGTTCGGTTCACGCGAATGAGCACGACATCGCCGACCTGACCGGCAAACGTGAACGTGTCCACTTCCTGCCAGGCGCTGATCGCACGGTCGCGGAGATCGTGGTACGCGATTCCCTCGTCCGCCTGGACCGATCCGCCCCATGCCGCCAGCGCACTCACAAGCACCGCTGCCGGCGCCACAAACCTCGCCACACTTCGGACCATGAAGACCTCCTGCGCGTTTCACCCGCTGCGTCGCCGCTCTCCGGTATCGGTTAATCAGCCTGCGGCGCGCGCCGGGAACGAACGAGCCGCCCTCGGCCAAACGCTCCCGACCCGCGGATAAGATAGGATATAATGATATATGTCTGTCCGCTGTCAATCCCTGTGTACCCTGCGCCCAAGGGGCCGGGACTAATCGCCGCTTCACTGCAATCCCGAGATTCACCAATCGCGAGCTGCCGGGGCGCATTCAATAGTATACTATCCCCTCCTCGTTCTGTCAACGCCCTTCGGGCCGCGGCGCGAAGCAGAGCGGCCGGAGCCCCCGCCCGCACGTCACTGGATATCGAAAGGGTCTTCCTCTTCCTCCGCGAACTCATCCGCGGCGCCGGCGATCTCCCGCACTGTCACGTAGTCATCGTACCACGGCGTCCGCACCGAGGCCTGATAGACCAGCGGTCCGTGCGGGAATATGATCCCGACATGCCCGATCTCCCCGTCGTGCTTGTCGAGTTTCTCCAGCATCTGGAGCATCTTCGTGCGCCCCTCTTCGTACTCCTCGTCGACCGCCGCGTCCTCGACATCCGCCCGCAAGAGCTCCATGTCGATCCGGTCGAAATCGATCACGACCGCTTTCACGCCCACACTCTGCGCGAAATCGAGAAACTCCCGCCAGTCGCCGTCTCCGTCCGCCACCCAGACGACGCGGGGCGCCTCCGCCCCGCCGGGTCCGATCAGGCGGCCGCGCATCACCCGGATCCCCCGGCCGGCGGCCTCCTGCTTGATCTGCGCGATCTCCCGGGCGATGTCCCCGGCGACTGCTCCCAGCATGTACATCTGATTCCTCGCTTTCCTGCTCTCGCTAGAGGCGTTTCGTGGTCGGGCGCTGTCCTGAAGCCGACGGGGAATATACCGCGGCGCGGGCGGCGGCGCAATCGAAGTTGACGGCCGGGCGCCTTCTGTCCTCGTGAGCCGCAAAAGAAACCGCCGGGCGTTTCCGCCCGGCGGCGCCTGGTGTCAATTCCCGAACGGCCTCACCACCACTTCGGCACGAACTTGTACCCGTAGCTCAGCACCCCGTGGTGTTCCTCGGTCTGGATCCGGCGGAACTCGATCCGCACTTCCATTCCGATTTTCACCTCGTCCACGTTGCAGTCGGTCATCTGCCCGAACAGCCGGGTGCCGTCGGTCAGTTGCACGATCGCCAGGGCATAGGGGGCCATGTCCCCCCACTGCGAGGGAGCCACCCGCACCACCGTGTAGGTGACGATCTTCCCGGTGTCGGGGAGCCGCACCGTCTCGCGCTCGGTGTCGCGGTTTTCGGGGTCGATTGAGCGCGGCGGGAAATAGGTCTTGCCGCTCTTTTTGAATCTCACGGCCTCGAGGCGGTACCGCTGCGGGTACTCGCGCCAATTGCGCGAACTGAACATAGCCATCACGCCACCTCCATGATGTGAACGACCGAGGAACCGCCGGACCCGCCCATGTTCTGCGCCATCCCAATGCGGAGGTTCCCCTTGATCTGGCGGCCGCCTTCGGCCTGGCGCGTGAGCTGTTTGAACACCTCGACCGCCTGGGCGATCCCTGTGGCTCCGACCGGGTGCCCCTTCGACTTCAGGCCGCCCGAGGGGTTGACCGGGAACTTGCCGTCCAGCGCCGTCTCCCCGGCCAGGGTGGCCGGACCGGCACCGCCCGGCTTGTACACGCCCATCGACTCGAGCACCACGAGTTCCGCGATCGTGAAACAGTCGTGGACCTCGGCGAACTGGACGTCGGTGATCTTCCGCCCGGCCTGCTGGAGCGCCCGCGCCGTCGCCAGGGCGGCCGCTTTGATCGTCGTGAGGTCGGCCCGCTGGGCCAACTGGATCGTGTCGGTCGCCGCGCCGGACCCGATGATCCGCACGTACGGGCGTCCGAGCTTTTTGGCGACTTCCTCGCTGCACAGAATCGCCGCTGCCGCCCCGTCGGTGATCGGCGAGCAGTCGAGAATGCGCAGCGGGTCGGCCACCATGACCGAGCTCTCGACCGTCTCCGGTTTCACCGGAAACGGGTACTGGGCGAATGGATTCATCGACCCGTTGCGGTGGTTCTTTACCGCCACGGCCGTCAGCATCGCCCGCGTGGTCCCGTACCTGGCCATGTGCGCGTGCGCCATCATGGCGTAGAGCCCGGGGAAGGTGGCCCCGTTGAACACTTCGTACTCCTGGTCGGCCGCGGTGGCCAGCGCCGCGGTCGCCTGGTCGCCGGTGCAGTCGGTCATTTTCTCGGCTCCGCCGGCCATCACAATCTCGGCCGCCCCCGCGGCCACCTCGAAATAGGCCGCCCGGAGCGCCATGCCCCCCGAGGCGCAGGCGCTCTCGACCCGCATCGCCGGCAGCCCCGGCATTCCCATGTAGTCCGCCATGAGCGACCCGAGATGCTCCTGCTGGACAAACAACCCGCCCGACATGCACCCCACGTAGAGGGAGTCGAGATGGTCGACGCCCGCGTTCTTTATCGCTTCACCGGCCGCGTCGGCAAAGAGCTGGCGCAGCGAGGTGCGCCACACTTCGCCCCACTGGCTCATGCCGACCCCGGCGATACACACCGTTCTCATTCTTTCTCCTCCTACGCGTTCTTGCGGATTTTGCGCCGGAACTTGGCATAGGTGCCGTAGTCGACATAGGTGAGGTTTTCATCGAGCAGCTTGTGCGTCCTGATTGTCAGGTCCCGCACCTTGTCGATCCGGTCCGTGACCTTCCAGATGAACGCATCCGAGCCCGCGCCCGAACCGTATGAACACATCATGATCAGGTCCCCCGGTTTGGCCGTGTCGAGCGTCGCCGTCAGGCCGATCGGCGAGGCTCCCGAGTAGGTGTTCCCCAAGCGGGGGGACAGCCAGCCCGGATCGATCTGCGCCTGGGTGAACCCCAGTTCCAGCGCCACCCGCTGCGGGAACTTCCCGTTCGGCTGGTGGAACACCGCCCACTGGAAATCCTGCGGCTTCATCCCCGATTTCTTCAGGATGGCGGTGGTAGCGCCTTTCGTGTGCGCGAAATAGGCCTCTTCGCCGGTAAACCGGCCGCCGTGCTGCGGGTAGAACTCGTGCTCGCGGCGCCAGAAATCGGGCATGTCGGTCATGTAGGAATGGGTGTAGAGACATTCGGCGATGAGGTTGTCCTTGCCCATGATGAACGCCCCGGCCCCGGCCGCGGCCGAGAATTCGAGCGCGTCCGAGGGAGCGCCCTGTGAGGTGTCGGCCGCGATCGCCAGCGCGTACTTCATGAACCCCGACTCCACGTGGCTGAGCGCGACAAACATCGCCTCCGACCCCGCTTTGCAGGCGAACTCAAAATCGGCGCAGTGCAGATCCGGCGTCGCCCCGATCGCCTCCCCCACCGTCGTTCCCGAGGGCTTCACCGCGTAGGGGTGCGATTCCGAGCCGATGTAGATCGCCCCGATATCTTTCGGGTCCACCGTCTGCGCCCGAATGAGGGCGCGCCGGGCCGCCTCCACCGACAGCGTAATGGTGTCCATGTCGGGCGGCGGAACCGATTTTTCCCGCAGCATCAGGCCCTTCTTATAGCTGGGCGCGTCCGCCCCCCACACCTTGGCGATCTCTTCGACTTTGATCCGGTGCCGGGGCAGATGGCAGCCGTAGCCAACGATACCTGCCATACCTCAACCTCGTTCTGTATTGGTTAGCCGTTGCGAAACAACGTCTTTTGCTGTCCTGTCCATTGGGCCGAACATACGCATTTGGCGGCGGCAACACAAGCCCGCCGACCCGGGGGCAGCGCAATTTCCGACATTTTCGCGTTCCCGCGGTCCCCCCGGCCATCCCGCCCCGCTCTCGGCGCCGCATCCGCCGCGAATCTTTGGCTCACCCCGACCGCCGCCCCCGCCGATACTAGCCCTATGCTCCCGATTTTGGTCTTTTCCGCCCTGCTCTCAGCGGCGACCGCCAATCCGTTCGCCGACCTGATCGAGCCGGGCCTCGACAGCAACACCGCCTTCTACGAAGGCGCCGCCCGAACGTATGTCTTCAGCCCCCCCGCCGGCTACCGCCTCGTTCTTGAGGAAGCGGCCGCGGCCGGGCTGTCGATGGCCTACATCCCGGGCGACCAGGATTTTGACACGGCCGACCTTCTCGTCGGCATCACCATCTACAAGGTCGACTCCGCCGCCACCTCCTTCGCCGGCATCATCGCCGAGGATACGGCCGCCATCCGCAGCCACTACGGCGGGCGGATCGAGATGTGGCCGGTCGACTCCATGTGCAACGCCCAGGGCGAAATCATCCCCACCGTCTACGTCAACGATCCCGCCGCCTTCGTCCCGACCGTGATGGTCTCCTACTACAACGGCGGGGCCGAGATCATCATTCTCGAACTGGTCATCAGCCCACGCCAGCCGCGTTTCAAGGCCGAGGCCGTGTTTGAGCTGATTCTCGAACGGTTCAAATCCCTTCGCCGCGGCGACCCCTCGAAAATCGAATTCGGACAGGGGTAGGGAACGGCGCGCCGGGGCGCGGCCGCCCCGGAGCGACATCGGAAAACAGCGGCGGGCGACGGTCCGTGGACCATGCCTCCCCCCTCCGCCTTCGATAAGCCCGGCAATTGACATCTCGTCCCCCTCGCCCTATACTACCGCAAACAAACCGTCGCTCTCCGAAAGGCCGCACATGCACCGTCGTCTGTTGCCGCTCACCGCGCTCTTCTCCGTCCTCTGCGCCGCTCCCCTGCGGGCGGTGGAAGAACACGTGGAGGAGGTCGAACCGACCGTCTGGGATTTCCTCTTCACCTGGCACTACATGCTCTTCGTGGTGATCGCCGTCATCGGCATGATCCTCGTGATGAACCGCCTGGTCAACAAGTGGGTGCGAATCGGCGCTATGGCGGCGGTGTTCGTCCTGTTTGGCCTTGACTACCTGTTCCCCCTCCATCCAAGTCCGATGTGCGGGGTGGTGAATCTGATCATGTTCAGGATCACGACCGGCATGTTCTTTCCCATCTTTGTAGCCCTCGCCCTGGCCATGTTCGTTCCCAGTCTGGTCGGCCGCAAACTCTTTTGCGGCTGGGTGTGCCCGCTCGGCGCGTTGCAGGAGCTCGCCAACAAAATTCCCTTCAAGTGGAAATTCAAGCAGTTCAACTTCACCGCCTTCAACGCCGTCCGCCTGAGCCTCTTTGTCCTCTTCATCCTGACCGTGTTCGCCGTCAAGAACCATGTCGGGCTGCTCGCCGAGCGGCTCGAGGCGGACACGAGCGTCGGCCCCTGGACCGCCTTCTCGGCCTACAGCGTCTACGATCCGATCAACTTCTTCGAGCTGCTCCACTGGAGTGTCGATGCGACGTTCATCGTCATGATGGCTGTCTTGCTCCTGGCCGGCCTCGTGCTCTACCGTCCGTTCTGCTACGGCATTTGCCCGATCGGCGCTCTGACCTGGCTGTGTGAGAAGATCGCGCCGGCCCGCGTCCGCATCGACCGCGAGGCCTGCACCGAGTGCATGGATTGCGTGGCGGCCTCCCCATGCCCCACGATCAAACAGATCGTCGAGGGCAAAGTCAAGGTCCTCGCCGACTGCACCTCGTGCGGCGAATGCATCAAAGCCTGTGAATACAACGCCCTGAGTTTCGGATTCACGGCCCGGCGGGGCAAACCGGTCCAACCATAGCGGCGCTTTCGCCGGGCCGCCTCATCACGCGAAATCGCCGACGCGGGTCAGGACCCTTGTGGTCCTGACATTCTTACCAACGGTGTGAGTAGCCCCGTCAGGACCCTTGCGGCCCTGACCCTTCTGCCGTCGGCCCAGCCGTGAACCGCATCTCCCCGCCGGCGAAATCGATCCGAAGCGTCTGTCCGGGCCGGACCGTCCCCGCCAGCATCTGTTTGGCGATATCCTGCGCGAGTTCTTTCGCAATGTAGCGCTTGAGCGGCCGCGCCCCGAAAGCCGGGTCATAACCGGCTTCGGCGATTTGACCCACCGCGGCCTCGGTCACGCTCAGCCCGATATCCTTTTCCGCCAGGAGCCGCTCGAGCCGCCGCAACTGCAGGCGGACAATCGCTCTGATCTCCGCCGGGGTGAGCGCATGGAAGACGATCATTTCGTCGATCCGGTTGACGAATTCCGGCCGCAGCGTCCGCCGCACCGCGTCGAGCACGTTCTTCTTGATATTCTCCCAGATCATATCCCGGTTGAATTCCCCCATCCCGGCCGTCTCCGTCTGAATGTACTCGGCCGCGACATTCGAGGTCATCACCAGGATCGCGTTCTTGAACGACACCGTCCGCCCCTGGTTGTCGGTCAGACGGCCGTCGTCGAGCACCTGCAGGAGAATATTGAACACCTCCGGGTGCGCCTTCTCGATTTCATCAAGCAGCACGACCGCGTAGGGCCGCCGCCGAAGCGCCTCCGTCAACTGGCCCCCTTCCTCGTACCCGACATACCCCGGCGGCGCCCCCACGAGCCGCGACATCGAGTGTTTCTCCATGTACTCGGACATGTCGAGCCGCACGATCGCCTCCTCGGTGCCGTAGAGGAACTCCGCGAGCGCCCGGGCCAGTTCGGTCTTGCCGACCCCGGTGGGGCCGAGGAAGATGAACGAGCCGATCGGCTTGTGCGGGTCCGACAGTCCCGCCCGCGACTGGCGCACGGCGTCGGCCACCGCCGCGACCGCCTCGTCCTGCCCCACCACCCGGCGGTGCAGTTCCTCCTCCAGGCGCAGCAGTTTTTCCGACTCCGACTCGGTCAGGCGGGCCACCGGGATATGCGTCCAGCGCGCGACGATCTCGGCGATCTCGTCCTCATCCACCGCCTCCTTGAGCAGCTGGCGTTTCTCCTGGATAGCGGCCAGGGCGCCCGTCAGCGACTGGAGTTTCTTCTCGGCCTCGACAATCTGGCCGTACTTGATTTTCGCCGCCGTCTCGTAGTCCGCCTTGCGCTCGGCCTCCGCCGCCCGGTGCTTGAGCTGTTCGATTTCGACTTTGACCGCGCGGATCCCCTCGACCGTGTCCTTCTCCCGCGTCCATTGCGTCCGGAGATCGTTCCGCTGCGCGTACAGGTCTTTCAGTACCTCCTCGATCGGTTTCAGCCGCTCGCGGGCGTCCGGCTCGTTCTTCACCCCCTCCTTTTCGATCTCGAGCTGCCGGATCTTCTTCTCGACCGCATCGAGCTCCTCGGGCAGCGAGTCGATCGCGATCCGCAGTTCGGCCGCCGCCTCATCGATCAAATCGATCGCCTTGTCCGGGAGGAACCGGTCGGCGATGTAGCGGTCCGACAGCTTGGCCGCGGCCACGATCGCCCCATCCGAAATCTTGATCCCGTGGAAGGCCTCGTAGCGCTCGCGCAGCCCCCGGAGGATCGACACCGTCTCCTCGACCGTCGGCGGCTCGATCAGCACCGGCGCGAAGCGCCGCTCGAGGGCGGCGTCCTTCTCCACGTGTTGGCGGTACTCCTTGAGCGTCGTCGCCCCGACAAACCGGATCTCCCCGCGGGCGAGCGCCGGTTTGAGCATGTTGGAGGCGTCGAGCGCGCCCGGTCCGGCCGCCCCCGCGCCGACCAGCGTGTGCATCTCGTCGATAAACAGCACGACCTCCCCCTCCGCCTCCTCGACCTCTTTGAGGATCGCCTTGAGCCGCTCCTCGAACTCGCCGCGGAATTTCGAACCGGCGATCAGGGCGCCGATATCGAGCGCCACCAGCCGGCGCTCCTTGAGCGTCTCCGGCACCTCGCCGAGGGCGATCTTCTGCGCCAACCCCTCCACTACCGCCGTCTTCCCCGTGCCCGGCTCGCCGATCAGCACCGGGTTGTTCTTGGTCCGGCGCGATAGGATCTTGATGACGCGCCGGATCTCCTCCTCCCGCCCGATCACCGGATCGAGCTTCCCCTCCCGCGCCGCCTGTGTGAGATCCCGCGCATACTTCTCGAGCACCCCGTACTTCGCCTCCGGGGTCTCGTCCGTCACCCGGTAGCTTCCGCGGATCGACGAGAGCGCTTTGAGCAGTTCGTCCCGCCTGACCCCGTGGCCCTTGAGGATTTCCTGCGCTTTGGACCTGACCTCGAGGAGCGCCAGGAGCAGGTGTTCGACCGACACGTACTCATCCTTGAAACGGGCGAGCTCCGCCTCGGCCCGGGTGAACACCTGGCTCAACTCGCGCGAGGGATAGATCTGGCCGCCCGCGGCGTGCGGGAGCATCTTGAGCGCCTCGTCGACCTCGCCAGCGATGGCCCCTGTCTCGGCGCCCGTCTTTTTCAGAAGCTGCGGAACGAGTCCTTCCTCCTGGACCAGCAGCGCGTGGAGCAGGTGTTCGGGGGTGATTTGCGGGTGTTGTTCCGCCGCCGCCTGCTGCTGGGCGTAGCTGATCGCGTCGATCGACCGCTGGGTCATTCGATTCGGGTTCATCTATGTGTCACCTTCCTCCGTCATATCAAACCTCGACCTTGTCAGTCACCTTTCTTGGCATCGCCGTCCGAGGGTTGGGAGCGCTTCCACAACACTGCCGGGGCGCTAGGGGGTTTGATCGGTGGCATTGGACGCACAGGGTCAGCGTGAACGGCGCCGTACGGCAGGGGATACTGCCGGAAGTCTGGAGCCGTGTATATCCCGGAGAGAAGAACCCCGCCGGACGCTGCCTCACTATACATTGCTGTGCTCCGGCGGATATACCGTAGTGTACCCTCTCGCAAATCCTCTCTTGTGACTTCCCGCTCTAACGTGCTCACAAGGCGTATATCTCCATTCCTAACCTCGCAGTGGACCGAGGCCAATACAGTGACATTCCCGGAAAAGGCCGCTAATGGGACTAATCCTTCAACCGGCTTTGCTACTCTGCTCGGAGCCAAACCCTCAACACTGGCTTCGACTTCGAATCGAAGTACGGTCGTCCATGCGTCGTCGCCGCTCTGGTAGACGTAGAAAGATTTCACCGCTGGTTCGGACGGTATCAGGCGCAAGCCAGCGGGAAACACGAATTCACCGGGCATACGTTTTACAAAGGCGTTCACCAAGCTCACTACTCGCTGAAATCCAGGCAGACACCTCAAGTACTCCTCCGTTGCCCACGGTGGCTTTGGATAGTGAATCTCAATAAATGACTGAATGCTCCGGTAGAGACTGACCTTGGGCGCATTTTCCCCCAGTTCCTGAATCAGGGCATCGTGCAGACCCACCGGATCCATCTGATTCCCAAAGTCGCTAGTGTCGTTTGTTATTAGCACAGTCGGTTCTGAATTTGTCGCCACCTGAGTCACTGCACGCCACAGCAGGTAGTCCCCTATCCCTTCGCCATTCTCCTTAAAGGGCTTTCTTCTACTGACGACCGCTGTTATGATGTCATCCACCCCTGGTGGCTTCTCGGAAGCCGCGTCCAGATTCCAGTGTTCCAACTCCCTCAACAAGAACTCCCGGTAATTATTCATTTCCCGGTTGCTTTCTTGCTCTAAGCGCTCATAATCCAATGAGTTTCGCTTTGAGAGACTCTTCAGCCTTTTATCTAGCCTTTTCGCCTCTGAGATGATGGCCTTATAGTCGCGACCATAATTGGCCACAGTCTCTTCCAGGACGATTCTCGGAATTACTAGCTTGCCGTTATTCAACCTGAGAAAATGGCGCAGGTCAGTGAACCACCGGCCCCGAAGGAGGTAGTCCGCCATTAGGATATTGGTATCTAGTACGACATACATGCTACGGTTGCTCCTATGCTATGGGTCGTAACATTCTCTCGAGATTTGCGCCCCCTCACCACTCCTCCAACATCTTCCTCTGCTCCTCCGTCAGATCGGCCGCTCTTGGGATCCGCACATCCACTTCGACATACTGGTCTCCCTGCACGCCGCCCACCGAGAGCCCCATCCCCTTCAGCCGGAGTTTTGTCCCGGGCTGCGTTCCCGGCGGGATCGTCACCTGAATCTCCTTTAGCGGCGTCCTGACCCGGGCCTTGCCGCCGAGAATCGCATCCTTCAGGGGAATTGTGACCTTCGTGTAGATGTCATTCCCCTTTCTTTCGAACTGATGGTCGGCCATAACCTTCACCGTGATGAGTAAGTCTCCGGGCACACCCGGCGGCATTTCGGGCCTCGCGGGCGCGGGCATCCCCTGCCCCGCCAGCCGGATCACGCCGCCATTTTCTATTCCAGGCGGGATCGTCACCTGGATCGTCCTGCCGGTCTGACGGATACGGAGGCGCTTGCGGGTTCCCGCGACCGCCTCTCGCAGCGTGACCGTCACCGTCGCCTTCAGATCCGTCCCCCGCGCCTGCCGGGCCCGGCGCGGGCGCACCCGTTCTTTGCCGAACTCCGTTCCGAACCCGCCCCGCCCGCCGAAAAACTGCGATAGAATCTCGTCCAGCCCCTCCACCCCGCCGCCGAATCGGAACGTCTGAAATCCGCCCCGGCCGCCCGCTCCCTGGCGGAAGAGATCGGAGAAATCGAATCCGCCGTTGCCGTGCGCGCCCGGGTCGAATCCCTGCCCCGCCCCGGCGAAGGCCCCGTACTTGCGGAGCGTGTCGTACTCCGCCCGCTTCTTCGGGTCGGACAGCGTCTCGTTGGCCTCGGAGATCTCCTTGAATCTCGCCTCCGCCTGGGCGTTTCCCGGATTGCGGTCCGGGTGGTACTTCATCGCCAGCTTGCGGAACGCTTTCTTGATCTCCTCCGGCGAGGCGTCCTCCTTCACGCCGAGTATGTCGTAGTAATCCTTCGCCATGCCGACTTTCGCCCCCCGATTTTGTCTAATCTATCGTAACTAATACTGCTTCGGCAAGCATACTTCTCGCCCGCGCCCGGGAGGTGCCGGCTCTCACACTTGCCGCCCGGGCCGAAACTCTCCCTCCTTGTCCTCCTCCCTCGCATCCTCCTCGAGATAATTGACGTATTCGATCCGGTGCCGCTCGTCGCCGTTCTGCCACGCAGCATAAACGCTCCGGCCCATCGCCGCCCAGCGTTGGTCCACAAAGTGCCGTTTGATCACCCAGCCGGCGAAGAGACAGATCCCCGCCAGCAGACCGCCGATCACACCTAACGATAAACTGTCCACGCGCTCCTCATTTCTCGATTATCACGGCGACCCGCTGGCGTTCACCATGCGCCGGCGGCCGGCCGGAAATCGCCGACCGACCGCCGCCTTGCCTCGCGATCCGCCGCTTCCTCACTTCACCTCTTCGAAATCGGCGTCGACTGCGTCCGCGTCCGGACGACCGGCGGCGCCGGTCTGCGGGCCGGATCCGTTGCCGCCGGGTTGAGCGCCCGCTGTCGGCCCGGCCGCCTGCCGGTAGAGGTCGGCCGAGACCTGCTGCCAGGCGGTCTGAAGATCCTCGGCGGCCCGGCTCATCTCGTCGGCGTTGTCTCCCTTGAGGGCCGCACGCACCCGCTCGGTCGCCGCCCCGAGAGCCGCCGTCTGTTCCTGGCTGAGTTTGTCGCCGAGCTCCTTCATCTGCGTGTCCGACTGCCAGACGGCCGCGTCGGCCCGGTTGCGCGCCTCGACCCGGCGCTTCTTCTCCCGGTCTTCCGCCTCGTGCTGCTGGGCGTCCGCCACCATCCGCGCGATCTCCTGTTCGCTCAGGCCCGAGGAGGCTTCGATCCGGACATTCTGCGCCCGGCCGGTCGCCGTGTCCTTGGCCGACACGTTGATGATCCCGTTGGCGTCGATGTCGAACGTCACCTCGATCTGCGGGACACCGCGCGGGGCCGGCGGGATCCCGTCGAGAATGAACCGCCCGATCGTCTTGTTGTCGATCGCCATCTCGCGCTCCCCCTGGAGCACGTGGATATCCACCTGCGGCTGGTTGTCCGCGGCCGTCGAGAAAACCTGCGACTTGCGCGTCGGGATCGTCGTGTTGCGCTCGATCAGCCGGGTCATCACCCCGCCGAGCGTCTCGATCCCCAGCGAGAGCGGCGTCACGTCCAGAAGCAGCACGTCCTTGACGTCTCCCGCGAGCACGCCCCCCTGGATCGCCGCGCCGATCGCCACCACTTCGTCCGGATTGACCGACCGGTTGGGTTCCTTGCGGAAGAACTCTTTCACGATCTGCTGCACCTTCGGCATCCGCGTCATCCCGCCGACCAGGATCACGTCGTCGATCCGGTCGACCGTGAGCTTGGCGTCGGCCAGCGCGTTCTGCACCGGCCGCTTCGTCCGTTCGAGCAGGTCGTCCACCAGCGACTCCAGCCTGGCCCGCGTGAGGGTCACGTTCAGGTGCCGCGGCCCGTTCTGGTCGGCCGTGATGAACGGCAGGTTGATGGCTGTCTGGAGCGTCGACGACAGTTCGACTTTGGCCTTCTCGGCCGCCTCGCGCAGCCGCTGGAGCGCCATCGGGTCCTTCCCCAGGTCGATCCCGTCCGACATGCGGAACTCTTCGATCAGCCAGTCCATGATGCGTTTGTCGAAATCGTCGCCGCCGAGGTGGGTGTCGCCGTTGGTCGAAAGCACTTCGAACACCCCGTCGCTCAGTTCGAGGATCGAGATGTCGAACGTGCCGCCGCCGAGATCGAACACCGCCACTTTGCCGACTTTCTTCTTGTCCAGGCCGTAGGCGAGCGCCGCCGCCGTCGGCTCGTTGATAATCCGCAGGACCTCCAGCCCGGCGATCCGGCCCGCGTCTTTGGTCGCCTGGCGCTGCGAGTCGTTGAAATAGGCGGGGACCGTAATCACAGCCTTAGTCACCGCCTGGCCGAGGTAGTCCTCCGCCGTCTTCTTCATCTTCCCGAGCACCATGGCCGAGATCTGGGCCGGCTTGTACGTCTGGCCGGCCATCTCAATCACCGGCGATTCGTCCGGTCCGCGGTTGACTTTGTAGGGAAAATTCGCGATTTCCGCCTGCACTTCGTCAAACCGGCGCCCGATCAGGCGTTTGACCGAAAACACAGTGTTCAGCGGGTTGGTGACCGCCTGGCGCTTGGCCACCGTCCCCACCAGCCGCTCGCCGTTCCGATCGATCGCCACCACCGAGGGCGTGGTGCGCCCTCCCTCGCTGTTGGCGATTACCGTCGGCTCGCCCCCCTCGACCACCGCAACCACCGAGTTGGTCGTCCCCAGGTCTATTCCGATTATCTTGCTCATCCGTCAAATCCTCCTGTCTTCGTAGCCCCCCGGCCCGGTCCGCACTCCTGTCTTCTTAACAAAAGGCCGGTCATGGACCGGCCTCTCGATTCCTTCGGAAATCTCCATCGCGTCGGTCGGCAATGGCGTGGCTTTCCGGTCTGGACTGGTGAATCAGCCCACGCTGACTTCGATCTCCTTGGGCTTCACCGCTTCCTTCTTGGCCAGCTTCACCTCGAGCATTCCGTTCCGGTAGTCGGCCGCGATCTTGTCGGTGTCGATCGTGTCGGGAACCGTGAACGATCGGCTGAACGCCCCGGTGAGGATCTCCCGGCGAACGACCTCCGCGTTCTCGTCGTCCACCGTCTTGCGCTCTCCGGACACCGTGAGCACGTTTTCTTTCACCGTGACCTTGATGTCCTGCTTGTCGATCCCTGGGAGCTCGAACACCAGGCGCACATCATCCTTGGTCTCGCGGATATTCACGCGGGGCATAAAATCGCACGCACACTCGGCACTGATCTGCGGAAAACTGATGAAGGTGTTGAACATGCTGTCGATTTCCCGCGCCAACCGATTCGGAATCATCACGCTACGCATTTCTGGAACCTCCTTATTTCGTCTCTCTGTTTCTCGATTCCTTCTGTGACTTCTGTCATAAGTGATTATCAACTTCCGTGCCATTCCACATAAGCACATGATTGACAACAATATCACTATAACGAATCTGCTCGTTCCGATGACCAACCTGCCAAGAATGTCAGCATGGCTGCCAAATAGGCGGTGATAGTCTGTCAACTGGCCAGCTCAACCGCCAATCCGGCAGTCAGCCTCCCGGCAGTCAAGCTGGTTAGTCCGGAGTCCGAAAAAAAACTTGGACGCCACCCCGGAATTCGCCATCCTTTAGTTGGATTCGCATGCGAATCTCCCGATGTGTAGTACGGGTAGCTTGGCATATGGCATAACCCAATTGTTCAAGGAGTAGCGACTCATGCTTAGGCACATTGCTTTGACCGGGATTTGCGTGGTGCTGATCGCCGCCCTTGTCGGCTGCGGTATGAGCAAAACGCAGAAAGGGGCTCTGATCGGCGCCGGGTCGGGGGCCGTGGTCGGCGGACTAGTCGGCAACGCCGCCGGCAACACGGCGGTCGGCGCGATCATCGGCGCCGCCGTTGGCGGCGCGGCCGGCGCCTATATCGGCCACTACATGGATCAGCAAGCTGAGGAAATGCAGAAGGACCTTGAAGGGGCGCGGATCGAGCGTGTCGGCGAAGGCATCAAGATTACGTTCGCTTCCGGAATCCTTTTCGACGTGAACAAGGCCGACCTGCGGCCCGAGGCCCAGCAGAACCTCGTGAACCTCGCCGCCATTCTCAACAAGTACGCCGAGACCAATGTCCTCATCGAGGGGCACACCGACACGACCGGATCGGATTCCTACAACCTCACGCTCTCCCGCTCCCGCGCGGAGTCGGTCTCGAGTTTCCTCGCTGCCCAGCAGGTAGTGAGCAACCGCTTCATCATCCAGGGTTACGGCGAACAGCAGCCGATCGCCACGGAGAACACCGCGGCCGCCATGCAGGCCAACCGGCGCGTAGAGATCGCCATCTACGCCAATGACAAACTGAAGAAAGCGGCCGAGGAGCAGGTGCAAGAGGGCTGACGCGCTCCGGCCGAGGATTGATGGATCCAAGGGACAGCTGCCAAGCTGTCCCTTTCTCTTTTTGGGTTCACCTCTTGACAGCTTTACTGCCCGGCGGCCCCCCTCCTGCCCGGCCAGCCTTGCCGCCGGCGGCTGTCCACCCGGCGGGCGGCGTAAGTCCGGGGTTATCCCTATGCGCCCCGCTCGCCCCGGCCTCCGGAGACTCTGTTCCATCGTCGGCCTGCGCTTCCGCTTGCTCCGCGGCGACCCCCGGGAGGGTGCCCAAACAGATCACCCGCCCCCGGTCGGTAGCGAGATAGAGTCGGTCGCCGTCGGTCGCCGGCGCCTGGTCAATACGTCCCTCCAGCTTGCGCCGGCTCAGCACCGACCCGCTGGCCGCGTCGAGAACGTACACGTTGCCGCCCAGCGTCCCGACCGCCACGAACCGCCCGATCACCGCCGCCGATGCCGCGATCACCTCGAACGCCTGGAAACGCCACAGCACGCGGCCGTCGACCAGATTCAGGGCCACCAGTTCGCCGCCGGAATGCCCGACAAAAACGCGTCCCTCGGCCACCGCCGGCTTGGTCCAGACCGGCGCTCCTATGTCGGTGCGCCACCGGACAGTACCGTCCTGAGCGTCGATCCCGTAGACCCGCCCCGGCATGTCCGCCCCCACGACCAGTTCGGCGACCGCCACGCCGCCGACCATCGGCCCGTCCACTTTCACGCGATAGCGCTCCGTCCCGTCGTTCGGGTCCAGGGCGTAAAGAAACCCGCTGACCCCCGGCTGGAACACCAACCCGTGTCCCGCCGCCGGCGGGGCCATAAACCGGTCCTGTGTTTCCTCAAACGTCCACACTTCGCGCCCGTCGGCCGGATCGTACGCCGTGAGCCGCCCCGTCGCCGAGCCTATCACAAGCCGGTTAGCGGCGACAATGGCCCCCCGCGCGGTTTCCTTGACAAACCGCTTCCATTGCTCGTCACCCGACCGCAAGTCGAAACAGCTCAGCCGATTCCCGATACTGACCGCGCAGTACCCGTATCCCCCTTCCGCCACCAGCCCCGACTGCACCGGTCCCTTCGTCTTGATCTTGCCGGATCGCCGGCCTGTCCCGGTCTCGTACATCTCCACGCGGTTGCGCGTCGAGGGGACCGCCAGCGATCCTCCGTGGAGCGTGAGCGGACCGGCCGGCTTCCCCGCCATCGAGGTTTCCCAGATCACGTCCAGGCGGCCCGCAAACTCGCCCGCCGGTGCGCACCCGGTGGCGCTCGCGCCGCCGTGGTAGTACGGCCAGGGGGATCCCTCCTGAAGGTTCTCCGGGGAGAGCTGCAGGCTCGACGAGCACGCCGCCGCGAGCATGGCCGCGGCCGCCGCCAATATGGTCAGGAGACGGGGCGCCATCAGAAATTCCATCCAAAAAAGAAGTCGAACTCGGTGTTGCGGCTGATCGTCTCGAAATCCGTCGTCCGGCTGAAATCAAACCGCAGGAGGATCAGGTTCGCCAAGGCCACCCGGAATCCTGCCCCGAACGATCCGTAGAACTGGTCGAACTCTTCCTCCCAGGCCGACCCGACATCGGCGAAAATCGCCCCGCGAATCGCCCGAAAGCCGATACCGCCGATCGGCGAGCCGATACTCAGCACGTTGATCAGGGGGAACCGCAGTTCGTTGGAGGCAAAGAGCACGTGCCGCGTGTACCATTCCCGCCGGTCGAACCCGCGGAATGACCAGCTCCCCCCGAAATAGATCCGCTGCGGCTCGGTCCCCTCCGACCAGTAGGCGAACAGCCGGTTGGCGAACGCCGAGACCCGCCCGAGCCGGAAATAATGCCGGACGTCGGCCGCCGCCAGCCGATTGAACGACCGCACCCCGTCCAGCCGCGTGGTCAGCCCGACAGTGAGATTGTACCGCCGCCCGTCGATCGGCCCCGAAATGTCCCACAGCGAGTTGTCGTACACCCAACTGAGATAGTTCGTCATCAACACCGCCCGGCGGTCCCGCGTCCGTGTCCCCTCCTCCCGGTTCGAATGCCGCCCCACCGTCGTCACGTCCAGCCGGTGGAACTTGGAGAACGGGTAGCTGAACACCCCGATCATCCCCGCCTGCCGCTCCCAGTAGAAACCGTCGTAGTCGTTGAAATACTCGTCGTACAGGTGGAACGCCCCGATCCCCCAGTTGAGCCGCCGCTCCCGGTTGAGGTAGGTCACTCCGATATTGAACGACTGCAGAAACTCGTCCTTGGTATTGGCCGTGTTGGTCAGGAGGAAATGGTACGAGTGGTTTCCCAGCATGTCCGACATGGCGAACTGGAAACCTCCGAGCGACCCGTAGACCGGGTCGTAGCCGACCGCCGACTGGGCAATATCGAGCGAGTAGTCGGTCTCGTACTTCACCGAGCTCTTCACGTATTTCGAGTCGATCCGATCGGGCCGCCAGGACGGTGTCGGCGGCGGCGTCTCCTGCGCTACCGGCGCCGGCTCGGCCGGGAGCTCCATGCGGAACACCTGGTACCCCATCTTCTGGTACCCGCTGTACACCAACCCCTTTCCATCCGGCGTCACCCGCGGTTCAAACGCCCCCGTCACGTAGGTCGACTGCCGCGTCAGGCCGCCGAGGCTGTCGAGCCGGTAAATGTTGAATGTCCCGTTCCGGTCCGAGGTGAAATAGATCCCGCCGGCCGCGCCGTCCGGCGTCTGGTCGCGGTAACGCCCGAACGTCAACTGCCGCACGGTCCCCGATCCGAGGGCGTAGGAGAACAGGTTGAGCGCCCCCTCTTTCCCCTCCGGCCCGCGGTCGGAGGCAAACACGATCTGGTTCCCGTCGGGCGAAAACACCGGATCGGTGTCGTAGTAGATGTCCTCCAGAATCGGGCGGTAGGCGCCGTCCGCCAGATTGAGCGCGTAGACGTCGGCCATCCCGCCGAGCGTCACCCCCGCGAACACCAACTGCGTGCCGTCGGGCGAAAGCCGGGGGGAATGCGCTCCCGCGAGATCGGCGAACTCGTAGCGGTGCGTGACCCGCTCCTCGCGCAGATTGTAGACGTAGATAACGTCGTTCCCTTTCGACTTCGATGAGAACACGACCATCCCCGAGTCGGTCGCGTCAATCCCCGACCGCAGAAGGTAGAGGGATTCGAAATCGGACGAGCGCTCCCCTTTCAGGAGCGTCTTTACCCGCCGGCCGCGCCCCTCACCGGAGGGGGTCATGTAGATCCCCGAGTAGCCCATCCGATTGGCCTTGAACACGATCCACTCCCGCCGCCCGTCGCCGGCGTCCCACATGATCGGCACGCCCCGCACCGAATAGCCGTCGCGCGTGATCTGCACCGACTCCATATCCGGCAGCCCCGCCTCCTCCAACTGCGGGTAGTAGCACTTCTTGAGCGAATACCGCCACTTCCGGGAGACCTCGCGAAGGTCGTCACCGAGCGTCAGCTTCACCACCTCGTCGAACGTCTTCCCCTTGGCGAGATTCTCAAACAGCAGAGTGAGCTTCTCCGGTCCGTAAGTCGAATCGATGAAAGTGCAGATGGACTCGCCGAGCTTGTACATGTAGTAAGAGCCCGCCACCCGGTAGAGGTCCTCGATTCCGAGCTGGAGTTCGTTGACGGCCATGTCCTTGACCACCATCTCGGCCTCGGCGTCCCACGCCTTCGACCAGTACTCCGCCAGTCCCTCCGTAAACCACAGCGGCGGCCGCCCGAAATTCACCCGCCCCATGCGCGCGAGCACCGCCTCCATCTTGGAGAGCTGGAACACGTGAACCAGTTCGTGGCGGAGGACGTGCGCGAAATCGTAGTACGACCCGTGGAACGGCAGCACCACCCGCCCCTTCATGAACTCGGTGAATCCCCCCACCGACTCCGGCAGAAGGCTCGGGATCACGTTGGTCTGGCTGAAATAACTGGGCGAGGAGTAGATGATCAGCGGCGTCTTCTCGTTGATCTCGTGGTTGAATTTCGCCGCCAGCGCCCGGTAGCTGTCCTCCGCCAACTGGGCCGCGATCCGGGCGATCTCCTCCTCCTCGGAATAGAAGTAGATGCGGAAATGCTCGGTCGTCATGACCTGCCAGTCGAAACGGGTGTACTGGACTTTGTTTTTCCCGAAATAGAACTGGGCCTGCGCCGGCAGCCACAGACCGACAGCCGCGGCCGCCAGCACGGCCGTCCACACCCACTTCATTTTCCGGGAATTTCTCATCCGCCGTTCACCCATCGCCGACTCGCCCCGCCTTGCGGAAAGAGACCGCCCTAAGGCCGCGAGGAAGCTTCGGTTGCCTGGTAACTATAATCTGTATCGGCACTTCGGACAACCGTCATTATCGGACAATCCCCGCCTCAAAACCGCACGATGAACACCGGCTCCCGTCCATACCGATGATCTCCGTCCGATATCCCCGGCGCTCCACCAGACTTTTCCCGCAGCCCCGGCAGAGCGTGTCCCCTCCCCCCGGGACACTCACATTTCCGAGATAGACGTACCACAGCCGCTCCTGTGCAATTTCCCGCGCCCGCACCAGCGTCCCCGCCGGCGTCGCCGGCAGCCGCATTTTGTACTCGGGCCGATAGGCGGAAAAATGCAGGGGTATCCGCTCCGACACCGAGGCCACAAACGCGGTCAGCTTTCGGATATCCTCCTCGCAGTCGTTCAGCGTCGGAATCACCAGGTTGGTGACCTCGACATGCACCCCCGCCTCGGCCGAGCGCCGGATCGTGTGGAGCACCGGTTCGACCCGCCCCTTGCAGACCGTTCGATAGAACGACGGCGCCATCCCCTTCAGATCGACATTCATTGCGTCCACCAGCGGAATGAGTTCCTCCAGCGGCGCCGCCTCGATGTAGCCGTTGGTCACCAGCACGACTGCGAGGCCAGCCTGTCGGAGGATGGGCGCCACGTCCCGAATGTACTCGAACCACATGAGCGGTTCCGTGTAGGTGAACGCCACCCCGAATGCGCCGTAGCGGCGGGCCGCCGCGGCGAGACTCTCCGGCGACACGAATTTCGTCTCCGCCCGCTCCTGTGAAATCGCCCAGTTCTGGCAATGCCGGCACCCCAGGTTGCAGCTGTTCGGCCCGGTCGAGAGGATGTCGGTCCCCGGATGAAAATGGTAGAGTGGTTTTTTCTCGATGGGATCGAGCGCGAGCGTGACCGCCTCGCCGTAGTTGTCCACCAGCAGCTCGCCGTCGCGCATGAAGCGGCTTCCGCACACGCCCCGCCGACCCTCGCGGAACCGGCAGCGCACCGGGCAGAGCGTGCACACGATCCCGCCGCCGGGAAGCGCCTCGCTGTATGCGGCCGCCCTGATCACGCGCAATCACCGTCCATCACAAGCTTTACGGCGGCCGCGAGATCTTCCGCAACTGCGATCCCCGCGGCGCCGGCCGCCGCTCGGATTTTCGCCTCTTCCGCCGCCCCGTGCCCGGTCCGCACCAGCACCCCGCGCCCGCCCATCACCCGCGCCAGGTTCACATCGTCCGCTTTGTCCCCGATCACCGACGACCGCCGCAGATCGATCCCCAGTTCCCGGGCCGCCTGTTCCGCCATCCCCGCCGCGGGTTTGCGGCACCCGCACGCGGCCGCATACTCCCGCACGGCGCCGTCTTCGTAGTGAGGGCAGTAGTACATCCCGTCCGCCCGTACGCCGGCCCGGGCGAGCAGGTCGCGGAGGCGCGCGTTGACCCGCTCCACCGCCTCGATCGCAAACAGCCCGCGCGCCACCCCGGACTGATTGGAGAGGATCACGATCCGGTACCCCCGTGCCTGCGCCGCCCGCAAACTCTCCGCGGCCCCCGGGACCAGTTCCACCCCGGCGGGATCGCCGAGGTACTCCTTGTCGGCCATCACCGTTCCGTCGCGATCGGCCAGGATGGCCGGGCGCTCCGCCTGCCGCCGCGCGATCAGATCCGCGACCGCTTCGGCCGCCGCCTCGGGCGAAATCCGCGTGAGGCAGTAGGGCTCCTCGCGAAAGCACGCTTTTTCGCCGTGAAGGGAGCACGGGCGGCAGTATTCCTCGACTTCGAGCACCCGGTCACAGAGTCCGCGCGGCGCGAAGCCGAGGGCTGGGTGGGTCGGTCCGAAGACGACGGCTGCCGGCGTCCCGACCGCCGATGAGAGATGGGCGATCCCCGAATCATTGGCCAGCGTCGCCGTGCACCGGCGCAGGACCGCGGCGATCTCGCCGATCGGCCGGTCCACTAGCTCCACGCAGTGCTCGGGCGCGACCGCGGGCGGTTTCGGTCCTTTCCCCTGTTCCGCGGAGGTGGCGATCCAGACAATTCCGGCCCCGTACGTGCGGTGGAGCTCGGCCGCCGCCGCCGCAAATCGCTCCACCGGCCACTGCTTCGGGCGGTGGGCGGCGCCCGGCGCTGCCGCCACGCACACCTGGTGCCGCCCGAGGAACTCGCGCACCGAAGGCGGCAGGTCCGCGTCCGGCACCGGCGGGGGAAGGAGCGGGCGCCGCGCCGGGGTTTTCCCCCCGATTGCCCGAACCGCCTGGTTGTACAGGTCGATCGTGTGCGGACCGGGCGCCAGACGGTTCCGCCCCCGCAGCAACCGCCGTCGCGCGAGCCGCCGCTTCGGATACACGGTCGCGTGCGGCGCCGTCACCATCTTGCGCGTCAGCCATGATCGGAAATTGCCGTGCAGGTCCGCGACGGCGTCAAACCCCCGGCGGTCCAATTCGAGCGCCAGCCGCACCAGCTCCCGCCCGTCCCCTCCCTCCGGCAGACACACGACCTCATCCACGCCGTCGAAAGCAGCCGCCAGGCCCCCGAACCGTTCTTTCGTGAAAAATGTCAGGCGGCTGCCCGGAAAACTGATTTTGAGGTTCAGCACGGCCGCCGACGTGAGGATGACGTCACCCAGCGACCCGAACCGGATGACCAGGATCTTCTCCATGTCAGAGGAAAATATAGAGGCCGAGCGCCCCGGCCGCAAAGCAGTAGTAGGCGAAGTAGTCGAGTTTTCCGCGGCGGATTACAGCCAGCAGGAACGACACCGCCGCCCACCCGAAAACGAACGAGGTGACGGTCGCCGCCGCGTACGGCCCGAGCAGGGCGGCGCTCACATCGGACAGCTCTCCCACCTTCAGGACGATTGCGCCGGCAATAGCCGGGATCGAGAGGAGAAAGGAGAACTCGGCGGCCGCCGCGGGACTGACGCCGCGAAAGATCCCCGCCGCAATCGTTGTGCCCGAGCGCGAAATGCCCGGGAAAATCGCCACCGCCTGCCCGACCCCCATGATCAGCGCGTTTCCCGCCGCCACCGGCTTCTTGCCGCGAAGGAAGTACCGGGTGATCAGCAGGATGACCCCGGTGATGATCAGCTCGATCGAGGTCTCGATCGGGTTGCCGAATGTGCGCTCGAAAAAATCCTCCAGCAGCACGCCGGCCAGACCTGCCGGAATTGTGCCGATAATCAGGTACAGGATCATCTTTCGTTCCGAGCCCATGGTCCGGTCGAACACCGCCCGCCCCAAGGCCCACAGGCGCCGCCGGTAGTAGATAGTCACCGCCACCAGTGTCCCCAGGTGGACCAGCACCTCGAACGCCACCCCGGGCTGCTTGACGCCCAGAATTTCCTCCGCCAGCACGAGGTGCCCAGAGGATGACACCGGGAGAAACTCGGTCAGACCCTGGATCAGACCGAGAATGAGTGCATCGAGATAGGTCACGTGAGTTCCGGCGTGGAGTTCCCGGGGCCTCGCCCCGCGCTCTACATGATGAGGAACTCCAGTCCGAGGAACACGCCGTCGTTCCCGTCGATTTGGAACTCGCCGTAGGCGTTGAGAGTCGGCGTGATTTCAAGCATGGCGCCGCCGTTCAGGCCGAACTCCAGCTCGGAATTGTCTCCCCCGCGAACATCGGTGCCGAAACTCTCCACCCGCAGATTGAGGCGGCCGTAGGGCGACAGCTTCATCCCGTTGTTCAGCGCGAAGGGATAGGACCCGATCGCGTAACCGCCGAACATCCACAGGCTCTCGTCGACGTCGTCAAGATAATCCGGCGGGAAATACTCAATCATGCCCCCGAACGCCAGGTCCATGGGATTCGGCGACTGCGGCCCCACCGACCAGAACTGGTAGGTCACATCCGCCCCGATCTGGAGCACCGCGTCCATTCCGGCATCGTCGCGCAATCCCAGCTTGAACCGCCCTTCGAGGTAGTCGGCGAACCCGTAGCGGACCATTCCGAAGGCGGTGGTGGCGTCGGCCAGCCCGACCCCGCCGGCAAATGAGGCTCGTCCCGCCCCGATCCCCCGGGCCGTGGCCAGAGTCCCGAACCCGCTCCCTTGCGCTGAAATCGCCATCGCCTCTCCGGCCGCAAGGAGGGCCGCCAGAAGGGCCGCTGCCAGTACTTTCTTCATCGCACTATCCTTCCTTAGTAGCTCCGACGTGTGGTCATGTTCGTCTTGTCAGATTCACCGCCGCTCGAACCGCAGCGGCCTCGCCGGAGGGTATCGCCGCCCGGCGCGAGAGTCAACCAAAATCCCCGCCATTCTTATACGGGCATTTCTGCGGCGCGGCCCGGATTTTCTCCCGCCTCCTCCCGGAGTCGCGCCGGCCTCCTACTCCTCCTCCGCCAGGTACGCCAACCCCATCTCCCTGAGCCGATCCCGATCAAAACCGCGAATCTCGGTGCTCTCCAGAAACCGCAGAAACTCCTGGTCGAGCCGTCCGATCGCCGCCCGCCCGAACGCCTCCCCGGCGCCCTCTGCTTTCGCCTTTTGGAACGTCAGATCCAGCGCCCATGATTGCTGCTTCAGCTCCATCAGCACGTCGCTCGGCATCGTCTTGAGCGTCTCCTCCGTCACCCCTTCGACGCGCACCCGGATGATCTTGTCCTCGGCCCCGGCCGCGGTGACCTGCGCCCGGATCATCTCGGCCAGTTGATCCCCCCGTTTTCCCGTGGCGTCGATCGGCGGGATATCCACCATCGGCCGGGCGTGCACGCGGTGGAACCGCACCTCGAACGGATCGAGCACGACTTCCAGAAACCCCTTCTCCGCCTCCCGTTCCGCCTGCGACAACCGCTCCGTCGATCCGCAGTACCACGCCCGTTTGCCCACCTCGCAGTTGTTGTGGTAGTGGCCGAGCGCGATATAGTCGAACCCTTCGAGTTTCCCGACCTCAATCTCCTGCTCGCCGAGATCCGCCATCGCGAACTCCGGCATCCCCGCCACGACTCCGTGGCCGACAAACACGTTGTACCGCGCGGACGCCTCCGGCCGGCACTGCGCGAGTTCCTCCTGAAGGATCGGCCCGGTCAGGCAGTGCGGGAGCGCGTGCACCGCGGCCTCCCCGATCCGGAACACCTCCCTCCGCCCCGCCGACGCGATGTACAGGTTGTCGATCTGCCGGTATACGTCGATCGGCGCTCCGACGTGCGGCTGTTTGGGCGCATCGTGGTTCCCGCTGATCAGGACCGTGGGAATCCCCGCCTCTTCCGCCAGCCGGTGCAGGAGCTCCCCCGCCGCCGCCATGACCCTGTTCAGCGGTCGCACCGCGTCGAACAAGTCGCCGGCGTGAATACACACATCCGGGCGCAGCGCGATCACCTTGTCCACCGCCTCGGCGAAGGCGGCGATGATGTCCTCCTGGCGGAGCGTCAACCCGCTGGCCCCCCGGCGCGGGTGGTTGGCTCCCGCCCCGAGGTGGCTGTCTCCCAGATGGCATATCCTCATGCCGGGAATATACGCCAGGAGCGGCTGACGGGCAACTGCGCCCTCTGGCGGCGCCGACGGCCGCTCGGCGGAAGCGCCCGGGCTCCCGTCCAAAGAAAACCGGCTGCCTGGACCGGGGGCCGAGCAGCCGGATGCAATCGCTTTGGCCGCGTGCGGGGTTTAGTAAATTCCGTACCTCGAGATCCGGTCCCGCAGCGTGTTACGCGAGATCCCCAGGGCCTCGGAGGTTTTCACCTGGTTCCCCTCGAATTCCTTGAGGCACGAGGCGATCACCGCCCGCTCGAACGCCGATTCGAGGAAATGGAAGACCTGGCCGGGATTATTGTTGATCAGCTTAGGCATCACCGGTTCGATGATCCGCCGGAAGGTTTCGGTGTAGTCTTCCTGAAGGTCGTTGAGGTTGACTTCCACGCGCCCGGTGCTCTCGCTGAAGATCGGGAAATCTTCGCACTCGAGCTCGTCCCCCTTGGCGATCACCAGCGCCGTCTGGATGTTGTTCTCCAGTTCCCGCACGTTCCCCGGCCAGTGGTGCTTCACGAGCATCTGCATCGCCCGTTTCGACACCGGTTTGGGGGGCCGGTGCAGCTGCTTGGAGAACTTTCTGATGAAGTGGTCGAGCAGCACCGGCACGTCCGAGCGCCGGTCGCGCAGCGGCGGCAGATAGATCGAGAATACTTTCAACCGGTAGAAGAGATCGACCCGGAACGACCCCTCTTTCATCGCCTGGACGAGCGACTTGTTTGTCGCCGCAATGATGCGCACGTCGGCTTCGATCGTCTCGTTGCCGCCCACCCGCTCGAACCGCTTCTCCTGCAGGACGCGCAGGAGTTTCGACTGGGTGAGCATCGACATGTCCCCGATCTCGTCGAGGAAGAGCGTCCCCTTGGCGCACTGTTCGAATTTCCCGATGCGCTTGAAGTAGGCCCCGGTGAAGGCCCCCTTCTCGTGCCCGAACAGCTCGGACTCCAGGAGGGTCTCGTGCAGCGCGGCGCAGTTGACCGAGAGGAAATCGTTGTGGCGGCGGTTGGAGTTCCGGTGAATAGCCTGCGCCACGAGTTCCTTGCCCGTGCCCGACTCCCCGAATATCAGCACCGCCGCGTCGGTTTTCGCCACCTGCCCGATCAGCTTGGCGATCTCGACAATCTCCGGCGACTGTCCGACGATTTCCCCCTGCATGGCGTCGACCGCGCTCTCCGGCGCCGCCGCCGGCGGGCGTTTCCCCGGCGCCGAGTAGCCGCACGCTTTGGTCACCGTGTCGATCAGCTTTTCGATCTGGAACGGCTTGGTCAGATACTCGAACGCCCCCTCCCGCATCGCTTCAATCGCATTCTCCGTCGATACGAACCCGGAGATCACGATCACGGGGAGCTGGTCCCGCACCTGCTTGATCTGCTTGAGCACCTCGAGACCCGACATGGACGGGAGGTTGACGTCGAGCATCACCACGTCGATGTCGTCGTGGCGGGTCACGAATTGGGGCACCTCCGTCCCGTCCTCGAGAAACCGAAAACGGAATTTGTCGCTGTCGAACAGGTTGGCCAGCGACTGGGAGAGTTCTTTATCGTCGTCGACCAGAAGTATGTTTTTCATTGGCGCTATCACCGTTCTACGAGACACTCGTATTATCGGCCGTCCGGCTGATTCTTGAAGGTGGAAAAGCGGCGCGGCACAGGCAAAAACCGGCCCCCGGAGCGGGCGCAGCGGACCCGGGCGCGGCCCGGCCAGCAGCAGTTTCGAAATGCAACAGCGCCTGTTTCCGAGGGGAGAACGGGGGAAGAAAAGCGGGACCGGGAGAAACTACTCTTCCTGATCCACGAGCATTCGGACCGACAGCCCCATCCAGAAGAATCCGGCCACCGCCTCCGCGAAAAGCCCGGCGACCAGCAGGTAGTAGACCAGTTCCGGCCGGAAGCGGTCCACCAGGGTGTCGGGTGAACTGACGATGTTCGACAGGAGGATCGGCCCCGCCAGCACCAGCCCGGCCATGACCACCGATGTCACCGGGTTGCGCAGGAACACCCGCACCGTCCGCCGCAGGCCGTCGATGATATTCTCGCCGTACACCGCGATCGCCGGCACGAGGTAGAAGAACAGCCCGGCAACGCACACGTAGGCCGCCGGCAGCCCCACCCAGCGGAACGCCGACTGCCGCCGTGGCGAATACTCCAAAAGCGGGTGGAGCACCTTGGCCAGGCCGACATTGACCGCCAGGATGACGCCGTTCATAATGACCAGGGCGAGCACCAGGTGGATCCACAACCGGGCCACCGTGCGGAACCTGAAGCGGTCCTCTTCGTCCACCTGAACGAAACGCTCGTAGAACAGCACGGCCGCGCTCCCGAAAATGACGCCCTCGAACAGAATGCTGATGATCAGCTTGGCCCAGTCAAAGAAAAACGGCAGCAGCAGGTAGTGCCCCCGGTAGTGCGTGAACCCGGTCGCCCGCTGCGGGTCGATCAGCGTGGTCCACGCCGTCACCGCCGAATAGAACAGAGGCGAGGTGAAGCGGTGGAGCGCCAGGAGGAAAAACCAGGCCACGGCGAAATACACCAGCAGGAACAGCCAGATCCGGCCGCGCCCGATCTGCCGGAACACGTCCAGGATCAGCCCGATGAGCCGGTTGATGCCGTCGACAATTCCCATCGCCTGTGCCACCCTGCCGGCCGCTATTGCGGTCGGGCCGAAACGACGAGCGAACGCGCCGCCAGGCCGGACCGATCGACCGTGTCCACCCGGTAGTAGTACGTCGTTCCCGGGGTCAGCCCGGTGTCGTCGTAAGTCGTGGTCGCCTGAGCCGTGATCGTGGTGAGCAGCGTCGCCTCGTTCCCAACTCCGGAGGAGGTCGACCGGTAGACCCGGTAGGCCGCGAAAATCGAGCTCAACGAGGACGTCCAACTGAGCGCCACCGTGGTCGGCCCGGTCGCCAGCGCGGTCGCCGTCACCGGCGCCGGCGGCGTATACACCGTGAGAAAGCGCGGCGCCGCCGCCTGGCGGCGGTTCCCCGCGGCATCCGTAAACGTCCCGGTCACCAGGCCGGCCGCCAGCGTGAACCCCGCCGGCACCGTCCACCGCCCATGGTACCGGCCGTCGCCCGCGGCGTCGTCCCCGCCCGTGCCGTCATCGGCCAACGTGACGGTTCCCGCCCCGGCGAACGAGACGGCCGCCGCACCCCCGCGCTCCCCGGCTGCCGCCAGGCCGAACGTGACCACGTCCCCCAGCCCGAAATATCCGTCAGCCCCGGGATCTCCGAAATAGACCGAGTCGATCTCGGCCTGGGTGTCCAGCGTGATCGAGTCGACCAGGGCGGCCGCGGTCACCAGCCCGTCCTCAAACTGCAGCTTGGCGTACACGCGCTTCACCCCGTCGCCGGTTGACAGCGTGAACGCCGCCGCCGTCCCGAAAAGCGGGGTAAAGGCCGCGTCCGTCAGACCGGGCGCCTCCGACATCATGATGTGGGTGGCGAAACCGGCGGGCGCGTTGACCCGCACCTGCACGGTCCGGTTCGAGGTGTACTCGCTCCCGTCGTTGATCGCAATCGACAGGTGCTGCACGCTCGCCGCGAACGGCTCCGAGCGCGGCCCCTCGTACCCGGTCGAGCGCACCGCGGCCACCCGGAACAGGTACCACTGGCTCGCCGGGAGATTGGTGATGGTGTCCGTGGTCGCCGTCGTCGAATCCCGCAGCAGGTAGCTGCCGCCGGCGGTATCGGTCGCGTCCGTGGCGTAAATGCGGTAGCGGACAATCCCCCGCGGGTTGTCCACCCGCCAGGTGAGAATCACCGCCCCGTCGAGCATGGCCGCCGAGGTGATCCGGGGCGTCGCCATCCCTCCCGGATCGGCCACGCCGGGATCGGTCGAGTCGAGATACCGTTCACAGCCGGCCGCGCCGAGCACGGCCAGCACAATCAGAAGCCCGATAAATCTTGCCACGTTCAGGTGTACCCCTCGCTGTTGATGTTGAGCCGGGTCGGGCGCCATGCCTCGCTCCGCCTCGCTAGAACCGGCCGGACAGCGTGACGCCGTAGCCGTCGCTTACCCGCCCCGGCGCCACCGCCACCCCTTTGATCGAAAACGTCCCCTGTTCCGAGGGGAAAAAGAGCACCGCGTCGAGCAGGCTGAGCGCCCACACGCCGATCGCCGCGCCAATCGTCGCCCGCCGCACATTCTCCGCATCGACGGCTTTCTCATGGGCGGTCTTCACGGAGTTGAACATCGCCTGCTGGACCTCGGCGGGCGCGTCTTTCGGCAGCGCCAGGTACTTCCGCTTCTCCTCGTTGTAGACCCCGTGCCGGTAGTCGAATTCGTCGTCGGCCAACAGAAAGGCTGCGCCGGAGGCCAAAGCCATCCCGAAAGACACTCCCGCTTTGAGATCTTTGTCGGCATACCGCTGCCCCCACCCGGGAATGACGAGCGAGCGCACCGCGCCCTTGAATCGCGTCTTCCGCGACAGATTGACATCGACCGCCACCTGCTTCGTCGGGTCGAGCACCAGCCGGCTCGAATAGGTCTCCCAACCCGGCCGCTCGACTTTCAACCGGTAGTCCCCGATAAGCAGTTGGCGGAAGTGGACGGGTGCGACACCGCTTGCCTGGATCTCTCCCCGGAGCGTCACCAGACAGCCCGGCGGGTCTGTCCTGACGATGACTCCCGGATCGCTGTCCGCCTGCGCCGCGACCGGGACGGGCGCGAGCGCCGCCGCCAGTATCAATGCCAGAATCCCTTTCAGCCTTCCGCTCCTTCTTCCCTGGTGAACGGGTTACTCTGATTATCGGGAAAATAGTGCGTCGTTTGAGCCGGCACAAGATATAACACAAACGGCCGTGGAACACGGCCGTTTGACAGGTCTCTCAGGCTCGGTGGTCACAGGGGGCGCCTAATTAGCACCCCGGCCCGTCACCACCACCACCACCGTACGTAGCAGAATCTTGATTTCCAGCCAGATCGACCAGTTCTCGATATAGGCCAGGTCGTAGCTGACCTTCTTCACCACCGAGGCGAGGTCGGTGTCGTACCCGCATTCGACCTGCGCCAGTCCGGTCAACCCCGGCTTTACCTGCAGCCGGTCGCAGTAGTTGTCGATTTTCGAGGAGAGTTCGGCCACAAACGTGGGACGCTCCGGGCGCGGCCCGACCAGCGACATATCCCCCATGAGGACGTTGAGGAGCTGCGGGATTTCATCCAACCGCGTCTTGCGCATGAACTGCCCCAGGCGCGTGATCCGGGGATCTCCCTTGCTCGCCCACACCGGGCCGCTGAGCTGCTCGGCGTTGGCGACCATCGTCCGGAACTTGACTACCTGGAACGGCTTGCCTTTCAGATCCTGGCGCCGGCGGTTGCGCTGCCGCTGCTCGGTGTCAATTTCCGAGCGCTGGTGATAGCGCCGGTCGCGGCGGCGGCGGTTGACCCCGATCCGCGTCTGAGTGTAGAAAATCGGACCAGGTGAGTCCAACTTGATGAGGATCGGCACAATCAGGAAGATCGGCAGGGAGAGCGTCAGGCCGATTATGGCACCCACTATGTCCAGCGTGCGCTTCACGCCTCGATTGACCATCGCCTTCACCTTAGCCGGCTTCGTCAACGCCGCCGGAAACGCCATGACGAAAAGCATCGAGCAGGCCACGAACAACAGGCCGTGGAGGTACTCGCACGCGAAATATTTAACCTGCTCAACCAGACCAAGATACGGCGTCGCTACCGCGTGGTCCAGAGAAACGTCGACGCTCGACACCGATCCGTACGCGAATTCCCGGCGCGCTACTGCTCCGGCGCTCTCATTTGTTATATGATGGTGATTAGGTATGGAACTACTCATATTCTTCGTTAGAGCCCGGCGTTTTCGTACGCCCTGCTGTTTACCGCAACATGGTTAGATCTGCTCTCAGCAAAACTATTGCCAACTTCCTATACATCGCCCCGCGTCGCGCCGATTCACCGCCGACTATTTGCAATCCATTATTACCCAATGAGTAACGGCCGTTTCGCCGTAAAGAATTCTGCGATTTCATTACCCCCGAACCGACCGTGCCCCTGCCGCATCGCGTCATGTGCTGACAGTATCCACATATTATTTGCAATTGGTTGCACTCCCCCTGCAGCAGCTCCGCCGAGGACAAAAAAAGAGCCGGCCCTCTGGCCAGCTCCAACTCGATCACTCCAAATGACTTCAGCCGCTAGTCGCCGAACCGGAACTCCAGGGAAAACCGATGCAAATCCTCCGAAGTGTAATGCTCCTGAACGGTGTAGGCGTAATCGATCCCCAAGCGACTGAATTGCACGCCCGCTCCAAGACTCATCCCCGAGCCGAACGACCGATCCTCGGCCCCTGGGTAGTAGTTGTACCCGGCGCGCACAAAATACTGGTCCCGGTAGCCGTACTCCAGCCCCTGACGGAAGACCCAGTCTCCGTAGAAGGGTTTCTCCATCTCGGCCGCCGCCAGCACCTGGCGGTCAAAGAGCGCCACGGCCGCCCCGACGCGCGCCGACGACGGCAAGTGTTCGCTGACATTTTCAAACGACATGTCCGGACCGACATTCGCCAGCACCGCCGCCAGCGTCACCTTGTCGAAGCGGTAGGCCCCGCCGATGTCCGCGGCGAAGCTCGAGGCGCTCAAGTCATCAAGCTTCTGGTTGACGAACTTCCCCGTCAGCCCCAGCGACACGGCGGGCGACAGGTCGTAGGAGTACGAGACCGCTCCGAACCAATCATAGGCGGTCACGTCCCCCGTGGCCAATCCGTTGATGTCGCGGCCGTCGATCGTCCCGTAGTTGAGGAATCCGATGGAGGCCGCCAGAGAGGACTTCTCGTTGATTGTATGGGCGACCGCCCCCTGTTCGACGGTGACATCCTGATACCAGGCGAAATGGGAGAGGACGGCTTCCCCCGACGTCACCGTCCACAGATTCGCCGGGTTCCAGTACGCCGCCTGCGCCCCTGAGGACACCGCCGTGAACGCCCCGCCCATCCCGGCCGACCGGGCTCCGAAGCCGATCCTGAGGAAATCCGCAGCGGTCTGTCCGCCGTTGGGCGCCGCCACCGTCACCTTGCCGATCAGCGCCGCCAGGATCAGCAGGAGAATCCACCCGACGATGATTCGATTTAGTGTCCGCTTGTCCATTTCCCAGCCTCTTGAGTGTTTCTGATGTTCCATAGGAAGTGAGGCAAGGGAAATGCCGAACCGGCGGCCGTGAGAAGTTCCCTGTGCAACGTCACGACGCGGCCGCCACCTGAAGTAAACGCTCTGCGGCTCAACAAGTTTCTCCCACCCATTTCGCTGCGGCGCCCAGCTTCTTCGCTGCCCGACCGGCGGGCGCCGTTGAGCGCCTCGCACCGTTCTGACCGGCCTCTGAACAGAACCCCGCTGCCGTCGCCGCAACTCTCGGCCAACAACCTATCACACAACCTGATGTGTGACCTGTTCAGAACCAGAGCACCGTGGTGTCAGATTTCCACCCGCGCTCGCAGTTATCGCGCAGGTGCACTGCCCGCTTGCACAATCTGTCGCGCCTATGTACGACTCTCCCCTTCGGAAATCAACTTAAAATTTCTCCGTTCTCACATTTGCGCCCCGCGTCCGCCGTCCACGACGGCCGATTGACCGGCAGCAGAAGAATGCAGGGGAAAAATGCTAGAGCTTGACCTTCTCGGCCAAATCCCCCAGCAGCGGCAGCCGAATTCCCCGCCCCTGAAGCGCGAGCGCCACCCCGGCCACCGCCAGCCCGACCGCGAGAATCAGAATGACCCTAAACACGAACGACGACACCCCGTCGACAAGAAAGAGCACGGCCACGACCTCGACGAGGAACAGGAGCATGCCCTGCCGTGCATGGAAGCGCGCTTCCTTGTTGTCCCGTATATTCAGGAGGGGGACGAGGCAGAGAATCGGGATGTAGGCCATGACGGCCGCCAGGCGCCCCTCTTCGGTCTCGAATTCTCCCTCGTCGATTCCCCGCCTTCGAGCGGCCCGTTCCTCGGCCGACTGTTGGAGGCGCTCGGGGGCGGCGGCGTCGGCCGCCGCGTTGTCATCGCGAAAAAACGACTCGGTCATAGCTCCTCCGTTCCCCGCGCGCCGTTCGGGGTCACGACCAGAATGGCTCCCGGTGGCGCTCGAACACCTCTAGCGCGATCGGCTTTCCCTCGGGCCAGGTTTCGAGTTTCTGCCGGCCGTCGAGAATCGTCACGCTGAACCCGACCGGACCGAAGCCGCGCTCCAGCACCAGATCGCGGGGGATGGCCAATTCGAGCACGTCCTCGAGCGCCACCTCGTACCCTTTCTCGGCGTCCACCCGGCGCCCGCCGTGGGCCACCGGCGCGTTGAGCCGCACCGGTTGCGGCGCCTGAAACACCACCTCGACCGCCGGCTCGACTATCGATAGTAGCGCCTTTCTATTGACGAAGTCAACCCGAATGTAGAGACGCTCGTGGTCGTAGGCGAAATAGATCGCGGAGACCAGCCGGTCGACCCGGTGCATGCTCCCCCCCGCCTCGGCGCAGTCGTACATGCCGGCCCCCGCCCATTCGTAGAAGTGCGTCACCCGCCCGTCGATCGCCGGCGTGAGCAGAGCGTCGGGGAGGACAGTCCGCGACTTGGTCTCCCCCTGGTAGATCGGTTCCCACAGGCGGTCGGGCACATCCAACCCGAGGAGGCGGTAGACGGCCACGAGGTGCCGCCGGAAGATGTGGTCGAAAGTTTTGTTGTCGAATCCCCGGTGCTCATCGCCAAACCACCAGCACCAGTCCGATCCCTCGGCGATATAGATTTGCCGCCAGGCCGCTGCCAGCGCGGCCGGGTCGGCCGCCGGGCGCTCCTCCTGGTATTTCACCAGCGCGTCGCGCGCGTCGCTGAGCAGGTCCCACGCGACGTTGTCTTCCTCGTGCCCGATCCAGATCCGGAAAGCGTGATTGATCCACGAGCCGGCGAACAGTTTCGGCAGCGGCCGCGCCGCCACCCCCTCGGTCGCCTCGCTGATCGTCACCGTCCGTATATCCGGATCGGTCGCCAGCTGATGGTAGAGCAGCCGGAGGAAATCCCGGCCATCGGCGGGATAATACTCCCAAGCGTTCTCGCCGTCGAGAATCACCGGCACCACGGGCTCGACCCCGGCCGCCAGCGTCCGCCGCCCGATCTCCTTGATCTGCGCGACGAAGTCCTGCACGGCGCGCTCCGCCTCCCAGCCGGAGTAGACGAACCCCACCCGGTCAGAGAGCGCGTGGTCGCGGAAGAGCATGCGCACGCCCGTGCTGTGCTGATAGACCGCGTGGGGCGGATTGTCGGCCCGGTCGAGACCGGATTTCTTCAGCGAGGCGGTCAGGATTTCCTCGTCGGTGGCGATCCAGCTCACGCCGTTCTTGGCGCACAGCGCCGCCACCTCCTCCGACACCGATCCCTCCGAGGGCCACATCCCGGCCATCTCCCGCCCGAACAGCTCCCGGTACTTCTCCTGCGCCATGACGATCTGCTTCTCGGCATCCTCGGGATGCCGGAAGCGGCGGGGCAGATTCGTTCCCGGAATCGCCTCGCGCGCGACGTCGGTGTCGCACAGCAGGGGGAGAATCGGGTGGTAATAGGGCGTAAATGATACCTCGATCCGCCCTTCGCGGAACAGGCGCTGGTAGGTGGGCACGATCCGGGCGATGAACTGCACCTGCCAGTCGAGGAGGGCGTGCTTGTGGCCCTCGGTGAAGTAGCGCCCCCGCGCCAAAAGCGATCGGATCGGCTCCTCATCGCGAAAGAGCGGGTCCACCCAGGCAAGATTCGACCACACCTGGAGATCCCGGAATTCCTCCGAAGTGAACAGCGCCGGCAGCACCGACTCTCCGAGGTTGCTCCGGTACTTGCGGTAGAGTTCGGCGTAGCGGGCGTAGGGCTCGATCATCGTCGCCGGGTGCCCGGCGAAAAAGGTGGTGAGAATCTCCCGCCGCAGGTCGGCGTCCAGTTGGTCGGAGGGGACCCGCGAGAGCTCCAAATGGCGGTCGACCCCGCCGTCAACGTAGAGCTGAAATTGATCGAGGAGGGAGGGGACGAGGTTGAAGGTTACGCGGATGTTTGGCTGTTCGGCCGCCAGGAGCGGCATGTCGAGGTAGTCTTTGACGGCGTGGAGGCGCACCCACGGGAGGACCAGGCGCCGCGACTGCGGCTCCTGGTAATTGGGCTGGTGCATGTGCCAGAGAAGCGCAACTTTGATCGGCATACCCACGGCCGCCCGGCCCCGGACGCCCCTTAGGGCGCCGTTTTCGCCGGCACTGCTTGTGCGGCGAACAGCCGCGCCGCCCGGTTGTAAATCTCCGTGCCGGCATACTTGTCGCGCAGCGAGTCGAGCTCCTCGCGCGCCTTGTCAACCTGGCCCGCCGCCAGGTAGTTGCGCATCGCCCCCGTATGGTAATCCCAGGCCAGCGGGCCCTCCGGATACTCGGCCGCCGCTTCCCGGTACTTCTGGGCCGCAGCCGCGTTGTTGCCCTGCTCCTCGTTGGCGGCCGCGATCCCGGCCAGGGCCGCCGCCCGGTCGGTCCGGTTGTCACGGTACTTGGCCAGGTACTGCTCCCACCACCGGATGGCTTCGGCGAAATTCCGCAGTTCAAACTGGATCTGCCCCAGCAAGTAGGTGGCGTTATCGGCCGTCTCGTGCCCGCCGTGCTCGTCCACAACTTCCTGCAACGTCGTCAGCGCCACCTGGCGGTTGCCGTTGCGGTATTCAGCCATCCCCTGGGCGAACAATCGGCTTCCCTCGGCCTCCCGGCTGGTCCGGCTGCTCGCGAAGTAGACGACGGCCACCACCGCGAGCACGAGGACCACCCCGCCGATCACAAGAAACTGCCAGTTTTCGGCCACCCGCTGTTTCGACGTCAGGACGAACGCCGTGAATTTGTCTTCTTTGATCTGCCGCTTGGACAGCTTGACTTTGCTCTGCATCCGTTTCTCTCCGGCCGGTTACCGGCGCCGTTTTACACTCGTTATCGGCTGCCGGGCCATCCGCGTTAGGATCAACTTATTCCGGGCGCGACCGAGCCCGACCGCGCCGCCTCTCGAGGTTCTCCGCTCTAGAAGTACCCCGTAAACGTCGCGCTCACATGGTGGTTTCTGATTCGCTGGTGAAACGCCCCGGTTCGCACCGTCCCGGGCACCCCGGTGTCCCAGTCGCGGGTCAGGTACGAATAGGCGAAATCAAGGTGCACCTGCTTCCACCAGATCCCGGCGCCAGCCGAGAGGCGCACCCCGTTGGTCCGCTCCTGCTTGGCCACCAGCCGGCCCGTCACCGAGGCGCTGTCCAGCCCCAGGACCGCGTTCGCCGTGTCCGACTCATCCCGCTCGTAGCTCGGGACAATCGTCGGCACGTAGGCCAACCCGAACCGCAGCGGAATCGTCCCCCAAGTCTGGTCCCAGAGGTACTCCGCCCCCACCGCCACCTGCAGCACGTCTTTCCACAGCGTGTCGGCCGCGACCGTCGTGAAGAACTCCTCGTTCTCGCCGCCCGGATCGATTTTGACGCTGTCGCGCAGGAGCACGCCCTGGGTGCTGAACCGCCGGTACTCCACATCCGCCGTCAGCACCGTCCGCTCGTTTGCCTTGTACGCCACGCCCGCCCCTATCATCCAGGGCATCTCGTACTTGGTCACCATGTCGTCGAAATAGAAGGTATCGGTTTCCTGGGCCGCCACGCGCTCGTTCTTCTTGGCGATCTCGTAGATCGACCGGTCAGTCTCCACTTCGAGGTCGAAGGGGGTCCGGATGATAAGCCCGGCCGCGAGCGGGCTGGCGTTGTAGCGCACACCGAGAGTGAAGTTGTAGCCCGAAAACCGGTTGGAGTCGATCACGGTCGTCGCATACACCTGCGAGTATTCCTGGAACGAGTAGTCGATGCGATCCTGGGAGGATTCGTAACTCGCCGCGTGCCGCACCGCCGTTCCGCTGTACACGTTGAGGGCCGCGCCGACCGACCACTCGCGGTAAATCCGCGTCCCGAAACCGAAACTCACCGCCTTCAGCGCCCCGTCCATCTCCGACTCCCGGTTCACCGTATAGTGCACCACGGTGTCCACGAATATCGTGTCCGGGGTGGTGAAGGTGTCGCGGAACGTGGTGTCGAACGAGAACTGGTACCCCTGGTACTCGTCGAATCCCGTCGAGTAGGTGAACGACCCGACGAAGGGGTGTCCCTTGATGCGGAGGGGGGCCGCGAAATCCAGGGCCGTGATCCCGCTGATCCACCCGTTGTGGTCGAAGCGCGTCTGCGACGGATCGAGCACGAACTGCGGGTCGGTGTCGGTGTACCCGCGCGGCAGGGTGCTCCCGTAGGTGGCCGAGATGACGGGCTGGCTGAGAGTGTACAATCCCGCCGGGTTCCAGCTGATCGCGGTCACGTCATCCGACAGCCCGAGGAACGCTCTCCCCATCCCCAGCGCGCGCGCGCCGCCGCCGCTGAAATCGATCTGGTAGCCCTCGAGAGCGGGCCGGCTGAAATCCCAGACGTCGAACTCCAGACGATTTCCGTACTCCAGGCCCACGCCCCCCTGGGCGAACACCGTTGTTCCGATCAGCAGCAGCACCACCGTGCCCTTCACCGTCAACGACTTCATTACCTTCGACTCCTTATCGTATCGCACAACTAACTTCCACTGCTACAGACGCACCGGGACCGAAAATTAACCAACAAATATAGGCCTGCCCCAATCGCCTGTCAAACGATTTCCCCGCCGGGTCCCCGGTCTAGATGCATGTTCGCGAATGGGTTGACCTCCTCCGGCGCAATCCTTGCCCCTTTCCTGCCGTCTTTTTTGGTACCCCCGGCAGGAATCGAACCTGCGGCACGCGGTTTAGGAAACCGCTGCTCTATCCGACTGAGCTACGGGGGCGCCGTCTCGCGCAATCCGCCCCGCAAGAAACCCTCGCCGCCCGGCTTTGTCAACGACCTTTTCCCCCTCACTCCGAGTCATAGGAGACCAGGTAGCGGACATCGTACCCGGAGAGTTTCTCCCGCCACGGGAGGAAGCGCAGATCGATCACCGCCGCCACCCCGGCCACGACGCCGCCCAGCCGTTCGACCAGCCGGCAGGCGGCCAGGAGCGTTCCCCCGGTGGCGATCAAATCATCGACCACCACCACTCGGTCACCCGGCAGGACCGCATCCGCATGCACCTCGAGCCGGTCGGTCCCGTACTCCAGTTCGTACTCCTCGCTCACCGTCGTATAGGGCAATTTCCCCGGCTTGCGAGCCGGGATAATCGACAGCCCCAGGCGGTCGGCCAGAGCGGCCCCGAAGAAGAAACCCCGCGACTCGATCGCCAGGATTCTCTCCGCCTGTACGCCCCGCACGTACCCCTCCAACTGGTCCACCGCCCGCCGAAACCCGGCCGGGTTCTGCAGGAGGGTGGTGATGTCGTAGAAATTGATCCCCGGTCTGGGGAAATCCGGGACGCTGCGGATGTACCGTTTCAGTTCTTCGCCGCCCGCGCCCAGACTAGTGTGTGATGTCGAATCCCGCATACGTACCTGTATACTCCTGCCAGTCGATGTCAACTGCCCGGACGACCGCCAGGGAAGGGCCTTCCCGAAGATCGTCGATAAATGCGTCCAGCGCGCCCCGCTCCCCCTCGGCCAGGGCGGTAACCGAACCGTCCCGGTTATTCCGCACCCAGCCCGTCACCCCGCGGAGGTGCGCCCGTTTGAGCGCCCACCAGCGGAACCCTACCCCCTGAACCTCCCCTTTCACGGTCACGATTGCCCCGGCGAGCTTCACTGCCGCGCCTCCGCCCGACCCATCCTACTCGGTCTCCGCTCCCTGGGGCGCGCCGGTCGCCAGCTCCATGGCCATTTTCGCCGCTTCTTCCGGATCCTCGACCAGCGGGATCCCTTCGCCCAGTTTCCACGCCCCCACCGAGATCAGGGGCTTGCCCATCTGCATGGTGAACGCCATCTCCGACAGGGTGCCGTATTTGCCGGGAAAAGCGATGACGGCATCGGCCGCCCGCACCACGAGGATGTTGCGGGCTTCGCCGAACCCGGTCGGGATCACATAGTCGATATGGTCGTTGGCGTCGTTTTTGTCCATCCCTGGGAGGATTCCGATGGTGGCGCCGCCGGCTTCCTTGGCGCCCCGGGCCGCCCCCTCCATCACCCCGCCAAGTCCTCCGCAGACCACCACTCCCCCGTGCGCGGCGACATACCTGCCGGCCGCCGCCGCCATGTCGCGCAGTTTCTTCGAGCACTTCCCGGCGCCGACAATGGCGATCACCACCGGTCGTTGTCCCTCTGGCATCGTGGCTTCCCTTTCGCTCTCCTGAGGTGACTCCCCTTCTACTTCCCGATATCGCGTTCACGCGGTGCGCCGGGCCGGGGCCTTGCCGACCGGGCACGCCCGATCCCTCGTCTCGCAGCGACACACCCTCGATGAATGACTGTTGTTGATGAGCTTTCCCGGCGCCGGACGCATCCGTCGGCGATGCCGGCCGGCAGAGCCGAAACCGAGCCCTTTGCGAGCCCTTGTGATAGTCCTTTACCTGCTAACCTGACAGTGAAGCCTCACTCGCCGCGGCGCCCGCCGACCGGGGCCGACGACCCTGAGAGGGGTCCGCCCTGCCCGGCAGAATTCTCTTTCGGCGGCCCACCCCGCATGGTGGAATCGTGCACCCGCCGCTGACCGGTGGCCCACCATTGCTGGTGGGGGGAGAAAAATCGGGGCGACTGGATTTGAACCAGCGACTCCTTAGTCCCGAACCAAGTGCGCTACCAAACTGCGCTACGCCCCGATTGTTTCCGAGACCCCCTCAAGTAAGCCTATTTTACCCCCGTGTCAACAGGATTTTGCACCCCCGAAGGCGGAAGAGACGCTCAGCCGGCGCCCGCAGCCGACCGTGCGACCCAAGAAATTCGCCGTCACGGACATGCCTCCGGCGCGGGTCCGCCGCGGAAGAGATAGGCAATCAGGAAGGTGACGTCGGCCACATTGATCCCCGACTCGCCGTTCACATTGGCCGCCCCGGGCAAGACCGGGGCAGGATCTCCCCTGAAGAGGTACGCTACGAGGTACGTGACGTCAGCGACAGTTATCTGCCCGTCGGCAGTGACGTCTCCACACCGATACTCATACGTCGCGGCCGGGAAATGAACGCTCACGATCCGATGATCGCCGAGAAAATCACCGGGAAGCGTCCCCGGTTGAATCAGCAGATCCATTTGGAAGAGCGTTTCGGCGGCGGGGACCTCGATGCGCCAGCGAAAAACCCCGGTGTCGCCGGCGGCCAGCGCGGCAATCACGGTGTCCGTTTCTGCCGTCGCCTGCACCGACGAGCTGTCCTCCGCCGCAAGCCCGGCCCGCACCTCGTGCACGGCCGTCTCGGACACATTGCGCACGGTCGCGGTCAGATGCTTGCCGAGTCCATCCTCGGCTAACTCATACTCTGTAACGACGACCACCGGCGGCGCCGTGAGACCCATATCGGCGAGCACCGTGAAGGCGGAGTCGAAGGCCGGACCGAGTTGGCGCAACCGCGCAGTTGTCTCGTCGACGAGCATGAGGAGACTGTCGCAGTCTGCACCTGCCGGTTCGGCCACAGAGGCAAACCCGAGCGCCAACTGGCACAGCGCCGCAGTCAGGTCATTCGCCGCGCCATGGGCCATCGCGTAACCATACAGTGAGTCCAGCAGCGGCAGAGTATCGCTCTGGTTCCCGATCACTGCGCAACCCAGGGTGGCGTTGGTGATAGCGGAGGCTGTCGCCAGCACGTCCATTGCGGAATCGAGGGCCGCCATACTTGCTCTGGCCGAATCCCAGTCGCCTGCCGCAATGAGCCGGCGGATTTCTTCAAGGCGGTCGGCCGCGCCGGACGCGGCCGTTTCAAGTGAATCGCTCCATTGCCCCGGAATCCGGAAACGCTGCGGCCCCGCGGACAAGCCGCTGTCCGCAAGCACCTTCGGCACGACATCAAACGCTGTCTGTTTCACCTCGCGGAGCTGTGCGGGGAGGTGGACATGAAGCTGGTAAGCTCCCACACCCATTCCCAGGCCATACAGAGCGATCTTTCCCCACGACAGCAGGTTTGCGATCTTCAGCAACGCCCCCCATAGGCCGACTCCGGAGAGGGCGCTGATGACGCATCCGATCCCCCCTGTGCTTCCGCAGAGAGCGATACCAACCGCCAGGGCAACTGCCAGACCTATCACGGTGGCAGCCAGAAGAATAAGTTCGGCTATTTCAGCCCAGACCGCCGCTGTGATCGCTCCGTTTACCGTCTGGACCGCCACCGAATTCCCGCCCTCAATCTCCGGAATCTCGACGCCCCGCACCGACGCGATGATCTCCTCCGCTCCCCCTTCCTGAAAGTCTCCGCCCGAAGCATGAGTCACACCTGCTTCCAGCGAGTGTTTGGTCCCCCCGATGTAGAGGGCATCCGGAGGCGAACTTGGGGGAACATAGAGAGGTATCCCCGTTTCGTACAGCCATCGGTTGAGGTCCGCCAACAGACCCTGCAACAGCGGCTCGGATACTTGCTCCAAGACGACTTTTCCGGTCTTCGCTTCAATCGCATGAACCATCTGCCAGCCGGTCTGCAGTGCCAGCGACTGGGCCTCAGCCTGCGCCAGCCCGTACTGCCCCATGAGCAGGGGTGTCATCTGGTTGAAGTAAGAGGTGACGAGATGGCTATTGAACCTGTGGAGTACGGCACTCAGCCATCTCGTGGCCTGGTCGACTTTGTCGTAGCACCAGTTGAACCCCCAGACATGTTTCAGCGGCCGCAACACCCGCTCCAGTTTGTCCACCGCGAGTTTGAGCAACAGCGATGTGGCTGTCTTGAGCGTGCACTTTGCAGTCAGCACGGCGAGCGAATCCGCTCCCGGCTCCTCCGGCGACCCATACGCCGCCTTCGCCCCCTCTTCGAGCAGCAGAAGGCGCAGGACGGCCTCCAGATCCTTGCTCGTCGCTGTGCCCGCCGCCACCTCCGCTTCGACCTCGTCCAGAAACACCTGCGCGGCCTGCTCGGCGTCCTCGTAGAACGGCTCTGCGAGGAAGAAGTCGATGAGCGCCTGCTTGTCGTCCAGCTCGCTGCCTCCCCAGACAACGTAGGTGACAGTCGCCGTTTGAGGGCTGTTGTCCGCCTCGGCGCAAGCCACCGCGACATTCGCCTCATAGGTGCCGGCCGGCAGAGCCGTCGTGTTGACGCTCAGGTTCACAGTCGACCCGCTGCCGGTACCGGAGGCGGGGGTCACGTTAAGCCACGGTTGGTCGGAATCGGCCTCCCACGCCGGTGTCCCGCCCCCGCTGATGGTGATGGTGAGCTCCTGGCCGGCGGGAAGCGGTCCGCCCGGAACTGCCGCAAAACCGAAATGCAGCGGCTCCAATGCAAGGTGAGGCTCATCCCCCAGCGAACGCGTCAGATAGATCTCCCAGTTGCCGTCCCGGTAATCCTGCCAGACGACCCAGAACTCGCCCGGCAGGGAGGGCAAGACCGCGACATCGGGATACTGCTGTGCAGCCGGATCGGCAGTGACGCGGAGATCGGGGAATCCGGTCGCCCCATTGAAGGCCGTGCAGTAGATATCGAAGTCGCCCGATCGCGAATCCTGGAACACGGCCAGGCCGTTCGGCGACGTGTTGGCGAGACGGGCGTAGGAAGCGGTACCGGCCTGGTCGTTGATGCGATGCAGGCCGCCCGCGATTGTGTAGATGTTGTTACCGGACTCCACGGTGCGCCATTCCTGCACCCCGGACCATGCAATCGCCGGCCGGGCGTAATCACCGGTCAAAACGGTGGTCGAGCCGGAGGGACCGCAACCGGCATCGGTGTTGTGGCCCTTTATGTAGTAGTTGAAAATGTCGACATCCCGGAACAGCACGTGGGCAATTCCCGACGCGTCTGCTTCAACGGCCGGCACCCGACCGTCGCCGATCCCGGCAGTTCCCGGTTTCTTCGCCACGCAAACCGGACCGAGGTCGCTCGTCCGCCGATAAATGTGAACGTTGTGATCCGTGGTCCCCCTCTTGTCGCCAACCACTATACAGACGCCGTCCGGTGTGACCGCCACATCCGGATTGGTGACCTGACCCTCCGATACCTGCTGGGCCGGGACGATTACATTTCCTTCCGGATCGAGCTTCGCACCATAGATGCTGCCGAAATAGGCGGCGTCGGTGGTCCAGACGACGTAGCTGTTTCCCAGTGCGTCGACACCCACCGCCGGCTGGGAGGGAGTCCCGCTCGAGGTCACTTGTACGGGGCCGGCGACGGGCGCGCCGGCGAGGTCGAATTTCCCCCACCAGATTTGACTGGACCCGGAACGGTCGTCTTCCCAGACAACATAGAGGCAGGTGGCATCCATCTCGATGCGCGGATTGGCCGACGTCCCCGCGTGAGCAGTGAGCCGGACGGGCGTGAACTCCTGAGCCGACACACTCCCCCACACTCCGCTCGCCACCAGGAACAGGCAACCCAACCGTCCACGTGCGGTCATACAATCACCTCCGGATCAAACTTGCGAAGGACGTGTGACACGTCACTCGCGCAGATGTCAGCCACATCATATCGGAGATACGTCGTGCTGTTCAGAGGCAACCTGATACGACAGCCCGGCGCGCCGGAACGGGACGCACGCTCTGCCCCATGGTAAGACCCCTTCTGGGCATGTGGCACGGCGCACGGCACCGTCTTCCAGCTCTCGAAACCGACGATCTATATCGCACGGCCACACCCCCGTGCGGCAGTGTTCGTTTCCCCCTACATCGAGAATTGCCGCGTGCGCAGCTCGGCCAGCACCCTGTCGTCCGTGAAATTGAGCCGCAGCGGCGTGATCGACACCACGTTCCGGCTCACCGCCTCGAAATCGGTCCCCGCCTCGGTCCGCCACTTCGGCCGCCCCCCGATCCAGTAGTAGGGTTTGCCGCGCGGGTCGGTTTTCCGGATGATCACATCCTTGTACTGGCGGAACCCCTGCCGGGTGAATTCGTAGGCGCCGTAGGGCCGCCCCGTGTCGAGCGGCAGGTTGACGTTGAGGAAGACGTCGGGCGGGAGGTTCATCTGCCCGACGATGCGCACGAGCCGGGCGACGAAGTTGGCCGCCCGCACCATGGGCGTCCCCGGCTCGTAGTGGGCCATCGACACGGCCACCGACGGCACCCGCATGATCGAGCCCTCGATCGCCGCCGCCACCGTCCCCGAATAGGTCACGTCATCCCCCATGTTGGCGCCGTGGTTGATCCCCGAGATGATCATGTCCGGCTTGCCGTCCTTGAACACCAGGTGCACGCCGAGCATGACGCAGTCGGTCGGGGTCCCGTCGGTCGTGTAGCGCCGCTCGTCGATCTTCTGCACCCGCAGCGGCCGGTTGAGGGTGAGCGAATGCGAGGCGGCCGACTGTTCCGCGTTCGGGGCCACCAGGTAGACCTCGTGCGCCCGCGCGAGCACCCGGTAGAGGGTCGCGATTCCATCCGCCTGGTAGCCGTCGTCGTTGGTCAACAAAATCCGGAGCCGTTCAGACATTCGGCACCTCAAGCCCCTGCATGCGCATGAGCATGAAGATCTGGCCGCGGTGGCGCGCCTGGTGTTCCACCACGTGCCACACGAGCCACCGCTTCGAGAGGCGCTCGGTCGCCCCGCTGCTGTCGGTCACGGTGTAGAACACCTGGTCCCAGTCGGCCAGGTCTTCCCGTTCGAGGAACCCGGTGACAACGCACTCGTACTCGTCGAGGAGGCCGAGGATCTCGGCCCGGTCGCGCGCTCCGCGAAAGCGCGTGAAATCCGGCCGTCCGGGCGCGCCGGCGGCCACGTGGGCGATCCAGAAGAATTCGCAGTCGGCGATGTGGGCCAGGAGTCGTCCGATCGATGCCGTGTGGCGCGGGGGCGCCCAATCGAACTGCGCCTGCGTCAGACCCTCCACCGCCTTCCGCAATTCGCCGCGCACCGTGAAATAGTTGGAGAAAATCTCAGCTAGCTTCATGCCCTGTATGGTAGCGCCGATCGCCGCCCTTCGCAAGCCCGAATTGGCGCCGGTCAGACCCAGATCCGCCGCCAGATCTGGCGAATGAACCGCCCGGTGTCCGCGACCGGGTTGATGAACGACGGCGACCCCTCGTAGACGGTGGAAATCGGGGTTTCGACAATCTCGCAGCCGAGCGCTCCCGCCTTGAACAGCAACTCCGACTCGAAATCGTACCCCGCCGCGACCAGCGGGATCGCCCGCAGCACCGCGGTCGGGATCAAGCGGTAGCCCGACTGGCTGTCACGGACGCGCTGCGCGGAGAACACGGAGATGATCAGCGAAGTCAGATTGTTGGTGAGGCGCCGGTCCCAGGGCATCACTTTGGGATCCATGTGCCGCGTCCCGAGGACGATCCTCCGCCCGTTGTCCTGGGCGAAGAAACGGGGCAACTCCTCCGGCAGGTGCTGCAGGTCGGCATCGAGCGTCACGACCGAGCGGTACCCGCGCGCGAGCGCATACCGGTAACCCGCCCGCAGGGCCGCCCCTTTTCCCCGGTTGTCGGGATACGAGATGTAGTTGACCCGGTGCCGTTTGAGCCTCTCGAGCGTATCGTCGGTCGATCCGTCGTTGACCACGAGCAGGTGTTCGTCGGCCACGAACCGGCGGCACCGGGGGATCAAGTCATCGAGATACCGCCCGGCGTTGCACGCCGGGATGAGCACCAGCGTCGCCTCGCCCCGATTCTCGTCCATCGCAGGTCATTATACGGAAGGGCCGGGCGCCCGCGACACAAAAAGTTCACGATCGGAGAGCAGGTCGGGCGAAAGCCCCGGGCTGCGAGCCGGCCGGACGTTGGTTTAAAGACTCATTTGGACCACAATCAGACGGCCGGGGATCCGCGTATCACCGGACAGACAACGGCCAACATGCGGCCGCGGCCGATCGGCTGCGGCCAAGCTCAGGAAATCATGTCGGCGGCGGGCGACCGGGCGGTCTGCCGCACAGGAAGGAGACGCGGGATGAAAAAAGCCCGTCCCACCGAGGCGCGCGGCGGCCGAGCCGCCGCCCCTTCGGCCCCCCTCGAGTCGCTCGCCGGTTCGCTGCGGGGCACGCTGATCCGCCCCGGAGACAGCCGCTACGACGCGGCCCGCTCGGTCTGGAACAGCATGATCGACCGGACACCGGCCGCCATCGTGCAGGCCGCCGATTCCGCCGATGTCCGGCACACGGTCCGCTTCGCCCGGGAGCACCGCTTGCCTCTGTCCATTCGCGGCGCCGGGCACAACATCGCCGGGAACGCGGTCTGCGACGACGGTCTCACCCTGGACCTGTCCGGGCTGAAAGCGGTGCAGGTGGAGCCGGCCGCCCGTCGCGCCTGGGTCGGGGCCGGCGCCACGCTCGGCGACTTCGACCGGGCGGCCCAGGATTTCGGACTGGCCACTCCCCTCGGCATCAACTCCACGACCGGCATCGCCGGCCTCACGCTCGGCGGGGGCTTCGGATGGCTCACGCGAAAGTACGGGACAGCCGCAGACAACCTCCGCGGCGCCGAGGTCGTGCTCGCCGACGGCTCGCTGGTGCGGGCCAGCGACACCGAGCATCCCGATCTGTTCTGGGCGATCCGGGGCGGCGGGGGCAATTTCGGCGTCGTCACCCGGTTTGAATTCGACCTGCACCCGGTCGGCCCCAACGTGTACAGCGGCCTGGTGGTCTACCCGCACGCCGAGGCGAAGGCGGTGCTCCGGCAGTATCGCGACTATGTCGCGGAACTCACCGACGAATCCGCGTGCTGGCTGGTCTTGCGCCCCGCCCCGCCGGTTCCGTTCGTCCCGGCGGAAAAGCACGGGCAAAATGTGCTCGTCGTGATCTTTTTCCACGCCGGCGATCCCGAGGCGGGCCGGCGGGCCGCCGAGCCGCTGCGCCATCTCGGGCGGCCGGTGGGCGAAGCGCTCGGCGTCCAGCCGTACACGGGCTGGCAGTCGGCCTTCGACCCGCTCATGACGGCGGGCGCCCGGAATTACTGGAAGACGCATAATTTCACTGCCCTGCCCGACGCCCTGCTCGACGTGCTTGTGCGCTTGGCCGACCGCGTGCCGAGTCCCGAGTGCGAGGTCTTCCTCGGCCAGCTCGGCGGGGCGGCGGCCCGCATCCCGCGCGAGACCATCGCCTACCCGCACCGCGACGCCGACTTCGTCCTCAACGTCCACGCCCGCTGGCGGGCGGCCGAGGATGACGAGCGCTGCATCGCCTGGGCGCGCGAGTTGTTCCGGGCGACCGAGCCTTTCGCCACCGGAGGCGCCTATGTGAATTTCGTGACCGCCGACGAGTCCGACCGCATTAAGGGAATCTTCGGCGCCAACTACGACCGTCTCCGGCGAGTCAAGCGCGCCTATGACCCCGACAATCTGTTCCGGATGAACCACAACATCGCGCCGGGGCGGTAAGCGCCCGGCCGACATCAGGGCCGGGCGATGCGCCCGCGTCGTCCGGCCTTTTCGTTGTCGTGGGAGCTTCCGCCGGTCGCCCGGCCGGCAAAATGGTCGGAGCGAGCCGATTCGAACGGCCGACCTCTCGCACCCCAAGCGAGTGCGCTAACCAAACTGCGCTACGCTCCGATCCATCGGATCTAGACTGTCCCGCGCCGGTTACGCCCGTCCCAATCTATCAAAACCGCCGCCGAGTTCAAGAGAAATCTTTGAGGATGTCCTCGATATCCTTACGAATCTGGCCTATCAGCGTCTTCGTTCGCGCCGAGGCCACCATGGTCTCTTTGCTCTCGCTCGGCCGCCGCATCGTCAGCTTGGTCCGCGCCCCGGCGATCGTCAGTTTCTCCTCGGTGCGCAGGTGTTTGATGCGGTTGACCACCTCGATGTCCTTCTGCGTGTAGATCCGGTTCCCCCCGCGCGTCTTGCGCGGACAGAGCGTCGGAAACTCCTTCTCCCAGTATCGCAGCACGTAAGGTTCGAGCCCCGTGATGCGGGCCACCTCGCTGATCGAGTAGTACAGCTTCTCGTTGGCGTTGGTCTTCTTCATGGACCGCTCCTCGCGATGCGGTTCCTTACCAGATTTCCGGTTTCAGTTCTCTGCCCATGAGCTCCGCCACCGCCTCGGCCGGCGGCTTGTTATCGAACAAGACGGCGTGTACCTGCGCCGTGATCGGCATCTCCACGCCGTGCCGGTTCGCCAGGGCATGCCCCGAACGGGTCGTCTCCACTCCCTCGGCCACCATCGTCATCCCCGCCAGCACCCGCGCCAGCGTTTCGCCCCTGCCGATGTGTTCGCCCACATAGCGGTTGCGGCTGTGCCGCGACACGCAGGTGGTCACCAGGTCTCCCACCCCCGACAGCCCCGAGAACGTCAGCGGGTTGGCCCCCATCGCCACGCCGAGGCGGGTGATCTCGGCCAGGCCGCGCGTGATGAGCGCCCCCAGGGTGTTGTCCCCCAGCCCGAGTCCCCCCGCAATCCCGGCGGCGATTGCGATGATGTTCTTCAGCGCGCCCCCCAACTCCACGCCGGTCAGGTCGTCGCAGCAGTACACGCGGAAGGTCTGTCCTGAGAAGGTCTCCTGGACCTCCGCGCAGAACTCTTCGTTCACACCGCCGACCACCACGGTCGTCGGCATGTCCCTGGCCACTTCTTCGGCGTGCGACGGCCCGGAGAGGGTGGCGATGCGCCCGAGCGGTCGATCGAGGACCTCGGCCACCACCTCCGACATGCGCTTGAGCGTGCGGATCTCGATCCCTTTGGCCAGGTTGACGATGCCGACGTCGGGGCCAACCCGGCCGGCCAGCGGGTCGAGCGCCGACCGCATCCGCTGGGATGGGATCGCCAGCACGATCAGGTCCGCTCCGGCGACCGCCTCGCCGAGATCGTTGGTGATGCCAATCTGCTCATCGAGCCGGCACCCGGGCAGCTTTTTCGGATGAGTCCGGTGGCGGAGCAGGAGGGCATGCTCGGCGGGGTCGAACTCCCACAGCCGGACGCGGTGCCCGTTGGCGTGCAGCAGACGAGCCACGGCCAGCCCCCAGGACCCCGCCCCGAGGATGGCGACCCGCTCAGACATGGCGGCCCGCCCCCTGCGAATCGGCCGGCTGCCGGCGGCCGCCGAACCGGTGTTCCGTCCCGGCCCGCAGCCGCCCGATGTTGCCCCGGTGGGCGTACACGATGAGCAGCACGACGGCCGCCGATACCCAGAGATAGACCGAGGCCACCGGCCGGTGGAAAGCGTACTTTTCGATGAGAATGAACACCGGAAACGCCACTGCCGCCACCAGCGAGGCGAGCGAAACGTAGCGCCCGATCGCGAACACGGCCGCGAATACGCCGAACGCCAGGAGCGCCGGAACCGGCAGGAGAGCCAGCATCACCCCGAGCGCCGTGTTGACCCCCTTCCCCCCCCGGAACCGGAGGTAGACCGGGAAGAGGTGTCCGAGCACCGCAGCCAGACCGCAGAGGACGACGTAGGTGTCGGCTCCCGCGAATGGGATCGTCGCCGCCGCGGCATACCATCGTCCCAACAGCACCGCGGCCGCCCCTTTGGCGATGTCCAGTCCGTACACCCAGACAGCCCGGCGAAAGCCGAGCACGCGCGTGACGTTGGTGGCGCCGATATTTCCCGACCCGTGCCGGCGGATATCAGCAACTCCGAACAGGCGCGGGACGAGCAGCCCGAACGGGATGGCTCCCAACAGGTAGGCCACAGCTATCGGTCCGATCCACATCATGATGCGGTCGTCCTTCCGCCTCTTCTGCCCGCTGCCCCCGGCGCCGCGGCCGCCCGGCCGCTGGGCGACCGAAAGGGCTCATCCGGCCGCCGCTTCACTCCCGGTGCCTACTCGGCCGCCCCGGCGGTATCCGCCGGCGCCGCCTCGCCGCCCATGGTATCGGCCGGCGCGCTCTCCGCGGCCGGGGCCTGCCCCAGATTCACGTTGGGGTAGGCGCGTGAAATCGCCTCGATGAACTGGTAGGCCTCCAGCGAATCGAGCGCCCCGTCGTTGCGGATATGCTGGATCGACTGAATGAACAACGCCAGTCCTTCGGCATCCGGCTCCCGCTGCGCCCGCGCCTCGGCGAGAAACGCGTCCGCTGCGGCGTTCACCTGGACCGTATCGACGCCCGGCTGCGGTTTGTCGGCTACCATTTGCTTGATCTCTTCGGTCATCGTGACCGCTCCGTACTGCACCAGATCGGCTCGCTTCATATAGCAGACGATCCCGGCGACCACCACCAGGATGACCAGCACGCCGACGATGATGAGCGCGACGAGACAGCCGGTCGACATCCCTTTCTTCTGCTGCGGCGATTCCTGATTCATAACCCCTCGTTTGAGTTTACGGATGACTTTGGGTTACCTGGGATAAGGGTAGCACCGGCAGCGGGTTCTGGCAAGTCTTTAATGCAAACGTTGCGCACTTCGGCCGGCGCCCCGGCCGACCAACACAAAGCCCGCCGGAGGGGCGGGCTTTCAGTATCACAGCGGATGGCCGCGGGGGCTGAGTTGCCGGTCTACCGAGCCGCCCCCTTTTTCTCCTTGCCCTTCTTCGCCTTCTTCACCGGCTCTTCTTTGGGCCGTTCGGTGAGCAGCTCGACCACCGACAGGGCCGCCCCGTCGCCGCGCCGCACACCCAGTTTGACCACCCGGGTGAACCCTGACGCGCGGTCTTCGAACTGCGGCACGATCTCAGCGAAGAGCTTCTTGAAGATTCGCTTCTGATGGACCGTGCGAGCCACCTCACGCTTCGACGCCAGCGTCCCCTTCTTGGCATTGGTGATCAGCCGGTCGACCAGCGGCCGCAGCGCCTTCGCCTTGGCATCGGTGGTCTTGATCACCCGGTGCTCAAAGAGCGACATCGCCATATTGCGGAGCATGGCCTCGCGGTGCGATTTGGTTCGCCCCAGTTTTGCTATTTTATCCTGATGTCCCATCGCAAATCTTCACTTCAGCTTAGGCATTCACGTTCTGTTTCTGCGTCTCGTCGTACTTCGACACGTCCATCCCGAACGACAACCCCATCTCCTCCAGGAGCGTGGAGATTTCGTTCAGCGACTTCCGCCCAAAATTCCGGTACTTCAGCATCTCCGGCTCGGTCTTGGTGACCAGGTCCCGGATCGTCTGGATGTTGGCCGCCCGCAGGCAGTTCGACGACCGGACCGACAGCTCCAGCTCGTCCACCCGCGTCCGCAGCAGATTGCGCACCCGCACCGTCTCCTCGTCCTCCTGCGGCTCCTCCTCCACCATCACCTCTTCGTCGAGGTGGATGAACAGCTGGAGGTGGTCCTTCAGCAGCTTGGCCCCATACGACAGCGCATCCTCGGGCGTGATCGAACCGTCGGTCGTGATCTCCATGATCAGGCGGTCGAAATCGGTCTTCTGCCCGACCCGGGTGTTCTCGACCTGGTAGGCCACCTTGATCACCGGCGAGAAGAGGGAATCGACGAAGATCGTCCCAACCGGGGCGTCGGCCCGCTTATTCTGCTCGGCGACGTTGTAGCTGCGGCCGGAGTCGATGTCGATCTCCATTTCGAAGTCGATATCGCCGGTGATTTCGCAAATGTGCTGGTCGGGGTTGAGGATCTCGACTTCCGGGTTCTGCTCGAACATCCCGGCCGTGAGTTTCCCCTTCCCGTGGCGGCGAAGCGTGAGCGTGCGCATCTCATCGGCATGCATCCGCACCCGGATCTGCTTGACGTTGAGGACGATGTCGCTCACATCCTCATAGACGCCCTCAACGCTGGAGAACTCGTGCAGGACGTTCCGTATCCGCATCGACACGACCGCCGCGCCCTGAATCGAGGAGAGCAGCACCCGCCGGAGACTGTTCCCCAGCGTCGTGCCGTACCCGCGCTCCAGCGGCTCGACGATAAACCGTGCGTAGTTCTCGTTGGCCGAGGACTGGTCGTTAACGACCTCTTTCGGCATGGTCAATGGCTTCCACTTCATAGCTTGCTCGGCCCTCCCAACATTACTTGGAGTACAGCTCTACGACCAATGACTCGTTCACCGTCAGCGGAATGTCCGACCGCTTCGGCACTTCGAGCAGTTCGCCTTCGAGACTGGCCTTGTTCAGCCGCAGCCAGGGCAGGTCGCCGGCCCGGCCCACTTCCTTCAGGGAGGTATGAATCAAGTCGAGATTCCGCGACTTTTCCTTAATCCGGATGACCTGGCCGGGACGGACGCTGTAGGCGGGAATGTCGACAATGCCGCCGTCGACCAGGACGTGCCGATGGCGGACGAGCTGGCGGGCGGCGTTGCGCGACGGTGCGAAGCCGAGCCGGTAGACGAGGTTGTCCAGGCGCGTCTCGAGCGACTGCAGAAGCAGTTCGCCGGTGACGCCCTTCTTCTGGGCCGCCTTCTCGAAGTAGTTGTGGAACTGGGTTTCGAGCAGTCCGTACAGCCGCCGAATCTTCTGTTTTTCGCGCAGCTGGAGGCCGTACGGCGAAATCTTCCGGCGGCGGCTCTGGCCGTGCTGCCCCGGCGGAAAAGGCCGCCGCTCGATGGCGCACTTGTCCGTCAGACAGCGCGCCCCCTTGAGGAACAGCTTCTCACCTTCCCGGCGACACAGTTTGCATTTCGAGTCACGATACCGTGCCATTGGCTCTCCTATTTCCGACCACGTTTCATTTGCTCACACGCGGCGCCGCTTGGGCGGGCGGCAGCCGTTATGGGGAATCGGGGTCACATCGCGGATGAGGGTGATCTCGAGACCGGCCGCCGAGAGCGAGCGGATAGCGGCTTCGCGGCCCGATCCCGGCCCCTTCACCCAGACCTCGACCCGCCGCAGCCCCTGGTCCATGGCCTCGCGCACAGCGCTGGCCGCGGCCTGCTGGGCCGCAAACGGCGTCGACTTCTTCGACCCCTTGAACCCCACCTTGCCGGCCGTCCCCCACGAGATCGCCCGACCCTGCGCATCGGTCAGCGTGATAATCGTATTGTTGAAAGTGGCCTTGATGTGGGCCACGCCGTTCGTATCAACCTTGCGGGACTTCTTTCTCGGTCGTCCCTTCTTTTTCGGTTCCGCCACGACTGTTCTCCTCCGGGTCGCTTACTTCTTGCCAACAGGTTTTTTCTTGAGCCCGCCGATCGAGCGCCGCGGACCCTTGCGCGTCCGGGCGTTCGTCTTGGTCCGCTGTCCCCGCACGGGGAGGCCGCGCCGGTGGCGCAGGCCGCGGTAGCTGCCGATATCGATCAGCCGCTTGATGTTCATCTGGATCTCGCCGCGCAGCGACCCCTCGACGCTGTACTCGTTCTCGATGACCTGCCGCAGCTTCGTCACGTCCTCGTCGGTCAGCTGGTTGACCCGGGTGTCGGGATTCACTCCCGTCTTGGCGAGAATCAGCCTCGCCCGGTGCGGGCCGATCCCGTAGATGTAGGTCAGCCCGACCTCGATCCGCTTGTCCTTGGGAAGATCAACTCCGGCTATACGTGCCAATGGTTTTTCCTCACTTCTCTATCGCACACACACAATTCTCAACCCTGGCGCTGCTTGTGGCTGGGGTCGCGCTTGCAGATGACCCGGATCACGCCATGGCGCCGAATGATCTTGCAGTACTCGCAGCGCTTCTTGACCGACGACTTGACTTTCATACCGACCACCGATCCCGTCTGGGGTTACTCATTTATAGCGATACGTGATCCGGCCGCGCGTGAGATCGTAGGGCGACAGTTCCAGCGTCACCTTGTCGCCGGGGAGGATCTTGATGAAATGCATCCGCATCTTCCCCGAAATGTGCGCCAGCACCACGTGTCCGTTGTCCAACTCCACTTTGAAAGTGGCGTTCGGCAGCGGCTCGATCACCCGGCCTTCCACCGTTATCGTCTCTTCTTTCGCCATACGCTCCTTTAGGCCGCCGTGAGGATCCGCGGGCCGTCCGGGCCCACCGCGACGGTGTGTTCGAAATGGGCCGACGGACGTCCGTCCGCCGTCACCACCGTCCACCCGTCCGGCAGCGTCCTGACCTCGTACGTCCCCATGTTGATCATCGGTTCGATCGCGATGACCATTCCCGCCTCGAGCACCGGGCCGTCAGCGGGCGAGCCGAAATTGGGCACCTGCGGCTCCTCATGCATGGCGCGGCCGATGCCGTGGCCGACCAGTTGGCGCACCACACCGTATCCCTGCGACTCCGCCACCTGCTGGATGGCCGCCGATACCGCGCCTAATCTATTCCCTTTTCGCGCCTTGTCAATACCGGCGTGGAGCGCTTTCAGCGTCCACTCCATGAGCCGCCGCTTCTCCTCCGACACCTCGCCGATGCCGAAGGTCCGCGCCGAGTCCCCGTAGTAGTCATCCACGATCGCGCCGATATCGACCGACACGATCACCCCCTCCTCGATCACCCGTTTCCCCGGAATTCCGTGCACGACCTCGTCGTCGATCGAAATGCACGCCGAGGCCGGGAATCCCTGGTACCCCTTGAAGGCCGGGATCGCTCCCTCGGCCCGGATGAAGTCCTCGATGAGGCGGTCGAGCTGCCCGGTCGTCATTCCCGGCCGGATGACGGTGCCGACCATGTCGAGCGTCCGCCCGACCACCCGGCCCGCCCGGGCCATCACCTCGATCTGTTCCGCCGTCTTCAGCACTATCACAAACGTCGCTTCCGTCCTATTTTCGCGCCCCGACGATGTCGAGCAGGTCGGCAAACACCGCCTCGGGCGGCTGTTCCCCCTGCACCTCGACCAGAATGGCCGCCGCCCGGTAGAAATCTTCGATCGGCCGCGTCTGTTTCTTGTACACATCCAGTCGCCGGCGCACGACCTCGGGCTGGTCGTCCGGGCGCCGCTCCAGGGCCGCGCCCTCCGCGTCGCACCGGCCCTCCCGCCGGGGCATGTGGTGCGGGTAGTTGTAGGTCGCCTGGCAGGACGGGCAGAACCACCGCCCCGACAGCCGCCGCACCACTTCCTCGTCCGACACGGCCAGGAGGACGGCCGCATCGAGTTCCTTGCCATTGCCGTTCAGCATATCCCGCAGCGCCTCCGCCTGCGGCACCGTCCGCGGAAACCCGTCCAGAATGAATCCGTGGTCGAGTTCCCCGGCCCGGATGGTCGCCTCGATCAATCCCACGAGGAGCGCATCCGGGACGAGTTCCCCGCGCTCCATATACCCTCGCGCTTTTCGGCCCAGCTCGGTCCCGGTGCTCACCGCGGCGCGCAGCAGGTCCCCGGTCGACAGGTAGCGGATCTTCATCTCCGCCGCCAGCTTCGCCGCCTGCGTCCCTTTGCCCGATCCGGGCGGGCCGAGAAACACGAGATGCCTCATCACATGGACCTTCCCCGGATTCGCCCTTTCTTCATGAACCCGTCGTAGTGCCGCATGATCAGGTGCGACTCGATCTGCTGGAGGGTGTCGAGGGCCACGCCGACCACGATGAGGAGCCCGGTGCCGCCGAAGAAGAAGTTCACGTTGAACTGGCCGATGAGCACCCAGGGGAGGATGGCGATGGCGGCGAAGAAGATGGCGCCCGGCAGAGTAATCCGGGTGAGGATTTTCTCAATATAGTCGGCGGTGTTCTTGCCCGGCCGAATGCCTGGAATGTACCCGCCGTTCTTGCGCATGTTGTCGGCGATCTCCATGGGGTTGAACACGATCGCCGTGTAGAAGTAGGCGAAGAAGATGATGATCACCCCATAGATGAGGGAGTACCAGAGGCCGCCCGGCGCCAGCCACACCGCCACCAGGTTCTGCACCCAGTCGGTGTTGGGGAACAGCTGCGCGACGGTCGAGGGGAGAAACATGATCGACTGGGCGAAGATGATCGGGATGACGCCGGCCGAGTTCACCGACAACGGCAGGTGCGTCGTCGCCCCGCCGAACACCCGGCGGCCCACCACCTTGCGCGGATACTGCACCGGCACCCGGCGCTGCGCCCGCGTCACCAGAATGACCGCCGCGATCACGGCCACCATGGCCGCCAGCATGATCGCGCCCACGAACAGGTTGCGTGACCCGTGCCACACCAGCAGCACTTCCTGCACCACGGCCTCAGGGAAGCGCGCGATGATCCCGATGAAAATGATCAGCGAAATACCGTTCCCGATCCCCCGCTCCGTGATCTGCTCGCCGAGCCACATGATGAAAATCGTGCCGCTCGTGAACGTGAGGATGGTGAGGGGGATGAACGCCGCCGTGTTCATGTGCACGGCCGAGACGCCCGCCGCGCTCTTGATGGTCGTTAAGTACCCCGCCGTCCCCCACGCCTGGAGCGCGGCAATGAGCACGGTCAGGTACCGCGTGTACTGCGTGATCTTGCGCCGCCCCTCCTCGCCCTCGCGCTGCAGCCGCTGGAGGTACGGCACCACCGCGCCGAGGAGCTGGAGCATAATCGAGGCCGAGATGTAGGGCATGATGCCCATGGCGAAAATAGTCGCCTTGGCGAAGGCCCCGCCCACGAACAGGTCGAACAGCCCGAAGATGGTGTTGTTGGCCAGCACCGAGGCCAGGATGCTGCCGTCGATCCCGGGCGTGGGGATGTGTCCGCCGATGCGGTAGACGACGAGCAGCGCGAGGGTGTAGAAGATCCGTCTTCGCAACTCCTCGACTTTGAACACCGATCTGAACTTATCTATCAAGACAGCACCTCGGCTTTTCCGCCGGCGGCTTCGATCTTGCTGGCCGCCGACTTACTGAACGCCGCCGCTTTGACCGTGTACGCCTTCTCCACCGTCCCGTCCCCCAGCACTTTCACCGGTACGGCCGTTGTCTTGATCAGGCCCGCCGCGAGCATCGTATCGGGCGTCACCTCGCCCGCCTCGAGGCGCGCGAGGTCGGACAGGTTGATCACCTGCCAGGTCTTCTTGAAGATATTGGTGAAACCGAATTTGGGCAGGCGCCGTGCGAGCGGCATCTGGCCGCCTTCGCGCCAGGCTTCGCGCTTGAAGCCGCTCCGCGCCCCGGCCCCCTTGTGGCCGCGTCCCGAGGTTTTCCCCAGGCCGCTGCCCGAGCCGCGTCCCACCCGCCTGCGCGTCTTTCTTGCCCCTTTCGGCGGTTTCAACGTATGCAGTTCCATCACTCGCCTCTATTTTTCGTCGATCTCTTCCACCGTCACGAGATAGCGGACGGCGCGGATCATACCGCGGATCTGCGGCGTGTCGTTGTGGATGACGGACCGCCGGATTTTGCCGAGCCCCAGCGCCTCGATGGTGCGTTTGTGCGGCTCCTTGCGGTCGATCGTGCTTCTGATCTGCGTCACTCTAAGCTTGCCCATTGCGGTCGTCCTCTCTGCCGGCACGCCTACTCGGCCTGGCGCGCCTTGACTTCCTGTTCGCGCGTCTGCAGGGCGGCCAACCCGTTCAGCGTCGCCTTGACCATGTTGTGCGGGTTGCGGCTCCCCAGCGTCTTGGCCAGGATGTCCTGAATACCCACCGACTCGAGCACGGCCCGCACGGCGCCGCCGGCGATCACGCCGGTGCCGGGCGAGGCCGGCCGCATGACCACCCGGGTGGCGCCGAACTCGCCGTCGATCCGGTGCGGGATCGTCCCCTTGAGCAGGTTCACGGAGGTCATGTTCTTGCGCGCCGCCTCCGTCCCCTTGCGGATCGCATCGGATACCTCGGGGGCCTTGCCGTGGCCCACGCCGACCCGGCCGTTCTTGTCGCCAACCGCCACCAGCGCGGTAAACGAAAACCGCCGGCCGCCCTTGACCACTTTCGCCACCCGCTTGACCGAGATTACCTTTTCCTCGAGTTCGAGGTTTTCCATCTCAAAACGCGCCAATCTGCACCTCAGCTTGTCCTATGCACACTTATTCGTTATCAGAACTTCAGGCCACCCGAGCGCGCCCCCTCCGCGACCGCTTTGACCCGGCCGTGGTAGCGGAATCGGTTGCGGTCGAAGACCACCGCCTCGATCCCCTTCGCCTTCGCCTCGCGCGCGATCACTTCGCCCACTTTCCGCGCCACTTCGGACTTGGTCATCTCCGGCTTGAGCTCGGAGAGGACGTTTTTGGAATTGGAGGCGGCCGCCGCGAGCGTCACCGCGTGGACGTCGTCGACAATCTGCACGAACACGTTCTTCAGCGACTTCGCGACCGTCAGGCGCGGGCACGCCGAGGTTCCCGACAGCTTGCCCCGCACCCGCTGGCGGCGGCGTTCCGCCCGCTTGAACTTCTTGACACTCTTTCCAGCCATTTCCGTCTACTCTCTTATCCGGCGGTCTTCCCGGCCTTCGTCCGCACGTGTTCGCCGGCGTACCGGACACCCTTGCCCTTGTACGGCTCCGGTTTCCGGAACGACCGAATCTTCGCCGCCACCTGGCCGACGAGTTGCTTGTCTATCCCCGAGACCCTGACTTTGCCCTCTTTGGGCACGGCTTCGACAGTCACGCCCTCCGGCGGGGTGAGGACCACCGGGTGCGAGTACCCGAGGTACATCACGAGGTGCCGGCCGCGGTTTTCGGCGCGGTAGCCGACGCCGACAATTTCGAGTTCGCGGGTGAACCCCTGGGTCACTCCCACGACCATGTTGTGCAGGAGCGCCCGCGTGAGGCCGTGGAGGGCCCGGTGTTTCTTCAGATCGCTCGGGCGGGCGACGACAATCTGGTTGTGGTCCAGGCTGGCCGTCATGTCCGGGTGCACCTCCAGAGTGAGGCTGCCCTTCGGCCCCTTGATCGTCACCTGGCGCCCGGTGATGCTCACCGTCGCCTTGTCCGGCACAGCGATCGGCTGCTTGCCAATTCGCGACATCTCTCGTCCTTTCCTACCAGCAGCGCAGCAGCACTTCGCCGCCCACGCCTTTCCGGGCCGCCTCAAAGTTCGTCATCACGCCGCTCGACGTCGAGAGCACCAGCATGCCGCGCGTGTTGAACGTCGACTGCCGCACCGTCTCCGCGTCGAAGTACCGCCGCAGGCCCGGCCGCGACAGGCGCTGGATTCCTTTGAGCACCGGCGTGTCGCCGGCCACGTAGCGCAGGTAGACCCGGAGGATTCCCTGCTTGTTGTCCGGCAGGTCGACGACGTCCTTGATGAAGCGGTGCTCGCGGAGAATCCGCACCACCTCGCGCTTGAGGTTCGACGCGGGCACATCGACCGCATTCTTCTTCGCTTTCGACCCGTTCCGGATGCGCGTGAGAAGATCGGCTATCGGATCTGTCATGCTCATTGTGCTTTCGCTCCCAGTTTCCTCACCAGCTGGCTTTCACCACGCCGGGCAATTCGCCGGCCAGGGCGAGCTGCCGGAAACAGATCCGGCACAGCCCGAAGCGGCGCAGGTAGGCCCGCGGACGGCCGCACCGGCGGCACCGGTGGTACGCCCGCACCTGGAATTTCGGCTTACGGTTCGACTTCTCTATGAGGGATTTCTTCGCCATGTCACCTCTACTTGCGGAACGGCATTCCCAGCTCCTCGAGCAGCTGACGGGCCTCCTGGTCCGTCCGCGCCGTCGTCGCGATCGAAATGTTCATCCCGCGCACTTTATCCACCTTGTCCAGATCGATCTCCGGAAAGATCAACTGCTCTTTCAATCCGAGATTGTAGTTCCCCCGCCCGTCGAACGACTTCGGGTTCACGCCGCGGAAGTCGCGGATGCGGGGGATGGCGACGTTGACGAGGCGGTCGAGAAAATCGTACATCGCGTCCCGCCGCAAAGTCACCGTGCACCCGATCGGCATTCCCTTGCGCAGCTTGAAATTCGAGATGCTCTTGCGGGCCCGCGTCACGAGCGGCTTGCGCCCCGTGATTTTCGCCAGGTCCTCCACGGCCGCGTCGAGCGCCTTCGAGTTGTCCGTCGCCTCTCCCACGCCGATATTCACCGTCACGTGCGTGATGCGCGGCACCTGCATGATCGACCGGTAGCCGTTCTGCTTCATCAGCTTCGGCACCACTTCCTTCTGGTAGAGCTCTCTGTACCTCGCCATCGCCGTTTTCCTTAGATCTCCTCGCCCGTCTTCACATCGATCCGGACGCGCCGCTTGCGGCCGTCTTCTTCCGTGGTCCGGACCCCCAGCCGCGCCGGGCCGCCCGACGAGGCATTGTACACGGCGAGGTTGCTCAGGTGAATCGGACCTTCCATCGTCACCACCCCGCCCTTCGGGTTCCGCTGGGTCGGCCGCTGGTGCCGCTTGTGCATGCGCACGCCTTCCACCACCGCCGTCCCCTTCTTCGGGTACACGTGGAGCACCCGGCCGGTTTTCCCTTTGTCCTCTCCGCAGAGGACGTAGACCGTATCGCCTTTCTTGATTCGCATACGCTGCTCTTCCTCCGCCTACAACACCTCGGGGGCGAGGGAGACGATCTTCATGAATTTCTTCTCGCGCAGTTCGCGGGCCACGGGCCCGAAGATGCGGGTGCCCCGGGGCTCGAGCTGGTCGTTGATGATCACGGCCGCGTTGTCCGAGAACCGGATGAGCGAGCCGTCCTTGCGCCGCAGGGACGCTTTCGTGCGCACGACCACCGCCCGGCAGACCTCCGACTTCTTCACCGTCCCCCCGGGGATCGCCTCCTTCACCGCGACCACAATGACGTCGCCGATCGAGGCATACTTCTTGCGTCCCCCGAGGATGCGGAAGCACATCACCTTTTTCGCGCCGGAGTTGTCGGCCACGTTCAATATCGTATATTCCTGCACCATCTCTACTCACCTCTGCGGCGCCCGGCCTGTGCCAAGGGCCATCCGGCCGCGCTACTTGGCCCGTTCTACGATCTCGATCAGGCGCCAGCGCTTCTTGTGCGACAGCCGCCGCGTCTCCATTACCCGCACCAGGTCGCCCGGCCGGGCGTCGTTGTTCTCATCGTGCGCGTACAGCTTGGTCGTCGACTTTGACGTCTTATTGTAGAGCGCGTGGGGACGCGTCCGGTCCAGCCGCACCACGATCGTCTTGTTCATCTTGTCCGACACGACCGTCCCCTGACGGATCTTGCGGTGGTTTCTCTCAACCGTTTCTGCCATCTGCCATTCCTCTCAGCGATCCCGCTTATTCTTTCTTGCCCGAGGGCGGCAAAATCGAGGTCTTCATGTCGGCCAGTTTCCGCCGGCCCGTCGCATCCTCGTGCAGCACCGTTTGAATTTTCGCGATCTCCCGCCGGATCTGCCGCAGCCGGAGCGGGTTGTCGAGCGCCTTGAGCGACCGCCGCATCCGCAGGTTGAACTGCTCGTCCAGAAGCTCGTTCTTCTTCTGCACCAGCTCGTCGCGCGTCATCTCCCGGAGCGAATGTACCTTCAACACTGCTTACACTCCTTCCGTCTCGGAACGCGACACGAACTTCGTCTTCAAGGGCAGCTTGTTGGCGCCCAGGCGCAGGGCCTCCCGCGCCGAGGCCTCGGTTACCCCCTGGATCTCGAAGAGGATGCGTCCGGGCTTAATCACGGCCACCCAGTACTCCGGCGCCCCCTTCCCTTTCCCCATGCGCGTCTCGGCCGGCTTCTTGGTCACCGGCTTGTCCGGGAATATCCGGATCCAGATCTTTCCGCCGCGCTTGATCGAGCGGGTCATGGCGATACGGGCGGCCTCGATCTGGCGGTTGGTCAGCCAGCACGGCTCCATGGCCTTCAGGCCGTACTCGCCGAAACTGACTTCCGCCCCGCCCTTGGCTTTCCCCCGCATGCGGCCGCGCTGCTGCTTGCGAAACTTGACTTTGTTCGGCATTAACATGGGACTCTACTCCACCTTCTCGCTCCGACTCACTCGGGGGCTCCTGATTCACCGGCGCCGCCCTCCCGGCCGTCGGGGGCCGGCGGGCGCCCTTCGCCGCGCGGGCGGGCCGGACCTTCCGGCCGACGGCCCTTGGGCGGCGGGCCCTCGGGACCGGGGGCGCCAGCGCGCCGCACTTTGCCGCGCGGACGGGTCCGCTTGCGGCCGGCCTTGTCGCCCCGCGGACGGCGGGGACGGGTGTCGCTCGGCGCCTGCTCGTCGGCCCGCGCCTCTTCCTCGTGCTGTACGTACTTGCCCCGGTCGAGCACCTCCCCCTTGCAGATCCACACCTTCACCCCGATCGTCCCATAGGTCGTGTTCGCCGTCGAGGTGGCGTAGTCGATGTCCGCCCGCAGGGTGTGGAGCGGCACCCGGCCGTCCCGGTACTTCTCGGTGCGCGCGATCTCAGCGCCGCCGAGCCGGCCGCTGCACTGTATGCGGATGCCGTTCGCGCCCATCTTCATCGTCGCCGCGAGCGATTTCTTCATCGCCCGCCGGAACGCCACCCGCCCCTCAAGCTGCCGGGCGATCGAATCGGCCACCAGCTGCGCGTTGAGCTCGGCTTTGCGGACCTCGACGATGTTCAGCATGATGTCCTTCTTGGTCAGCAGCTGCAGCTCGGCGCGGAGCTTGTCCACCTCGGCCCCCTTGCGGCCGATCACGATGCCCGGGCGCGAGGTGTGGATATCCACAGCCACTTTCTTGGGCGCCCGCGAAATCGTCACCCCCGCGATCCCCGCATTCTCGAGGCGCTTGTGGATATACCGCTTGATCTGCAAGTCCTCATGGACCAGGTCCGCGAAGTTCCGATCCGAGGCGAACCACCGGCTGTTCCACGTCCGCGTGATGCCGAGGCGCAGCCCGATCGGATGTGTCTTCTGTCCCACGTCTACTCCCTATCTCGACAGTCTACTTTTCTTCCGACTTCCCGCCGGCCTTGGCCGCCGGTTTCTTGGCCGTTTTCTTCTTGGCCGCCGGCTTCTTCGCAGCCGTCTTCTTCGCGGCCGTCTTGGCCGCCGCCTTCTTCTTGGCAGCCGCGGTCTTCTTCTTGGCCGGCGCGGCCGTCCCGGCCGCCGCCGTCTCGGCCGTTTCCCCTGCGGCCGCCTTCTTGGTCCGGCCTTTGGCCGCCTGCCGCCGCGCCTCGAGATCGACGTTCGCCTCCACCCGGATCGTCAGGTGGCAGTGCCGCTTGCGCACGCGGAACACCCGGCCCATGGACTGGAACCGGATGCGCTTGTGCGTGGGCGCCTCGTCGACCTGCACCTCCTTGACCACGAGATCCTCGGGGTGCAGGTGGTCGGTCCCCTCGGTCGACAGGGCGTTGGCCACCGCCGACTTGAGCGTCTTGGCCATGTGGAAGGCCGCGATCTTGGGCGTGAAATTCAGGATCCCCAGCGCCTTCTCCACGGGCTGCCCTTTGACGAGGTCGGCCACCTGGCGCATCTTGCGAGCCGGGATGCTGACGTATTTCAACCGGGCCGTCGCCTGAACGAGCATGGCTCCACCTTATCCTTTCACCTTCGACGACCGCTCGGCCAGCTTCCCGCCGTGGCCCCGGAACGTCCGCGTCGGCGCGAACTCGCCCAGCTTGTGCCCGACCATGTTCTCGGTCACGTAGATGGGGATGAACTTGTTGCCGTTGTGCACGGCGAGCGTGTGGCCGACGAAATCGGGAAGGATGGTGGAACGGCGCGACCAGGTCTTGATCACCCGCTTCTCGCCGCTCCGGTTGAGCGCCTCCACCTTTTTCTGCAGGTGCTCGTCGACAAACGGTCCTTTTTTCAGTGAGCGAGGCATCTATCGTTCTCCCTACCTTGGCTTACACTTTCGAGCGCCGATCCTGGATCAGGTGATCCTTCGATTTGCGCTTGCTGCGGGTTTTGTACCCCTTGGTCGGCTTGCCCCAGGGCGTGCAGGGGTGCCGCCCGCCGGAACTCCGTCCCTCGCCCCCGCCCATCGGGTGGTCCACCGGGTTCATGGCCACGCCGCGCACGGAGGGCCGCCGGCCGCGCCAGCGCGACGCCCCCGCCTTGCCCCACACGACGTTTTTGTGGTCGACATTCGACACCTGGCCGATCGTCGCACAACACGTCACCGGCACCGACCGCACCTCGCCCGAGGGCATCTTCAAAATCGCCTTGTTGCCGTCGCGCGCCACCAGCTGGGCAAACGAACCGGCCGACCGCACCATCTGGCCGCCCTTGCCGGGCCGCATCTCGACGTTGTGGACGTTGGTGCCGAGCGGCATCCGCTCCAGGGGGAGAGCATTCCCCACCCGGATGTCGGCCGCCGGACCCGATTCCACCCGCATGTTCACCTCGAGCCCCTGGGGCGCGAGAATGTACCGCTTCTCGCCGTCGGCATAGTGCAGCAGCGCGATCCGGGCCGAACGGTTCGGATCATACTCGATCGAGGCCACGCGCGCGGGAATATCGTGCTTGTTCCGCTTGAAGTCAATGACCCGGTAATGCCGCTTATGTCCGCCGCCCCGGCAGTAGGCGGTCACCCGCCCCTTGTTATTGCGCCCGCCGGACTTCCGCAGCGGCTCCAGCAGCGACTTCTCCGGCATCGTCGACGTCACTTCCTCGAACGTCGGCACCGTGCGGAAGCGCTGCGACGGCGTGATCGGACGAAATTTCTTTACCGGCATAACGTGCTACCAACCTTGTCTTGTCGCTAAATATTCTCGAACATCGAAATCGACTCGCCCTTCTTCAGGCGCACGATCGCTTTCTTCCACGTCGGGGTTTTCCCCTCGTACCGGCCCATGCGGCGGGTCTTTCCCGGCACGATGAGCGTGCGGACGTCGTCCACCTTCACCTTGAACGCCTTCTCCACCGCCGCCTTGATCACGTGCTTGTTCGCTTTCTTGTCGACCTCGAACACGTACTCGTTGTTGGCCTGGCGCAGACCCGTGGTCCGCTCCGTCTGGATGTGCAGCTTGATCACCTGCCGCGGATCCCGGCTCATGCGAACACCTCCGCCACTTTCTCCAGCCCGGCCTTCGTGAACACCAGGTAGTCCGCGTCGAGCACGTCGTACCCGTTGGCGAGCGCCGCCCGGCAGTATTTCACCGCCGGCAGGTTGCGGCAGGAGAGCATGAAGTTGTCGTGCCGGCCCTCGTGGAGCACCAGGCACTTCTTTCCCGCAAGGTTCAGTTTGGCCATCAGGTCGGCCACCGCCTTGGTCTTGGGTTTCTCCAACTGCACCTGGTCGAGGACACGGATGCGCTCGAGCGCCGCCTTGTCCGAAAACACCGACTGCATCGCGAGCTTCTTCATCTGCTTCGGGAACCGCGAGCCGTAGGTCCGGGGCTGCGGCCCGAAGACCGTGCCGCCCCCCCGCCACAGAGGCGAGCGGATCGTGCCCGCACGCGCCCGGCCGGTCCCCTTCTGCCGCCACGGCTTCTTGCCGCCGCCGGAGACTTCCTTGCGCGTCTTCGTCAGAACCGTCCCCTGCCGCTGCCGCGCCAGGTAGTTCACCACGTACTGGTGCACCACCGCCTCGTTCGGCTTGATCCCGAAGACCTCGGGGTTGAGTTCGACGGTGCCGACTTCCCGGCCTTCCTGATTGTAGACTTTCACGTTCATGTCCGTATCCGTCACTTACCGCGATTGGTCGTTCGAATCCGAAGCAGCGTGCCGCGATGACCCGGCACGGAGCCCCGCACTAACAGCAGATTTTCTTCGGGATAGACGCGTACGACGCGCAGGTTGAGCGCCGTGACTTTGTTCCGGCCCATGCGCCCCGCCATGCGCTGTCCCTTGAACACGCGCGAGGGGTAGGAGGAGGCGCCCACCGAGCCCGGGGCCCGCCAGCGGTCCGACTGCCCGTGGGTCACGTTGGCGCCGTTGAAGTTGTGCAGGCGCATGGCGCCCTGGAATCCGAGTCCGCGCGACACGCCCGTCACGTCCACCCGGTCCCCCGGCTTGAACAGGTCGGCCTTCAACACCGCGCCCACGCTCAGCCCGGCCTCCGCGCACTGCACTTCCTGAAGGTAGCGCGTCGGGGCAATTCCGGCTTTCGCAAAATGCCCGGTCTCCGGCTTGTTCACCCGTTCCTTCTTCACCTCGTCAAAACCGACTTGGAGCGCCTCGTAGCCGTGGGTGGCGGCCGTCCGCACGGCCACGACCGGGCACGGCCCGGCCTGGATCACCGTCACCGGCACCGACTCGCCCGACGGCTCGAACACGCGGGTCATTCCGATCTTCTTGCCCAGTATCTCTCTCATTGCCGTCAGCCTTCCCGTCAGGTTTTGATCTCCACGTCGACACCCGCCGGCAGGTCAAGCTTCATCAGCGCGTCCACCGTCTGCGGCGTGGACTCATAGATGTCGATGAGCCGCTTGTGGACACGCGTTTCGAACTGCTCGCGCGATTTCTTGTCGACATGCGGGGACCGCAGGACCGTGTAGACAGTCCGCTTCGTCGGCAGCGGCACCGGGCCGACAATCCGCGCCCCGGTGCGGAGCACCGTCTGCGCGATCTCTTTCGTCGACCGGTCCAGGGCGTAGTGGTCGTACGCTTTCAGCCGTATCCGTATTTTCTGCACGTTCATATTCGCTTCAACCTGTTACTCGACAATTTCGGCGACGACGCCGGCGCCCACCGTCCGACCACCCTCCCGAATCGCGAACCGAAGCTCCTTCTCCATCGCAATCGGCGTGATCAACTCCACCGTCATCTGCACGTTGTCCCCCGGCATCACCATCTCCACATTCTCCGGCAACGTCGCCACCCCCGTCACGTCCGTCGTCCGAAAATAAAACTGCGGCCGATACCCGCTGAAAAACGGCGTGTGACGACCCCCCTCCTCCTTCGTCAACACGTACACCTCCGCTTTGAACTTCTTGTGCGGCGTGATCGATCCCGGTTTCGCCAACACCATCCCCCGCTCCACCTCCTCCTTGTCCACCCCCCGCAACAACAACCCCACGTTGTCCCCCGCCTGACCCGAATCCAACAACTTCCGAAACATCTCCACCCCCGTCACCACCGTCTTGCGCGTCTCCCGAATCCCCACAATCTCCACCTCCTCCCCCTGCTTCACCACCCCCCGCTCGATCCTCCCCGTCGCCACCGTCCCCCGACCCGTAATCGAAAAAATGTCCTCGATCGGCATCAGGAACGGCATCTCCTTGTCCCGCTTCGGCTCCGGAATGTACGTGTCCAGCGCCTCCATCAACTCCATTATCGACTTGAACTCCGCACTGTCCAGCGGCTTGCTCAAATCCGATCCCACCGTCATCGCCTGCAACGCACTCCCCCGGATCACCGGCACGTCATCCCCGGGAAATTCATACTGGCTCAGAAGATCCCGAACCTCCAACTCCACCAGGTCCAGCAACTCCGGATCGTCCACCTGGTCCACCTTGTTCAGGTACACCACGATGTACGGAACCCCCACCTGGCGCGCCAGCAAAATGTGCTCCCGCGTCTGCGGCATCGGCCCGTCCGCCGCACTCACCACCAATATCGCCCCGTCCATCTGCGCCGCACCCGTGATCATGTTCTTCACGTAGTCCGCGTGACCCGGACAGTCCACGTGCGCGTAGTGACGCCTCGCGCTCTCGTACTCCACGTGCGCCGTCGCTATCGTGATCCCCCGCTCCCGCTCCTCCGGCGCATTGTCAATGCTGTCAAACGAACGCACCTGCGTCCCCGTCACCCGCGACAACACCATCGTCATCGCCGCCGTCAACGTCGTCTTCCCATGGTCCACGTGACCAATCGTCCCCACGTTCACGTGCGGCTTCGTCCGCTCAAACTTCTGCTTCGCCATAACTCCGGCTCGCCTCCGCTAATACTTCACTTTTTCCAACATCTTTTTCGATACGTCGGCGGGCACCGGCTGGTACCGGGCAAACTGCATGGTGAACACCGCCCGTCCCTGCGAAATGTTGCGCAGGGTGTTGACGTACCCGAACATCTCCGAGAGCGGGACGCTCGCGGCGATCACCGTCGCGTCCTCGCGCGGGACCATGCCGTTGATCTTGCCGCGCCGGGAGTTGAGGTCGCCGACGACGGCGCCCGTGTAGACCTCCGGCGCCACCACTTCGACATCCATGATCGGTTCCAGCAGCACCGCCTCCGCCCGGCGGGCGGCGTTCTGGAAAGCCATCGATCCGGCCACCCGGAAAGCCATCTCGTTGGAGTCCACCTCGTGGTAGCTCCCGTCGTACAGCTCGACATGGATGCCCGTCATCGGGTATCCGGCCAGCACGCCGTTTTCCATCGCCTCGCGCACGCCGCGCTCGACCGAGGGAATATACTCGCGGGGAATCACGCCGCCTACCAGTTTATTCTGAAAGCGGAACGGCTCCCCGCCGTCGCTCGGACGCATGCGGATCCAGACGTGTCCGTACTGCCCCTTCCCGCCCGTCTGCCGGATGAACCGGCCCTCGGCCTCCACCTCGCGCGTAATGGTCTCCTTGAAGGCCACCGAGGGGCGTCCCACCGAGGCTCCCACGCCGAACTCGCGCATCAGGCGATCCACCAGAATCTCCAGATGCAGCTCCCCCATCCCCGAGATGATCGTCTGGGCGGTGTCCTCGTCCTGCTTGACCTTGAACGTCGGATCTTCTTCCGCCAGCTTGATCAGGGCGTTGGTGAGCTTGTCCTGGTCGGCCTGCGTCTTAGGCTCGATCGACACCGACACCACCGGCTCCGGGAACGACATGCGCTCCAGGATTATCGGGTGCTTCTGGTCGCACAGCGTGTCGCCGGTAGTCGTCTTGCGCATCCCGATCACCGCCGCAATATCCCCCGCTTCGGCCTCCGTGATATCTTCCCGCTTGTTTGCGTGCATCCGCAGAATGCGCGCGATCCGCTCCTTGATCCCGGCCGAGGGATTCAGCAGGTAGGAGCCGGCCCGCACCTTCCCGGAGTACACGCGCAGGTAGGTGAGCCGCCCGACGTAGGGGTCGGTGACGACCTTGAACGCCAGCGCCGCGGTCGGCTCGTCCGGGCTCGGCTTGCGCGTGATCACCTTGTCCGGATGGTCGACGTCGTGCCCCTGCACAGGCGGCATGTCGAGCGGCGAGGGGAGGAAATCGATGATACAATCGAGCAGCTTCTGAATGCCCTTGTTCTTGAACGACGACCCGCACAGCACCGGCACCATGTGGTTCTCGATAGTCGCCCGCCGCACCGCCGCCATTACCTTGGCCGGGTCGAGCGGCTGGTCGCGGAGAAACTGCTCCAGGAGCTGGTCGTCGTACTCGGCCACCGCCTCCAAGAGCCGCTCCCGGTACTCCCTGGCCGCGGGGAGCATGTCCGGCGGCACATCGAGATCGTCAAAGGTCGTGCCGAACGAGTCTTCGTGAAACACCCGGAAGCGCATGGAGAGGAGGTCGACGATTCCGGCGAACATCGGTCCCTCGCCGGCCGGGATGGTCACCGGGATACACCGGGTGGCGAACCGTTCGTTCATCATCTGGAGGGTGCGTTCGAAGTTGGCGCCGGTCCGGTCCATCTTATTAATGTAGGCGATGCGCGGCACGCTATACTTATCTGCTTGTCGCCAAACGGTTTCCGACTGCGGCTCGACTCCTCCGACAGCGCAGAACAGGGCCACCGCCCCGTCCAGCACCCGCAGCGACCGTTCCACTTCAACCGTAAAATCCACATGTCCCGGTGTGTCGATGATATTGATGACATGGCCTTTCCACCCGCAGGTGGTGGCGGCCGACATAATGGTGATGCCGCGCTCCTTTTCCTGCTCCATGAAATCCATGGTCGCCGCGCCCTCGTCCACCTCGCCCATCCGATGCACCTTCCCGGTGTAGAACAGGATGCGCTCCGTGGTCGTGGTTTTGCCCGCGTCGATGTGGGCCATGATTCCTATATTTCGAACTCTCGCCAGGTCCATGTCATTCGCACTTTAGACAAAAAAAATCCCTGACTCACGGCTGTCTCATTCGCTTGGTTCATCAGGGGCGGTAGCCCTGGGCCGGGAGGCCGGCCGGGGCGAGCGGCTATGTTATGCCTGCGTCAGTACCGCCACATCATTGTTCGCGTCAAAATTCCCGTTCCCTATTCAATGGACCCGGCAACAGGCCCAAGTAAAACAACCAGCCCGGCGACGCTTCTACCACCGGAAGTGAGCGAAGGCCTTGTTGGCCTCGGCCATCTTGTGCGTATCCTCCTTCTTCTTGATGGCGGCGCCCTCATTATTCGCCGCGGCCAGGAACTCGGCCGCCAGCTTCTCCGCCATCGTATGCCCGCCGCGCGCGCGCGCATACGAAATGAGCCAGCGGATCGCCAGCGCCGTCCGACGCTCCGGCCGCACTTCAACCGGCACCTGGTAGGTCGCGCCGCCCACGCGCCGCGACCGGACTTCCAGAACCGGCTTCACGTTGTTCAGCGCCTTGCGGAAGACTTCCAGTCCGCTCTCCCCGGACTTCTTCTCGGCCTGGCCGACGGCGTCGTAGAACAGCCGCTGCGCCGTGGACCGCTTCCCGTCCTTCATCAGACAGGAGATGAACTGGGTGATCGTCTTCTCGCCGTATTTAAAATCGGGAACGACTGGTCGTCTCTCTGCACTCGTGCGTCTCGACATAAGCCCAACGAGTCCTACTGCTTCGGTTTCTTTGCCCCGTACTTGGAGCGGCCCTTGCGGCGGTCGTTCACGCCCGCCGTGTCCATCGTCCCGCGGATGATGTGGTAGCGCACCCCGGGAAGATCCTTGACACGACCGCCGCGTATCATCACGATTGAGTGTTCCTGAAGGTTGTGGCCTTCGCCAGGTATGTATGCCGTCACTTCAATTTGGTTCGTCAACCGCACGCGGGCAACCTTCCGCAGCGCCGAGTTCGGCTTCTTGGGCGTCGATGTATACACGCGCGTGCACACGCCGCGCTTCTGCGGACACGAATTGAGCGCGGGCGTCTTGGTCTTCTCGATCACCCGCCGGCGACCCTTACGAACAAGCTGGTTGATAGTCGGCAAAATCTCTCCTGTTACACAGAATCGTCCAAAAAATCACAGACCGCTAATGTAAGCTTTCCACCCGGCCTGTCAAGAGTTTTTGTCAAAAATATCGGCCACATCGCCTTCCGAGGCGTGCCCGGATTCGATCAGCCCACGGGCGGCCTCTTCCTCCTCCGCCTCGTCCGTCACCACCTCCAGGCGCTTGTAGCGGTCAATCCCGGTCCCGGCCGGGATCAGATGCCCGATGATGACGTTCTCCTTCAACCCCATCAGGTAGTCCACCTTGCCGGAAATCGCCGCTTCGGTCAGCACCTTGGTCGTCTCCTGGAACGAGGCGGCCGAGATGAAGCTCTCGGTGGACAGGGAGGCCCGCGTGATCCCCAGCAGGAGCGGCCGCGAAGTGGCCGGCTCGCCCCCCTCGGCCGTCACCCGGGCGTTCTCCTCGTCGAATTTCAGCTTGTCAACCTTCTCCCCTTCCAGGAAGTTGGTGTCCCCGACCTGGTCGATCTGGACTTTCTGCATCATCTGGCGCACAATGATTTCGATGTGCTTGTCGTTGATGCGCACGCCCTGGAGGCGGTAGACTTCCTGGATTTCGTTCACCAGGTAGCGCTCGGCCTCGTAGGGCCCCAGGATGTCGAGGATGTCGTGCGGATCGACCGCCCCCTCGCACAACCGGTCGCCCGCCGTCACCCGGTCCCCGGCGTGCACCATCATGTGCTTGCCGTGCGGAACCAGGTACTCGCGGACTTCATCCATTTCCCCGTGGATGAGCACCTGCTGCTGGCCGCGGACAATGCGGCCGAACTCGACCGTTCCGTCGATCTCGGAAATGACCGCCGGGTCGTGGGGGCGCCGCGCCTCGAACAGCTCGGCCACCCGGGGCAGACCCCCGGTGATGTCGCGCGATTTCGCGATCACCCGCGGCATTTTCACCAGCACGTCCCCCGCCGTCACCGCGTCCCCCTCCTTCACCTCCAACTGGGCCTCGGTCGGCACCCGGTAGCTGGCCAGCGTCTTGCCGCTCTGGCTCTGGATCAGGATGGTCGGGAACAGGCTCTTGTCCTTGGTGTCCGTGATGATGCGCTGGATCAACCCGGTCTGAGCGTCGTGGGCCTCGCGGTAGGACACGTCCTTCTCGATATCCCGGAACTTCACCACGCCGTTCTTCTCGGCCAGGATCACGGTCTTGTAGGGATCCCATTCGTAGATGATGTCGCCCTTCTTGATCGCCTGGCCGTCGTCGGCCAGCAGGTGTGCGCCGTAGGGCACTTTCAGGCGCGAGCGCACCCGTTCTTTCTCGTCGATGATGTGCACCTCGCCCGTGCCCTCGCGGCTGACCACCATCACCGAGCCGTCCTCGCGCTTGAGCGACCGGATTTCCACGAGCTTGATCGTCCCGGCGTACTTGGCCACCACCTGCGACTGCTCGGCGATGCGCGCCGCCGTGCCGCCGATGTGGAACGTCCGGAGGGTCAGCTGCGTCCCCGGCTCACCGATCGACTGGGCGGCGATCACGCCGACCGCTTCGCCGATGTCGACCATCTTCATGGTCGTGAGGTTGCGCCCGTAGCATTTCGCGCACACGCCGTGTTTCGATTCGCAGGTGAGCACCGACCGGATCTGCACCGACTCGATCCCCGCCTCCTCGATCGCCATCGCCATCCGCTCCGAAATCTCCTGCCCGGCCTCGACGATGAGTTCGTCGGAGTAAGGATCGAACACGTCCTCGAGCGCCACGCGGCCGAGAATGCGGTCGGCGAGCGACTCGATTATTTCCTCCCCTTCTTTGATTGCCCGCACTACGAGCCCGCGGATCGTCCCGCAGTCGATTTCCCGGATGATGACATCCTGCGCGACATCCACCAGCCGGCGCGTGAGGTAGCCGGCGTCGGCGGTCTTTAGCGCCGTGTCGGCCAGTCCTTTGCGGGCTCCGTGGGTCGAGATGAAGTACTCCTGCACGCTCAGGCCTTCACGGAAATTCGACGTGATCGGGTTTTCGATAATCTCCCCGACGCCGCCGGTCAGCTTCTTCTGGGGTTTTGCCATCAGCCCGCGCATCCCCGCGAGCTGGCGGATCTGCTCGCGCGAGCCGCGGGCGCCCGACGTCGCCATCATATACACCGGGTTGAACCCCTGGTTCTGCGCGGCCAGGTTCTCGAACATCACCCGCCCCACCTCGTTCGTGGTGTGCGTCCAGAGATCGATAACCTTGTTGTAGCGCTCGCCGTAGGTAATCGCCCCCCGCTCGTACTGCTTCTGAATCTTCGCCACCTGCTGCCGCGCATCCTCAATCAGCACGGCCTTTTCGTCCGGGACCACGAGGTCTTCGATCGACACCGTCACCCCGGCCTTGGTCGCGTACTCAAAGCCGATCTGCTTGAGCCGGTCGAGGAACTCCACCGTCGCCGCCTGTCCCTCCAGCCAAAAACTGGAGGCCACCACCTCGCCGAGCGTCCCCTTAGTCGCCGTCTCGTTGAAATACGGCACGTTCTTGGGGAGAATGTTGTTGAAGATGAGGCGTCCGGGAGTGGTCTCGACCGATTGTCCGCTGATCCGCACGTGCACGGTCGCGTGCAGGTCGACATGCCCGGCGTCGTAGGCGGCCAGCGCCTCGTCCGGCGAGTAGAACCTCATCCCCTCCCCCTTGGCCCCCTGGCGCGGCTTGGTCAGGTAGTACGACCCGATCACCATGTCCTGCGAGGGAACGGCGATCGGCCGTCCCGATGACGGCACGAGGACGTTGTTGGTCGCCAGCATGAGGATTTTCGCCTCGAGCTGGGCCTCGAACGACAGCGGCACGTGCACCGCCATCTGGTCGCCGTCGAAGTCGGCGTTGAACGCCGCGCACACGAGCGGGTGCAGGCGGATCGCCTTCCCCTCGACGAGCACGGGGTAGAACGCCTGGATCCCGAGCCGGTGCAGCGTGGGGGCGCGGTTGAGCAGCACCGGGTGGTCGGCGATAATCTCCTCGAGAATATCCCACACTTCGGGGCGCTCCCGCTCCACCAGCTTCTTGGCCGACTTGACCGTCTGGACGTACCCCTTCTCCTCGAGCTTCATGATGATGAACGGCTTGAACAGCTCGAGAGCCATGTTCTTGGGCAGGCCGCACTGGTGGAGCTTGAGCTCCGGGCCGACCACGATCACCGAGCGGCCCGAATAGTCCACGCGCTTGCCCAGCAGGTTCTGCCGGAACCGCCCCTGCTTCCCTTTAAGCAGGTCGGACAGCGATTTCAGCGGCCGCCGGGAATCGCCGCGCACCGAGTGGGTCCGCCGCCCGTTGTCGAAGAGCGCGTCCACCGCCTCCTGCAGCATCCGTTTCTCGTTCCGCAAAATCACGTCCGGCGCCTGGATGTCGATCAGCTTCTTCAGCCGGTTGTTCCGGTTGATCACCCGGCGGTAGAGGTCGTTGAGGTCGGAGGTCGCGAAACGCCCCCCCTCGAGCGGCACGAGCGGACGGAGATCCGGGGGGATCACCGGGATCACGCTCATGATCATCCACTCGGGGCGGTTGTTCGACTGGCGGAACGATTCCACGATGCGCAGGCGCTTGAGGATGTCCTTCTTTCGCTGGGCGGACGTCTCCACGCGCGCCTTGGCCCGCTGTTCCACCGCCAGTTCTTCGATGTCGATCTGCCGGAGCAGCTCCTGGACCGCCTCCGCGCCCATGCGCGCGTCGAACGACTTCCCCGCTTCCTCCAGCTCGACGAACTCCTCTTCGGTGAGGACGTCGCCCCGCTGGTACGAGGAGTTGCCCGGATCGATCATCAGGTAGTTCTCGTAGTACAGGATGCGTTCGAGCTCGCGGATCGACAGGTCGAGCAGGTGGCCGATGCGCGAGGGGAGCGATTTGAAGTACCAGATGTGGGAGACCGGCACGGCGAGCTGGATGTGCCCCATGCGCTCGCGGCGCACCTTGGACTGGGTCACCTCCACGCCGCAGCGGTCGCACACGATCCCGCGGAAACGGATCCGCTTGTACTTCCCGCAGTTGCACTCCCAGTCCTTCACCGGACCGAAAATGCGCTCGCAGAACAAACCGTCGCGCTCCGGCTTGAACGACCGGTAGTTGATCGTCTCCGGCTTCGTCACCTCGCCGTACGACCACGAGAGGATCGTCTCGGGCGATGCCATCTGTATCTGGATGGCCGCGTACTCGGCCGGACCCTTCTTCTGCTGGCCCATGTTCTTCCCAGCGATATCAAACATGGCTCACTCCTGTATTCTCCTGTTCGACGTCCATCGAACCGAACTCACGACCTCGCGGACCCGCCGCCCTACTTCTCGAGGAGCTTGACGTCCAAGCCGAGCGCCTGGAGCTCCTTGATCAGCACGTTGAACGCCTCCGGGTACCCCGGTTCCGGCGGATTCTCGCCCTTCACGATCGCCTCGTAGATCCGGCTGCGGCCGGTCACGTCGTCCGACTTGACCGTCAGCATCTCCTGGAGCGTGTAGGCCGCGCCGTAGGCTTCGAGCGCCCACACCTCCATCTCGCCGAACCGCTGCCCGCCGAACTGCGCCTTGCCGCCGAGCGGCTGCTGCGTCACCAGCGAGTACGGCCCGATCGACCGGGCATGGATCTTGTCGTCGACCAGGTGCGAGAGTTTCAGCATGTAAATGTAGCCCACCGTCACCGGGTTGTCGAACGGCTCGCCCGACCGGCCGTCAAACAGCTGCAGCTTGCCGTCCTCCGGGAGGCCGGCCGTCCGCAGCTTGCGTTTGATCTCCTCGATGTCGGCGCCTTCGAACACCGGCGTCGCCACCCGCTCGCCCAATTTGGCGACCGCCCAGCCGAGGTGGGTTTCGAGAATCTGGCCCACGTTCATACGCGACGGAACGCCGAGCGGGTTGAGGATGATGTCCACCGGCGTGCCGTCCTCCATGTGCGGCATGTCCTCCACCGGCACCAGTTTCGACACCACCCCCTTATTGCCGTGACGGCCCGCCATCTTGTCGCCGACTGAAATCTTCCGGCGGATGGCGATCGTCACCTTCACCAACTGCTTCACCCCCGGCGGCAGTTCGGCGCCGCGGACGACCTTGTCGACCTCGACTTCCATATCCTGCTGCTTCCGGGCGATCAGCCGGGCGGCTTCCTCGACGATCGCATCGGCGTGCTTGTTCGTGTTGGCCTCGGTCGTGAAACCCTCGGGCGCCACCACCGCGTCGAAGTCGAAGTTCTCGAAGAAGTCGGCTTTGTACTTGTGGCCGGCCCGCACCACCACCGAGTTGTCGACGAGCGACCGCACCGTCTGCGACGTCTTGCCGTCGAGCAATTCGCCGATCCGCTGCGCCCGCAGCTTCTTGATCTGGTCGATCTGGTGGTTGAACGTCTTCCGGATCGCCGCCACCTCGGTCTTCTCCTGCCGCTTGGCCTCCTCGGTGCGTTCCTTGCGGCTGAACACCTGGGTTTTGATCACGACGCCCTTCATCCCGGGCGGCGCTTTCAACGAGGCGTCGCGGACGTCGCCCGCCTTCTCCCCGAAAATCGCCCGCAAGAGCCGCTCCTCCGGCGACAGTTCGGTCTCGCCCTTCGGCGTGACCTTGCCCACCAGGATATCCCCGGCCTCGACCTCCGCGCCGATCCGCACGATCCCGTTTTCGTCCAGGTTCAGCAACGCCTCTTCCGAGACATTCGGGATCTCGCGGGTGATTTCTTCGCTGCCGCGCTTGGTGTCGCGGACCTGCAATTCGTACTCCTCAACGTGCACCGAGGTGAAGATGTCGTCCTGCATGAGGCGCTCGCTGAGGATGATCGCGTCTTCGTAGTTGTAGCCGCGCCAGGGCATGAATGCGACGAGGACGTTGTAGCCGAGGGCGAGTTCGCCGTTTTCGACCGCCGGGCCGTTGGCGACCACGTCGCCCACCGCCACCTTCGTCCCCAGCGCGACATTCGGCTTGTAGAGGATGCAGGTGTCCTGGTTGGAGCGGCGGTACTTGGTCAGCTCGTACACGTCGTCTTCCACCCACCCGAGCTCGTTGATCCGCGGTCGCACGTCGGGCCGGATCACGACCTGGCGCGCATCGACGTACACGACCTCGCCCGCCCGCCGAGCCTTGATCACCGCCCCGGCATCCTCGGCCACCTTCCGCTCCATCCCCGTCCCCACGAACGGCGCCTGCGTTCTCAGAAGCGGCACCGCCTGGCGCTGCATGTTCGAGCCCATGAGCGCGCGGTTCGCGTCGTCGTGCTCGAGAAACGGGATGAGCGAGGCCGCCACCGACACAATCTGCCGCGGCGAGACGTCCATGAACTGCACTTCGCTGGCCGGAATCAGCGGGTAGTCTGAGCGCCGCCGCGCGAGCACCTTGTCGTTCACGAACCGGCCGTTCTTGTCCAGCGGCTCGTTGGCCTGGGCGATGAAATAGCGGTCCTCCTCGTCGGCCGACAGGTAGTCGATCTGGTCCGTCACCTTCCCGTTGACCGCTTTCCGGTAGGGCGTTTCGAGGAAGCCGTACTTGTTGATGCGCGCGAAAGTCGCCAGCGAGGTGATCAGTCCGATGTTCGGGCCCTCCGGCGTCTCGATCGGGCACATCCGGCCGTAGTGGGTGTGGTGCACGTCGCGCACCTCGAACCCCGCCCGCTCCCGCGTCAGCCCCCCCGGACCCAGCGCCGACAGCCGCCGCTTGTGGGTCAGCTCCGAGAGCGGGTTCGTCTGGTCCATGAACTGCGAGAGCTGCGAAGAGCCGAAAAACGTCTCCACCACCGTCGACACCGTCCGCGCGTTCACGAGCAGCTGGGGCGTCACGTTCTCCTGATCCTTCAGCGAGAGCCGCTCCCGGATCGTCCGCGCCACCCGCGACAGACCCACCGAGAACAGGTTCGCCATCAGCTCCCCGACCGTCCGCGCCCGCCGGTTGCCCAGGTGGTCGATGTCGTCGACGTACCCTTCGTCGTTCACCAGGCCGACGAGGTACTTGACGATGGCCACGAAATCCTGCGGGTCGAGCGTCGTCCGGTTCAGGTCGATGTTGATCTGCATGCGGTGGTTGATCATGTAGCGCCCGACCTCGCCGAGATCGTAGCGCTTGTTGTTGAAGAAGAACTTCTCCAGGAGCGACTCCGCCATCTCGAGCGTCGGCGGCTCGCCCGGCCGCACGAGCGCGTAGATGCGCATGAGCGCCTCCTCGCGCGACTTCGTCGGGTCCTTCCGCAGCGTGTTGAGAATGACGTAGGCCTCGCGCTTGTTGGTCACCTTGTCGACCACCCGCGCCGCCTTGTACCCGGCGGCCGCGATCTTCTCGACCATCTCCTCGTCGAGCGTCTCGCCCGGCTCCAGGATCACTTCGCCGGACTCGGTGTTCACGATCGTCTCCGCCAACACGTACGTCGCCAGGTCCTCGTCGCTCTTCCCCTTCAGGTTGACCTTCGACACCTTATAGAACAGATTGAGAATCTCTTCGTCCGAGGAGTAGCCGATGGCCCGCAGGAGGGTGGTCGCGGGCATCTTGCGACGCGAGTCGATGTAGACGTACATGACGTCGTTGATGTCCATGGCGAACTCGACCCACGAACCCCGGTAGGGGATGATCCGGGCCGAGTACAGCTTCTTGCCGTTGGGGTGCATGTCCTCGTCGAAAAACACCCCGGGACTGCGGTGCAGCTGGCTGACCACCACCCGCTCGGCGCCGTTGACGATGAACGTCCCCCACTCGGTGAGAAGCGGCAATTCGCCGAGGTAGACGTCCTGCTCGATGATGTCCTTGACTTCTTTCTTCTCCCCTTCCCCCTGGCGGCTGATCAGCCGCATCGTCACCCGCAGCGGGGCCGCGTACGTCATGTTCCGCGCCCGGCACTCGTCGATCGTGTACCGCGACGGCCCCAGGTGGTAGCCGACATACTCGAGCGAGTAATTCTCGTGGATGTCCGTGATCGGGAAGATGTCCAGGAAGATCTGATGGAGGCCCTGCCGCTTCCGTTTGTCCGGCGGCGTGTCCGGCTGCAGAAATTCCCGGTACGACTCGAGCTGAACCTCCAGCAGGTTCGGCATCTCGGTCGCATCCCGAAACACCCCGTACGATTTCCTCTCAATTATGCTTGCGGTAGCCAAACCACTACCCTCCTATGGCCAACGGCGAAAACCCTCACAGGCAGACGACTCCATGTGGGGTCAGTTGGCGACGATTCAATTGTACGCTCGCGGTGATCCTGTCATCTAGTCTTACTTATCTCCCGGCCGTCCGGTCGCGGGAGCACCTGCTGCAGTCAATCCACCAGCCGAATTCGAAAAAAATGGGATCGCTAAGACCTCACGCTGACGGTATGGTGTGGTAACCCGCCGGGACCCGGTTTGTTCCCGGCGGGCGTTTCTTTTCCGACGCCCCCGGGGGCTACTTGATGTCGACCTGGGCGCCGACTTCCTCGAGCTTCTCCTTGGCCTTCATCGCCTCGTCCTTCGACAAGCCTTCCTTCACTTTCGCCGGGGCTCCTTCGACGAGGTCTTTGGCCTCTTTCAGGCCCAGCGACGTGAGTTCGCGCACGACCTTGATGACCTGGATCTTCTTGTCGCCGACCGCCGTGAGCACGACGTCGAATTCGGTCTGCTCTTCGGCCACGGCCGCGGTCCCGCCGCCGCCGGCCATCATCCCCGGCATCATCGCCATCGGGGCCGCCGCCGTCACGCCAAACTTATCCTGAATGGCCTTGGACAGATCCGCCAGGTCCATCGCAGTCAGTCCGGCAATCTTGTCGACAATCTCTTCAATTGCAGGGTTAGCCACGGTTCGTACCTCTTCCGTTGAATGTAAAGTTACACCTTTCGTATTGCCTCGTCATGACGCCGCCCCGGCCTCTCCGGGCGGCGGGCCGGCCGGGCCCTCCGCCTTCCGCTTCTCGGCCAGCGCGTCGACCGAGCCGACCAGTTGCTGGAAGAACGCGTCGATCGTCCGCACCAGTTCGGCCAGAGGCGCCTCGACCGCCGCCGCCACCTGGGCCAGCAACTGCTCGCGCGGGGGCAGCTCGGCGAGCGCCTTGAGATCGCCCGCCCCGTAGACCCGGTCGGCCACCACGAACACCTTCGTCCGCGGCAGCTCCCGCTCCTTGAACGAGTCTTGGAGCACCTTGGCGGCCGCCGATGCATCGGCGCGCGCGAACGCGATCGCGGTCGGCCCGACCAGGAAGGAGTCGATCTCCCCCACCCCGGCCTCGTGCGCCGCCCGCTTCAACAGCGTATTCTTGCCCACCAGGAAGGTGACGCCCTGTTCCCGCAGCGACTTGCGCAGCGCGGTGACATCGGCCACGCTCAGCCCCTGGTAGTCCGTCACGAAAAAGGAGTCGCACTCGTCGAACAGCTTTTTCATCTCAGCGACGGCGGTAACTTTTTCCGGTTTTGCCATACGATTGCTCCTTCTCCGTCACTTCTTGAGATCCGCCAGCAGCAGGCTGTGATCGAGTTTGACCCCGGGACCCATGGTCGAGCAGAGCGACGCGCTCAGGAAGTAGGTCCCTTTGGCCGAGGCCGGCTTGGCCCGGGCGACGGCCGCGATGAAGGTCTCGACATTTTCTTTGAGTTGGTTCGCCTCGAACGACACCTTGCCGATTGAGACGGCCACGTTCGACTGCCGGTCGATGCGGAACTCGATGCGCCCGGCCTTGAGCTCCTTGACCGCCCGGCTCAGGTCCATCGTCACCGTCCCCGTCTTCGGGTTGGGCATGAGCCCGCGCGGGCCGAGCACTTTGCCGAGGGGACCGAGGACGCGCATCATGTCCGGCGTCGCCACGGCGACGTCGAAATCAAGAAACCCGCCCTTCACCTTCTCGGCGAGATCTTCCGCGCCCACGATGTCGGCGCCTGCGACCCGGGCCTCCTCGGCCTTGTCGCCGGCCGCGAACACCGCCACGCGGATTTTCTTCCCCGTGCCGTGTGGCAGCGCCACTGTCCCGCGCACCATCTGGTCGGCGTGCTTGGGATTCACCCCCAGCCGGATCGCCACCTCCACCGACTCGTCGAACTTCGCGAAGGCGTTGCCCTTCACGAGCGCGATCGCCTCGTCGAGCGCGTAGCGGCGCGTCCGGTCGACTTTCTCGCGGGATGCCTGGTAGTGCTTGGATCGTTTCATGTATCCTATTCTCCCCGTCGGCGCCGCCGGGCGCCACAGGTGTTAACGAATAACGGCAGGAACCCGGGGGTCCCTACCCCTTGATTTCAATGCCCATCGACCGGGCGGTCCCGGCCACCATCAGCATCGCCGCCTCGATCGAGGCCGCGTTGAGGTCGGCCATTTTCTGCTCCGCGATCTGGCGGAGCTGTTCGGAGGTCACGCTGCCGACCTTGTCGCGGTTCGGCACGGCCGAACCCTTCGGCAGCTTCGCCGCGAGGCGCAGCAGGGTCGAGGCCGGCGGGGTTTTCGTAATGAACGAAAACGACTTGTCGCTGTACACGGTGATTATCACCGGCGTCAGGATCCCCTTGCCGTCCTGCGTCCGCGCGTTGAACGCCTTGCAGAACTCCATGATGTTGACCCCGCGCTGGCCGAGCGCCGGGCCGACCGGCGGCGCCGGATTCGCCTGCCCCGCGGGAATCTGGAGTTTGATCTGTCCTATTACTTTCTTGGCCACTGTCGCGTCCGCTCCACTCTATCGCATCGTTATTTCTTCAGCAACTCCACCTGGAGAAAATCCAGCTCCACCGGCGTCGGGCGCCCGAAGATCGACACCATCACCTTCACCTTCCGCCGCTCCAGGTTCACCTCGCTCACCGTCCCCGAAAAATCGGCAAACGGCCCGTCGCTCACCTTGACCGCATCCCCCGCCTGGAACGGGATGTCGGCCACCTCCTCGGTCCGGCTCCGGTTGATCTGCCCCACGATCCGCTCGACTTCCTTCTCCCGCAGCGGCCGGGGCTTGCCGCCGCTGCCGACGAAATTGGTGATGCCCGGCGTCGCAACCACCAGCTCCTGGGTCACCTTGTCCAGATCCATCTGCACCAGGATGTAGCTCGGGAGAAACTTGCGCGTGCTCGTCGAGCGCTTCCCCTGCCGCATCTCCGTCACCTCTTCCGTCGGTACCAGGATCTCCCCGAACTTCGCCCCCAGTCCGGCATTCGCTATGGCCGACTCGAGGTACCGCTTGGCCTTCGCCTCATGACCCGAGTACGTGTGTACGACATACCACGCCATCGCCATAACCAATACTCACGCTCCCCCGCCGAAGATCGCCTGGACCAGGACGGTGAGCACGCGGTCCACCACCCCGATGAACACCGCTACGATGATCGAGACGACAATCACCACGATCGTCGATCCGATCAACTCATCCTTCGTCGGCCAGGTCACCTTGTGGAGTTCGGCGTTGACCTCTTTGAGAAACTTGGCTACTTTTTCCAATCCCGTCACCTATCTCTATGCAGGCCAGGAGGGACTCGAACCCCCAACCGCCGGTTTTGGAGACCGGAACTCTACCAGTTGAGCTACTGGCCTGTCAAAACCGGTTGCTAGCGCGTCTCTTTGTGCGATGTGTGCTTGTTGCAGAACGGGCAGAACTTGCTGAACTCCACCCGCTCCGGGTGCAGACGCTTGTTCTTGGTCGTCGTGTAGTTCCGGCGTTTGCACACTTCGCACGCCAATATGATCTGATCTCTCGGCATATCCTATCCTGTCGCGGACCGCGTTACTCGACAATTTCGGCGACGACGCCGGCGCCCACCGTCCGACCACCCTCCCGAATCGCGAACCGAAGCTCCTTCTCCATCGCGATCGGCGTGATCAACTCCACCGTCATCTGCACGTTGTCCCCCGGCATCACCATCTCCACATTCTCCGGCAACGTCGCCACCCCCGTCACGTCCGTCGTCCGAAAATAAAACTGCGGCCGATACCCGCTGAAAAACGGCGTGTGACGACCCCCCTCCTCCTTCGTCAACACGTACACCTCCGCTTTGAACTTCTTGTGCGGCGTGATCGATCCCGGTTTCGCCAACACCATCCCCCGCTCCACCTCCTCCTTGTCCACCCCCCGCAACAACAACCCCACGTTGTCCCCCGCCTGACCCGAATCCAACAACTTCCGAAACATCTCCACCCCCGTCACCACCGTCTTGCGCGTCTCCCGAATCCCCACAATCTCCACCTCCTCCCCCTGCTTCACCACCCCCCGCTCGATCCTCCCCGTCGCCACCGTCCCCCGACCCGTAATCGAAAAAATGTCCTCGATCGGCATCAGGAACGGCATCTCCTTGTCCCGCTTCGGCTCCGGAATGTACGTGTCCAGCGCCTCCATCAACTCCATTATCGACTTGAACTCCGCACTGTCCAGCGGCTTGCTCAAATCCGATCCCACCGTCATCGCCTGCAACGCACTCCCCCGGATCACCGGCACGTCATCCCCGGGAAATTCATACTGGCTCAGAAGATCCCGAACCTCCAACTCCACCAGGTCCAGCAACTCCGGATCGTCCACCTGGTCCACCTTGTTCAGGTACACCACGATGTACGGAACCCCCACCTGGCGCGCCAGCAAAATGTGCTCCCGCGTCTGCGGCATCGGCCCGTCCGCCGCACTCACCACCAATATCGCCCCGTCCATCTGCGCCGCACCCGTGATCATGTTCTTCACGTAGTCCGCGTGACCCGGACAGTCCACGTGCGCGTAGTGACGCCTCGCGCTCTCGTACTCCACGTGCGCCGTCGCTATCGTGATCCCCCGCTCCCGCTCCTCCGGCGCATTGTCAATGCTGTCAAACGAACGCACCTGCGTCCCCGTCACCCGCGACAACACCATCGTCATCGCCGCCGTCAACGTCGTCTTCCCATGGTCCACGTGACCAATCGTCCCCACGTTCACGTGCGGCTTCGTCCGCTCAAACTTCTGCTTCGCCATAACTCCGGCTCGCCTCCGAAATTATACAAGAGCCCAGAACCAGGATCGAACTGGTGACCTCGTCCTTACCAAGGACGTGCTCTACCAACTGAGCTATCTGGGCAGCTCCGATTTTTGTTCCACATTATATAAACTCCGCCTTCCGGCCAAAAAAAATAGGCCACGGCAGAGCCCTTACGGGAACCCCAAATATAAAAGTGACCCTATCGCTGTCAAGGCAAAATCGCCCAGCCCCGCAAAAAAATTGTTGCTCCCAAAGCGCTTAGCCCCATCCCCAACGAACCCTGTCTCGCGCTCCCGGCCGCCCGCGTCTCCCTCCGCCACCCTCCTTCGCTCTGCGCCGGCGGCTCGCCCCCTCGCTCCGGGTCGCCGGTCGGCAGGTAGACTGACTTCCCTATCCCGTCCGGCCGATCCCCGCCGGCCAGATCGGCAAGATTCCCACAAAAAATGCTATAATGTTGTCTCATAACAACATAAGCGGAGTCTGTTTGCAGTCAGAGAGAATAAGCGGGAGACGGGACTCGAACCCGCGACCAACAGCTTGGAAGGCTGTGACTCTTCCTCTGAGTTACTCCCGCCTATGGGGCCTATTCTAGTGTGGAAACGGCCGCCGGGCAAGCTCTTTCTGAACTCCAGTCATGATCCCGTGCGTGGCGGTCTTCCCCAGTGGAGCTTGTTGCGCAACACCTTATAAAAAGAATTCTCCGGAAACACGATAAATTTCAGCGTGAACTCGGCCCGTGTGATCGTCACCCGCGAATTGTCGAACAACTCGGTCATGACCTGCCCATCGAGCGTCAGACTCACCACCCGGTCGGGCGACTTCACCGTCACCTCGAGCACATCGTCGGCGGAGAAGAGCATCGGCCGCGTGGTGAGCGAAAAGGACGAGATCGGCGCCACCACAATACCCTGCATTTTGGGGTGCAGGATCGGTCCTCCCACCGCCAAGCTGTAGGCCGTCGATCCCGTCGGCGTCGCGATCACGATTCCGTCCGCCCGATACGTCACAATGTCCTCCCCGTTGACGCGGAAATACAGCTCGATCAGGCGGCTCACGGCGCCCTTGTCGACCACGATGTCGTTGAGGGCGTAGGGCCAGCTCGGCTGGTGGTCCCCGGCCACCGCGGTTTTCAGGAGCATGCGCTCTTCGATCAGGTACTCCCCGGCCGCGATCCGGTCCAGGGCCGCCACCAGCTGCTTGGGCGTAAGCTGGGTGAGAAAACCGAGCGACCCGAGATTGATTCCGAGAATGGGCGTGCCGCTGTCGCGGATGTCCCGGGCCGTGGCAAGCATCGTCCCGTCTCCGCCCATCGACACGATCACGTTGGAGTATCCGGCGATGTCACTGCGCGGCAGATAGGTCAGGTGATCTCCCGTGTACCCGGCCAGGTCCGTGGACAGGACCACCTCGTGCCGCGCCTGCTGGGCCCACTCGACAAAGGTCTGAATCGCCTCCCTCGCCCCTTGGCGCGTCACATTGGCAAACAGGCCGAGTCTCATGCCCCGAACATAACACCGCGGCGCCGATTCAGGCAACAACTTGCTGTGAAAAAACCCCGCCCCTCACTCCTCGGCGGCCCCGCTGAACTCCTCCTCGGTCTTCCGGCGGGCGTGCCCGAATCGCATCGCCCGTCGCAGGCCGAGTTTGCGAAGGATCCCCCGGCCGTGCTCGTGCCCCTGCTCCCGGGCGACATTTTCCAGAAGGGTCGCGACCGCTTCCGCATCGAGCCCGATCTCGGCCAGGAGCTCCTCCCGGTCCCCGTGGGTCACAAACCGGTCGGGGATACCGAGGGCGCGGAACTGGCCGTCCCACCCGCGCTGGAGGAGGAACGCGCCGACCGCCTCGCCGAACCCGCCCCGCAGTTGTCCCTCCTCCATGGTGATGATCGCCCGCGCGTGATCGGCGATCTCCAGCAGCATGGCTTCGTCCCACGGTTTGACGAAGCGGGCGTTGATGATGCCCACCCGGTCAGCGCCCTCGCGCATCCTCGCCGCCGCCTCCTGCGCCTGCGCCACCATAGTCCCGACCGCCAGCACGGCCACCTCGCGGCGGGGAGTTACGTACTCCCACTTCCCCCACTCGAGGGGGTCGATTTCGGGGCGCATCGCGGTCGGCACGGCGCCGCGCGGGTAGCGGATGGCCACCGGCCCCGGCAGGTCGTGGCCGGCCGTGTAGTGGAGCATCGCCCGGAGCTCGTTCCCGTCTTTCGGCGCCGCCACCGCGACATTGGGCACCGAGCCGAGATAGCACAGGTCGAACACGCCGTGGTGCGTGGGGCCGTCGTTTCCCACCAGCCCGGCGCGGTCGAGGCACATGACCACCGGCAGGTTTTGCAGGGCGATGTCGTGCACCACCTGATCGTAAGTGCGCTGCAGGAAGGTCGAGTAGATCGCGAGGTACGGCTTGATGCCCTCGGCGGCCAGTCCGGCGGCGAAGGTCCCGGCGTGCTCCTCCGCGATCCCGACATCGAAAAACCGCTCGGGGTAGGCGGCGGCAAAATCGACCAGCCCCGTCCCGTCGCACATGGCGGCGCTGATCGCCGCCACCCGCCGGTCTTTGGCCCCCAGTTCGACCATCGTGTCGCCGAACACCTTCGTGAACGTCGGCAGGCCCGCCGATTTCGCCGCCGCCTTGCCCGTCACCTTGTCGAACTGCCCGACCCCGTGGAACCGCGAGGGATCTCCCTCGGCCGGGCGGAACCCCCGCCCCTTCTGCGTCACCACGTGCAACAGGAGCGGTCCGCGGATGTTCTGGAGATCGCGCAGGCGCTTGATGAGCAGTTCGAGGTCGTGGCCGTCGATCGGCCCGAAATAGCGGAAGCCGAGTTTTTCGAAGAGCATGCCCGGGGTGATCAGTCCGAGCACGGAGTCCTCGATCCGCGAAATGGCCTCGCGGATCCGGTCGCGCCGCTTGAACCGCCCGGTCAGTTCCCAGATTTCGTTGCGCAGCCGGTTGAACTTCTCGTCCGTCATGATGCTCGTGAAGTAGCGCGAGATCGCCCCCACGTTCTTCGAGATCGACCAGGTGTTGTCGTTGAGCACGACCAGCAGATCCTTCTTGAGCGATCCGGCGTTGTTGAGCCCCTCGTAGGCCAGCCCTCCCGTCATCGCCCCGTCGCCGATCACCGCGATCACCCGACGGTCCTCGCCCTTCTGGTCGCGCGCCGCCGCGAACCCGAGGGCGGCTGAGATCGAAGTCGAGGCATGGCCGGCCCCGAAGTGATCATACTCCGACTCCTCCCGCTTGGCGAATCCGGCCAGCCCCTTGTACTGGCGGAGGGTGTCCATGCGGTCGCGCCGCCCGGTCAGTATCTTGTGCGTGTAGGTCTGGTTGCTCACGTCGAAAATGAGGCGGTCGTGGGGGAGGTTCAGCACGTAGTGCAGGGCCACAGTCAGTTCCACCGACCCGAGATTCGTCGCCAGATGCCCGCCCGTCTTCGACACCGAGGAGATGATCGCCTGCCGGATCTCCTCGGCGAGCTCTCTCAGCTCGCTCATCGACAGACGCTTGAGATCCGCCGGGCAGTTGATATTCTGCAGATGCTTCATATGCTTCTTCTCCGTCCCCGCTCACCGGTTCCGTTGACCGATATAGAGGGCCAGTTCGCTCAGCCGGCTGTCGCTTTCGGCGGCAAACAGGGCCGCCGCCTCGTGCACGAGCGCCGCGGCGTCCCGGTGCGCCGCCTCCAGACCGACCGCGCCGGGGTAGGTCGCCTTAAGCTTTTTACTGTCGGATCCGACGTTCTTTCCCAGCAATTCCCGGTCCCCCTCGACGTCGAGGATGTCGTCGATAATCTGGAAAGCCAGCCCCACGTTTTCGCCGTAGCGCGTGAGCCGCGCCATCGTCGGCTCGCCGGCTCCGGCGAGAATTCCTCCCAGCCGGGCCGCGCACCGGATGAGCGCCCCGGTCTTGCGGGTGTGGATCCTCATGACGTCCCCCCGGCCGACCGGCCGTCCCTCCGCCTCCACATCCGCCATCTGCCCGCCGATCATCCCGGCCGTCCCGAGCGCCTCGGCCAGCTCCGCCACCGTTTGGATTTCCCCCGTCCGCGCCAGCAGCTCGAACGCCACGTCGTGCAGCGCGTCCCCGGCCAGGACCGCCGTGGCCTCGCCGAATTTGACGTGGCAGGTCGGCATCCCCCGCCGCAGGACGTCGTCGTCCATGCACGGCAGATCGTCGTGAATGAGCGAGTAGGTGTGCACCATTTCGAGCGCCGCCATGGCGCAGTGAATCGGTTTATCGGTCCCGGAGGCGTCCCCTCCGCAGTATTCGAAACTGAGCCGGGCGAGAATCGGCCGGAGCCGTTTGCCGGGCGCCAGCACCGAGTACCGCATCGCTTCGTGCAGCCGCTGCGGCGGGGCGCTCGCCGGCGGAAGGTACTGGTCGAGAAGGGCCTCGACCACCGCGCTCTGCTCGCGGAGATAGGCGCCGATACTCACCGTCCCGATGGCCATCCCGTCCCGTCTCCCCCCTCCTCGTCCTCGTCGTCCTCCTCCCCGTCGTCGTCGGCCGCGTCGGCTTCCGTTTCCACCTCGACCGCCGCCCCGTCGGATTCCTGGATCATCTTTATCCGTTTTTCCGCCTCGCCGAGTTTGCGGTCGCAGAACCGGGCGATCTCCAACCCCTCGGTGTACAGGCGGATCGACTCTTCGAGCGACGATTCTCCCGCCTCCAACTGCTCGGTGATCGCCTCGAGCCGTTCCAGGGCGCTCTCGAAATCTTTAGGCTTCTTCTTGTTCGTCATCCTGTTTCCGCCTGCATTCCTGCACGACCGAAATGATCTCGCCGTCGACCACGAGCGTCTCCAGGCGGTCGCCGGGCGCCGTCTCCCCCGCACTTCGAACTATCGTCTGGCCGGGTAGCCGCCGCGTGACCGAATACCCGCGGGCGAGAATAGCCAGCGGCGACAGAGCGTCCATCCGGGTCACGACCAAAGATAGACGGTTTCTGTACTTTTCAAAACTGTTTTTTCCCGCCGTCGCCAGCCGTTCCGCGGCGTGGTCGAGGCGCTGCTGGCGGTGGAACACCATCTCCATCGGCCGCGCGAGCACCGGGCGCGAGAGCGAACCTGCAAGCCGCCGCCGGGCCTCCCGCACCTGCCCCCCCAGGAGCGTCGCCTGCCGCACCACCAACTGCCGCACGAGCCGCCGCATCTCCTCGGCCGGCCAGACGGCCAGCTCGGCCGCCGCCGAGGGGGTCGGCGCCCGCATGTCGGCGGCGTAGTCGGCCAGCGTGAAATCGATCTCGTGCCCGACGGCCGAGATCACCGGGATGCGCGACCCGGCGATCGCCCGCACCGTGGTCTCCGTGTTGAACGGCCACAGGTCCTCCAGCGAGCCGCCGCCGCGCCCGACGATGAGCACGTCGATATCCGCCCGCGTGTTGAAATAGCGAATGCCCGCCGCGATCGTCGCCTCGGCCCCCTCCCCCTGCACCTGCGCCGGATAGAGGATCAGCTCGACCGACCGGTTCCGCCGCCGCGCAATCTGCACGATATCCCGAATCGCCGCCCCCGTCGGCGAGGTCACGATCCCGATCTTCTGGGCAAAGCGCGGGAGAGGCTGCTTCCGCTCGGCCGCAAACAGCCCCTCGGCCGAGAGTTTCTCGTACAACTGGCGGTAGGCCAGTTCGAGCGGCCCGATTCCCACCGGCACAATCTTCCTGCAGTTGAGCTGGTACTGCCCCCCTTTTTCATAGACCGCGATATCCCCGAACGCGAGAACTTTCTGCCCGTTTTTCGGCTCGAATTTCAGCCCGTTCCCCAGCGACCGCCACATCACCCCCTTGAGGACGGCATTGTCGTCCTTGAGGCTGAAATACCGGTGGCCCGACGTGTGGTGGATGTAGTTGGAGATCTCGCCTTCCACCCAGATCCCCTGGAAGGATTCTTCGAGGACATTCTTGATCATCCGGGTGATCGCCGTGACCGTGTACGCCTTGGGCTGCTGCATGAGGGGAGTATAGGCACGGCCGGTCCCCGATTGCAACCACTATCCTCGCCCCCGGCGGCCGCCGTCGGCGAGCCATCCGTGCCGGACGGGAGGCATGGACGTCAGCGCGATGATTCCCGTCGGGCAGATGGTCCATTCCTGCTTTCGCACAAGCCCGCAGGAGAGGGGGCCGCCCGGCTCCCGCCGGCGCATTTTACTCCCCGCCCTCGCCGCTTTTCTCCCGCAGCGCCTCTAGCACCCGCTCCGCCAGCGCCCGCGTTATCCCCTTCACCTCCGCCAGCCGCTCCGCTGTCTGCTGCCGGATTTGCTCGACCGACCCAAATTCCCTCAGCAGCGCCTGCTGCCGGGCCGGGCCGATCCCCCTGATCTCCCCCAGCACCGACTTGATCGTCCGCTTCGTCCGGACATTCCGATTGTACTCGACCGCGAACCGATGCGCCTCGTCGCGCACGTGTTTGAGCAGCAGCAGGGCCGGAGAACTGCGCGGGATCACGATCGGGTCGGCCGCTCCCGGGACGTATATTTCTTCGAGCCGCTTGGCCAGCCCGATCACCGGCTGCGCCGCCAGCCCCGCTCTCTGCAGCTCCTTCCGCGCCGCCGACAATTGCCCCTTCCCGCCGTCGACCACAACCAGGTCCGGCATGCGCTTCTGCTCTTCAGTGCGCCGGTGAAAATACCGCCCCACCACCTCGCGCATCATCTTGAAATCATCCTGCCCCTTCACCCCCTTGATCCTGAAATGGCGGTACTCGCTCTTGTATGGCTTGCCGTTGGAGAAGTACACCGCCGACCCGACCGCGTCCGTCTCGCCCGTGTTCGAGATGTCGAAACAGACGATCTCCCGGGGCGAGACGGCGAGTTTCAGCGCGTCTTTCAGGCCGGTCACCATCCTGCTCGTGCGGTCCGCCACCTGCCGCTTCTGGATCAGGAGTTCATCGAGCAGCAGCCGCGCGTTTGTCGCGGTGAGCTCGACCAGCTTCGACTTCTCCCCGATCTGCGGCGCCTGCACTTTGACCTTCGCCCCCTTCTGCCTCCGCAGCCACTCCGCGAACAGGTCGAGATCCTCCATGGCGAACGGGAGGTGCACTTCGTCGGGAAGGTTGGGCTGGTGGTTGTAGTAGTGCATGAGGAACGTTGCCAGCACCGCCTGGTCGTCGCGATCCGCCCCCGCCGTCAACTGGAAATCCTGCCGCCCGATCAGCACCCCCTCGCGAATCTGCATGACGACGCCGACCGCATCGCCTCCCTCGCGCGCCACGGCCACGATGTCCCGGTCGACCGGCTCCCCCACATCGACCTTCTGCTTGATCATGACCGACTCGATCGCCTCGATCTGGTCGCGCGCCTCGGCCGCTTCCTCGAACCGCTCCGCGGCCGAGGCCTCGTGCATGCGCGCGGTGAGCTGCTCGGTCAGGGAGCGCGATTTCCCCCGCAGCACCATGATGACCGCCTCAACCCCGCGCCGGTAGTTCGCCTGGTCCACCAGTCCCTCGCATGGTCCGCCGCACCGTTTGATATGGTAGTCCAGACACACCCGCAGCGTCTTTCCCTCGGGCGGCGGAATCACATAACTGCAGGAGCGGATCTTGAACAACTGCGTGAGAAACGCCACTGTGCGCCGCATCCCCTTCGCGCTCGTGTACGGGCCGAAATAGGTGGCCCCGTCTTTCTCGATGCGCCGCACGATCAGGACGCGCGGGAAGGGTTCGTTGGTCGTGATCTTGATGTACGGAAAATGTTTGTCGTCTTTCAGGTTGACGTTGTAGTGGGGTTTGTGCTCGCGCACCAGGTTGGCCTCGAAAATGAGCGCCTCGACCTCGCTGTCGGTGACAATGACCTCGAGATCGGCCACCTGCGCCACCATCCGCGCGATCCGCTCCTCGTGGCCGTTTCCCCGCTGAAAATACGACCGCACGCGGTTGCGCAGAATCTTGGCTTTCCCGATGTACAGGATTCGCCCCCGGCGGTCGCGAAACAGGTAGACCCCCGGCGAGGACGGCAGGTTCCTGAGTTTCAGGTCAAGTTCGGCAATGTGCGGTGCCATGTTTGTGGAACGCCCGGGGCCGGCGGGAGTTCACCCCTTCGGCGAGTCGAGAACCCGCCGGGCGCCGGCGTACGACCGGGCCCAGTATTCTTCGCGAAGGCTGCTGATGATCACGCCCCGCGAGCTCGAGGCGTGGATGAAGTCGTCGTTGCCGAGATACACCCCGACGTGCGACACCTGTCCCGGCACCGTGCGGAAAAAGACCAGGTCGCCGTAGCGCAGCAGATTCCGGTGCACCTGTGTCCCCGCCGCAAACTGCTCCTCGGCCGTCCGCGGTAGTTTGATCCGGCCGTACTTTTCGAACACCTCGCGAATGAAGAGCGAGCAGTCGATGCCGGGATCGTAGGGGGAGGCGCCGGCGTAGGGTTTGCCGAGGAACGACTGCACAATCAGCCCGAGCCGGACATACTCCGCGGTCGTGAAATCCACCTGGCGTTCCCCCACCTCGGCCGGCCGCTCCACCAGTCCCCCGGTGTAGCGCGGGTAGCCGGCGCAGCCGAACAGCAGCCCGGTGTACAACAGCAGCAAGATGGCGGTAACTCGCATCACGTCAATCGTGGATAAATCTGGTTAAACCTCGCCCGGTAGTATACGCTGGTGGCGGCCGCCAGCACAACGACAAAGATGAGGTATGCGGGAAACCACCATCCGGCCGCCAGGGTCAGGATCGCGATCGGGGCTTTGGCCGCCAGGCGTTCGCTCGATGGGCTTGGGGCCAGGAGCGTTACTGCTATCGGCGCCAGCGAGATAAGGGCGACCCCGGCCAGTTCGGCCAACCCTCCGCGCCACGCCACGGCCGCCGCCAGCCCCGTCAACGCCAGCGCCGCCGCTTTCACCCACCCCACCGGCCAGACCACCGCCAGCGTCCGCTTCCCCGTCGCCCCGTCGCCGGCGCGGTCCGGGATGGTGGTCAGAAGGTACGTGCCCCCCACTGCGAGAAGGAAATACACGGGCGTGTCGCCGCCCAGCAGCCCCACGGTGTGCTCCGACAGATCCCGCATCACGGTCAGCGGGATGAGCAAGCCGAAGCTCCAGGCGTTGGCCGCCAGCCCCCAGAACGGCCGGTCCTTCAGCCGCAGCGGCGGCGCCGAATAAATGTAGCCGAGCACGAGGAGCTGGGCGAACACCAGCAACAAGCCCCACGAGAGGAGCGCCGCGCCCGCCAGCGCAAGGACCGAGAGCGCCAGGTGGGCGCCGAGCAGGCCGCGTTCGCTCAGGCGTCCCGGCCCGAGAAATCCCAGCTTCCCGTTGAGCGCATCCCCCTCCCGATCATACACCTGGTTCAGATAGTAGGCGCCGGCGCAGAGCAGACTCAACAGCGCCGGAGTCGCCAGATCTTCGCCGTGAAATTCTCTCCCCGACGCCATCTGGTGGTAGTGCAGCGAGACCAGGTAAATCGACCAGACCGGCACGTGGAGAAGCGGCCGGGCGGCAAATAGGTAATCGAGCCACCGCACTCCGCCCCTCCGTCATCTGATGAGGGTGAAATACAGAAGGAGAAACGGGGCCGCGAACAGAAGCGAGTCGAAGCGGTCGAGCACACCGCCGTGGCCGGGGATGATCGCCGACGAATCCTTCACCCCGACCGACCGTTTCCACATCGATTCGACCAGGTCGCCCAGTTGCCCGCACACGCTGGCGCCCACGGCTGCCGCGAGCGCATGCCCCAGGCCAAGCCCTTCGAATTTCCAGAAATACATCACGACCCCGATCGCCGCCGCTCCCGCGATCCCCCCGATGAACCCCTCCACGGTCTTGTTCGGCGACACCGCGGGCGAGAGTTTGTGCCGCCCCAGTCCTTTGCCCACGGCCATGGCCGCCGTGTCCCCCACCCACAGAAGCCCGAACAGAAACAGCAGCGAATCGCCGCCGTGCTGACCCGCGACTCCGCTCCCGACGAGAAAGACGATCGGCCAGGTGATGCTCAGGTACGCCAGTCCCCAGCACAGCCGGCAGTGGCGCGTGAACAACTCCGCCGGCGGCCGTTTGCCCAGCGTGAACAGCATGCCCGAGACGAGGAAGAAAGCCGCCAGGAGTCCGGCCGCCGCGACGTGCCACCGGTAGATCACGAATTCACCCAGACCCTCGACCCCCAGCCGGGGGAGCGCGACCACCGAATAAACCGCCACCGCTGTGGCTTCCGTCAGCCAGAATACCGGACGGTCGAGGCGATAGCCCTCGCGGATGAGATACTCGCCGAGCCCGACCGTCAGAAACACCAGCAGCATGGCGTAGAGCCACCACCCGCCCGCGTAGCCGATCCAGAGGATGGCCGGGATGAAGAGGGCGGCGACGAGAATTCGCAAGGCCAGGTTGCGGCTCATAACCTGGTTTTCTCGCTGAGCTTGCCGAACCGCCGCTCGCGCCGCTGGTAGTCGGCCACCGCCTGGAACAACTCGATTCGGCCGAAGTCCGGCCAGAGCGTGTCGATCACGTACAGCTCGGTGTAGCTCGTCTGCCACAGCAGAAAATTGCTGATCCGCATCTCCCCGGAAGTCCGGATGAGGAGGTCCGGGTCGGGCAGCCCCGCGGTGTAGAGAAAGCTCGAAAACAATTCTTCGGTGATCTCAGGCATGTCGATCATCCCCGCCCGTGCGGCGCCGGCGATCGCTTTCACGGCGTCGAGAATCTCGGTCCTCCCGCCGTAGTTGAGCGCGAGACAGAGCGTGAGCCCTTTGTTCCGGCGCGTTTTCTCGACCGCCCGGGCGAGCACCCGCTGGCGGCTGGCGGAAAGACCGTTCACCCGCCCGACCGTGATCAGCTTGACGTCGTGCTTGACCAGTTCATCGAGTTCCCGCCGCGTCGTGCGCGACAGCAGCGACATGAGCGCGGCCACTTCCGACCGCGGCCGCTGCCAATTCTCCGAGGAGAACGTGTAGAGGGTGAGGTAGCGGATTCCCAGTTCCCCGGCCGCCCGCACCGTCGCCCGCACCGCCTTGACCCCCGCCTCATGCCCGTAGGTCCGCGGCTTGTTGCGCTTGGCCGCCCACCGACCGTTGCCGTCCATGATGATCGCCACGTGCCGGGGGATGCGGTCCGGCCGCGCCAGTACCTGGTCCTTGAGTCGATCCGCGTCCGCTGCCATACGGCGCAAAGTAATCCTGCTCCCGCCTGCCGGGCAAGCCCTTTCGCCGCCCGCGAGGTTCACTCGCCCGGCCGGTCCCGAAAAATCCGCACCGAATCGACATAGGTGTCGATCCGGTAATGCTCCACCGCGAATATCCCCGCCTCGGAGTACATCGTCACCACCGTGTCCGGAAACACGTACCCGTCCTGCAGCCGGAGACTGAACGTCCGCGAGTACCGCTCATACTTCTCCGCGTTCGGGTAATAGAGGTAGAGCCGCTGCAGGTAGAAACTGGTCCGGTCAATCACCGCCAATCCCACCGGGCTCAGGTTCTGCACCGTGTCGCTCTCGAACCCGATCGCCAGCGCCGCCCCGCCGGTGTCGTTCGGAAAGAACCGGAACTCGTAGGCGCCCTGAAAGACATTCGGGTATGACAGGTCGAACTTCGCCAGCGACTCCTTCGTCACCGCCTCCGTCTGCTGCGAGTCGATCGCGCCGAAACTGCAGAAGCGCCGAAACAACGCCGAATCGGTCAGCTCCACCTTGTTCCCCCGCCCGAAGTGGGTCAGGTAAGTCCGCACCCACACTTCGTAGCGAAGGCCGGTTTTGGCCGGGTCGCGGCTTTCACCCTGCCCGGCCGCCCGCTGGCAGTAGTAGCGCAGCACGGGATCTTCGGATTCCGCTTGCCCCCGCATACCGCCGGCCATGGCCAGAAAAAGAGCAAAGAGGATATTTATGGTCGCTTTTTGCCTTGACATAGCCAACTCAGTATATCACATTGTATTCAAGTTGCCAACGAATCCTTTGTCCGACTCCCTTGCCCCGGCATCTGCCGCTTCATCGGGTTTCCCGCCGGCCGGACAACAGTCACCCGACAGAGGTTATGCCGATGAGCACGTCCGTAAAGGAGCCGTCCCGAAACCCTTCGCCGCGGAGGATTACGCATGCTCGTCAGAGACCTTCTTAAAACCAAGACCCGGGCCGTGATCACGATTGTGCCCGAAGCCGTCGTCGCCCGCGCCATGCACCTCCTGCTGGCCAACCGCATCAGTTGCCTGCCGGTCGTCGACTCCGGGGGAATGCTCCGGGGCATCATCAGCGACAAAGACATCTTCCGGGCGGCCCATGACCGCGACCGCGACTTCAAGACCATCCCGGTCGCCGACCTCATGACGACCGACCTGATCATCGGCGTCCTCGACGACGACATTGAGTACATCGCGGCCGTCATGACCAACAACCGCATCCGCCACGTGCCGATCATCGACGATGGCCGGCTGGCGAACCTCCTTTCGATCGGGGACATCCTGAAAGCGCAGTTGCGCGACCTGAAAGTCGACAACCGCTACCTCCGGCAGTACATCGACGGCGCGTATCCCGGCTGAGGGCGGGCGGGCGCGCGACCGGCCGCCGTGACGACGACTGCGACGGCCGGCGTCACCGCCGGCAGCAGCAGGAAATCCATCGTCTCTTCTCCGGTTGGCCGGTTGGAAAGAGAAACCGGCGGACTAGATGTCCGCCGGCGCCATTTCGCATAGCAACACCGCCGATCGCGTGATGCCGGTGCTGATATTCTACGAAAGCCGGCTCCGGCCACCGCTGTCGACTAAAACTTCCCACTTTTTCCACCCGGCCCCGAAAATACCGTTTGTCCCCGCCGCCCCGGCCCTCGTACTATAGGCTCAACCGATGTACGGGGGCCCGGGCGCCCCGAGGAAACATCTCATGGCCGATCTTCTGAGCTATCGCCGGCATTTCGATTCCCTGAGCCGTTGCTGCTACCTCATCTCCAACTCTCTCGGAGCCATGCCCAACGCCGCCCGCTCCGCGGCCGCCGCCTACGCCGACCAATGGGCCGCCCGGGGGGTGCGGGCCTGGCACGACGAGTGGTGGGAGTTGCCCCGCACTGTCGGCGATCACATCGGCGCTTTCATGCACGCCGCCCCCGACACCGTCGCCATGCAGCCGAACGTCACCACCGCCGAGGCTGTCATCCTCTCCTGCTTCGACTTCGCCGCCCCCCGTAACAAGATCGTCATGGTCGACATGGAATTCCCCTCGATCAAGTATCTCTGCCAGGAGTGGGCCGCTGCCCGCGGCGGCCGTGTCGAGATCGTGCCCTGCCCCGACGGCGTCACGGTCCCGACCGAGCGCCTCCTCGAGGCCATTGACGAGGCCACGCTGCTGGTTCCCATCTCGCACGTCCTTTTCCGCAGCTCGTTCATCATCGATGCCCCGGCCGTCATCGAGAAGGCCCATCGCGTGGGCGCCCGGGTGGTTCTCGACGTTTACCAGTCGCTCGGTTCGATTCCGGTCGACCTCGGCGCCCTTGATGCCGACTTCGCCGTTGGCGGCTGCCTCAAATGGCTGTGCGGCGGTCCCGGCGCCGCGTTCCTCTATGTCCGTCCCGACCTCATCGGCTCCCTCCGCCCGAGCTTCACCGGCTGGCTGGCCCACGATGCCCCGTTTGCCTTTGAGCCGCCGCCGATCCGCCGCGCCGCGGGCTCCTACCGCTTCCTGAACGGCACCCCGGTCATTCCGGCTCTCTACACGTGCCGTCCCGGCCTCGATCTCGTCTCGGAGATCGGCATCGAACGCATCCGCGCGCACTCGCAGGCGATGACCGCCCGCCTTCTCGAGCTGGCCCGCCTCCGCGGCTGGAAAACCACCGCTCCGGAGGATCCCGCGCGCCGCGCCGGCACGGTCGCCATCGATCTCGACCACGGTCTGGCGATCGCCACCGAGCTCAACGCCCGCAGCTTCCTGTGCGATTACCGCCCCCGGGCCGGCATCCGCCTCTCGCCGCACTTCTACAACACCGAACGGGAGATCGAGGACGTGATCGCCGCGATCGAAACCATCATCGCCGAGGGCGCCTACCGAAAGCACCTCGGGGAAGACCGCGTGGTTACCTGATGGCAAGTCTGATCGATATCTCGCAGCCGCTCGTCGCCGGCATGGCGGTCTGGCCGGGCGATGCCCCTTTCCGGCCCTTCTGGACCGCGCGGCTGGCCGAGACCGGCTCGGTCAACATCGGCGGCGTAACCATGAGCCTTCACACCGGCACCCACCTCGACGCCCCCAAGCATTTCCGCGACTCGGGGTCCCCTGTGGCCGACCTGAGTCTCGACCCGTGCGTCGGCGAGGCTGTCGTCTTCGACCTTGCATCCGCCCGCGGGCCGCTCGACACCGAGGCGATTCTCCCCGAACTCCTCGCCAGTCTGAAAGATAACTTCGCCCCGCGGGTGCTGCTGAAGACCGGGACCGGCGGCGACGGTCGGACCTTTCCGGGGTCGTTCTCCCACCTCACTCTCCCGGCGGCCTGCTTCCTGGCCGACCTCGGCGTGCGGCTCATCGGCGTCGACACCCCCTCCGTCGATCGCGTCGACTCCCGTGATATGGGCGTGCACCATCTCCTCGCCGACCGCGGCATCGTCATTCTCGAGGGTCTCGTGCTAAGGCACGTGGTCCCCGGCCGCTACGAGCTGATCGCCCTGCCGCTCAAATTCGCGGACATGGACGCTTCGCCGGTCCGCGCCGTCCTCCGAACTCTCGATTGACCGTCCCGGTCGGGCGCCGCAATGTGGAGATTCGCGTTCTTCGCCTGGCTTCCCCTTCCCGTTCTCTGCGTGCTCAGCGGCGTGCTTCGGCAGCTCCCGTTGACCCCGCATCTCGGGGAACCGGCGGCCTGCCCGCTGTCCGGGCTCTCGCTCTCTCTGCTGATCGCAGCGTACGTGGTTCTCCTGGGCCGCCGCAGGCGTCTTGCGCCCGGCCCGACGCGGGCGACCGGGGGCCTCTGGCTTGTCCTCACCGTTGCTTTCGAGCTCCTCATCGGCTATTATGCGGCGGGAGATTCCTGGAGCCGGCTCCTGGCCAACTACGACATCACGTCCGGCAACCTCTGGCTCCTCGACGTGGTATGGGTTGCGGCGGCGCCGCGATCGCTTTTGAGCGGGCGGGCTCCCGCCGCCGGATCGCGATGACAGCGCTTCGCATCATACTTCTGGTCACCCTTGCGGTTCTCCCGGCCGGATGCGTCCGCGATTTTTTCCCCGGCCGCGTCGACCGGGAGAGCTTCAGCTTCTACGCCGGGCCGTGCGACACGCCGCCCGCCCCCGCCGACAGCGCTTTCGACACCCGCCTCCAGCCCCAGGTGATCCGCCGGCCTGCCGACGCCTACCCGCCGCTGCCGCCGTGGGCCGCGACCGCCGGGAGCGTCCGCCTCCGCGTGCTGGTGGGCTGCGACGGGCGCGTCATCGAGAGCGTGGTGAGCACCTCGAGCGGATCGCCGATTCTCGACGCGGCCGCCCGGGAGGGCGTCGCGCTCTGCCGGTTCGCCCCGGCGGTCGAGAACAACCGCCCGGTCGCCTCCTGGATTCGCGTGCGCTATGACTTCCTCCCGCCGCGCGCCGACGGCGCCCGCCTCCGCCGCTAGCCCCGGTGCGCCCCGCGCGGGATTCCATTTCAGACAGTGTTCTCCAGTTTCAACATGCCCAGGAACCGTTCGGCCAGGACATTGCAGACACGCAGAATGAACCCCGGAATTGCCGCTCCGAGAAACAACCGTGTTCTATCGGCAAGGAGTCTTCCATGTCGATGCGGCGCATGCTGTGCACGGCCGCCCTCGCGGCGGCGAACTCCGTCTCGGACCGGGCCTCGAGTCCGTCACCGACTCCTCCATCAGGGCCCTTTCGTCCGCCACGGCCGGCTCGATCACGCTCGTGGGTCCCATGGAGCCGGGCATTCCCCCGGTCCCGCCGAGCACGATTACCTTGATGACCAAGGCCGGCGCGAGCATCGGTGTCGGCACTGACCTCCCCACCAAGGCCCTGCACGTGGTCGGCAACATCTGCTCCGCCGGCTCTATCGGCGCCTGCTCCGATGTCCGCTTCAAGAATGACATCGAGCCGCTCGACGGTGCCCTGCCGCCGGTCGACCGGCTCACCGGCGTCCGCTACTCCTGGCGCGTTGAGGACTTCGCCGAGATCCATTTCGGCACCGATCGCCAGGTCGGCCTCGTGGCCCAGGAGGTCCGGAAAGTGCTCCCCGAGGCCGTCACCGAGCAATCGGACGGATCTCTGACGGTCGACTACAGCCGCCTGACGCCCGTGCTGATACAGGCGATCAAGGAACTCCGGTCCGAAAACGAGTCGCTCAAAGAACGGGTGGAGGCGCCGGAGAGGACGTAGCCGCCCCGGGGCGGCGCGGCCGGCCCGCGACGAAGACCGAAATCTCATTGCACGTTTTGTCCCCGCGGCGCGTTTTTGCAACAGACCATTTTACTGGAGGTAGACGATGAAAAGCGTCTGGCTGATCTGTTCCTGCGTCCTGCTTTTGGTCGCCGCGCCGCTGGTGTGCACGCCGGTCGGCGCCGCCGATGAAGAACCCGCCGACAGTCTGTCCGCGCCGACGCCCGATGATTTCGTGGCCGTCGACCGGATGCCCGAGGTCATCCACAGCGAACAGCCGGTGTACCCGCCGGAGGCCCGGGAGAAGGGAATCGAAGGCTCCCTCTATATCCGGGCGCTCATCGACACGGCCGGCGTTCCTTCGCGGGTGAAAGTGCAGAAGTCGTCGGGCATCCCGGCGCTCGACAGCAGCGCGGTCGACGCCGCCGGCAAGAACCGCTACACCCCCGCAGTTTACGAAGGCAAACCCGTGAGTGTCTGGATCTCCTACAAGGTCGTGTTTGCCCTCGGGGACAAGCCGAAATGACCGGCGCGCGCCCCTCGCCGCCGCTCAGCCAAAAAAGAAAGGCAGGACGCTCGCGGTCCTGCCTTTTCATGTGTCGGCCGGTCCGATCTACATGTTCTTGATGATCTGCATTCCGAACTCCGCCGTCCCGACCTTGGTCGCCCCCGGCATCTGGCGTTCCAGGTCGTAGGTGACCGTCTTCCGGTCGATCGTCGTCTGCAGCGCCGAGTGAATCAATGCACCGGCCTCGGGCCAGTTCAGGTAATCCAGCATCATCGCCGCCGACAGGATCAGCGAGCCGGGGTTGATCATGTCCTTGTCGGCGTACTTGGGCGCCGTGCCGTGGGTCGCCTCGAACAGGGCCACGAAATCGCCGATGTTCGCGCCCGGCGCCATCCCCAGGCCCCCGACCTGCGCGGCGCACGCATCCGACAGGTAGTCCCCGTTCAGATTCGGCGTCGCCAGGATCTCGTACTCGTCCGGCCGGGTGAGAATCTGCTGGAACATCGAATCGGCGATCCGGTCCTTGATCAGCAGCTTGCCCTCCGGCTGCTTCCCGTCGTACTTCGACCACAGCTCGTCCTCGGTGATCGTGTGGGCGCCGAACTCCTTCTTCGCCACCCGGTATCCCCAGTCGCGGAACGCGCCCTCGGTGTACTTCATGATGTTCCCCTTGTGCACCAAAGTCACCGATTTGTGCTTCTTCTCCAGCGCGTACTTGATCGCTTTGCGCACCAGCCGGGTGGTCCCGGTCATCGAGATCGGCTTGATTCCGATCCCGCTGTCGGTCCGGATCGCCTGCTTCATGTTCTTGTTCAGCCAGGCGATCACTTTCTGCGCCTCCTTCGACCCCTTCTGCCACTCGATCCCGGCGTAGACGTCTTCCGTGTTTTCGCGGAAGATGACGACGTTGAGCTTCTCCGGGTGGCAGACGGGTGACCCGACGCCGCGGAAATAGCGCACCGGCCGGACGCAGGCGTAGAGGTTGAGGAACTGGCGCAGGCTCACGTTGAGCGAGCGGAACCCGCCCCCGATCGGCGTGGTGAGCGGCCCCTTGAGCGCCACCACGTATTTGCGGATCGCATCCACGGTCTCGTCCGGCAGCCACTCCTTGTACAGCTCGTTGGCCTTCTCCCCCGCGTAGATCTCCATCCACACGATCCGCTTCCTGCCGCCGTAGGCCTTCTCAACCGCCGCATCGACGACCCGCCGCGTCGCTTTCCAGATATCCCGCCCGGTGCCGTCTCCCTCGATAAACGGGATGATCGGCTCATCGGGGATCTGGAGCTGTTTGTTCTTGACGACGATGCGCGTCCCCTCGCTCGGGACGACGATATGCTTGTACTTCGCCATCGCTCGCTCCTCTAGTATCCCATGATCTTCATGTGTTCTTTGTAAGTGGCCGCCGACTTCTGCAGCGACGTCAGTTCCGCCTTGTTCAACTTCAGCTCGAGGATCTTCTCCACACCCTTGGCGCCGAGAATGCACGGCACGCCGATGTGCATGTCCTCGATCCCGTACTCGCCCGTGAGGTAGCACGAGCACGGCAGGAGACGCTTCTCATCGTTGAGGATCGCCCGCACCATCTGCACGGTCGCTGCCGCCGGTGCGTAGTAGGCCGACCCGGTTTTGAGCAGCTTGACGATCTCGCCGCCCCCGTTGGCCGTCCGTTCCTCGATCGCCTTGATCCGCTCTTTCGGGATCAGCTCGCCGATCGGGATGCCCGCCACGGTCGTGTAGCGCGACAGCGGCACCATCGTGTCGCCGTGTCCCCCGAGCACCATCGCCTGCACGTCGGCCATCGCCACCCCCAGCTCCATGGCCACGAATGTGCGGAAGCGTGTCGAATCCAGCACGCCGGCCTGGCCGATGACACGCTCCTTGGGGAAGCCCGTCACTTTCATCATGTGGTAGGTCATCAGGTCGAGCGGGTTGGAGACCACGATCACGTAGGCTTTGGGCGCGTGCTTCTTGATCTCCTTGGCCACGCCGCCCACGATCTCGGCGTTCTTGGTCAGCAGATCCTCGCGCGTCATGCCCGGCTTGCGGGCCAGCCCGGCCGTCATCACTACAATGTCCGCGCCCTTGACAGCCGCCATGTCGTTCGACCCGTCGATCATGGCGTTGTACCCGCGCACCGGCCCGGCCTGGCTCAGGTCGAGCCCCTTCCCCTGGGGCAGCCCCTCAATGATGTCGACCATCGCGACATCGGCCAGGTTCGCCTCGGCCAGGTACATCGCGCACGACGCACCCACATTCCCGGCTCCTACTACGGCGATCTTTCTGTTCATTCGAACCTCCTGGTGTTGCCACGGCGCGGAGCGTTATGCAGTGAGAACCGTGTGGCCCGCGTCATATACAACCGCTAAGTTATTATTTTCACATGCGTCGCGCCTTAAGTACAAAAAGTTCGCCACGTTGTCAAGCGGTTCGTAAAACACCCGCCTCACTTCGTCATCTTTCATCTCCGTGTGGACGCGCACCGCAATGCGCCGGGCGATCGCCACGACCCGCGACAGCTTGTGCGACCCGAAAGTGGCCGGGCCGCCGTCGCGCGGGGCATTGCCGCCCGGATCCCAGCGCGTCGCCAAATCGGCAAAATGCGGCGACCCCATCCCCTCCGCGCAGGCCGAGACCACGACCAGCGCCCCCCCGTCGGCCACCGCCGCCTGACAGTTCTCGACTGCTTTCTGAAGCTGGTACAGGTTCCGGTCCAGGGGCGGACGGAGTTCCGCCAGCACCGTCCCGAACGGCCCCGCCCCGCGGAAAGCGTAGATTTGGTCGGCCAGGACCGTCGCCCGCTGGAACGACTCCGTCATTCCTCCGCAGAAGACGCCCGCAACCCGCTGCGCCGCATCGAGCACCGCCTGAATCGAGAAAAACCTCGCCCCGTCGATCCGGTCCATGAGCGCCTGCAAATGCTCGGCCACCGGGTTCCCGGCCAGACGAAGCGGCGCCGCCGCCATCGCCCGCGCCAAATTGTGGTTCCGCTCCGTCGTCGCCAGGTCGACCATGCCGGGGAAAATCCCCTTGCGCCCCCCGGTGTAGCCCGCGAAATAGTGCGGCTCGACCGATCCGATCACCACCACCGGCCGCGTCCCGAGCACCGCCCGATTGACATAGACCTCGCCGCCCAGCGGGTCCTCTCCCAGCCGCGTCATCGATCCGGCGTCGCGGCAGTCGTGGACGGCCGTCCGCGCCCGCACCCGCTCCCGGAAGCGGCCGAAAATCTTCCCCCAGTCCTCCTCGCTCGGCGTCCCGTGCGTTCCCGTGGCCGCCAGAAATGACGCCCGGTCCAGGAGTCCGGAGTCGATCCGGTCGAGCCACTCGAGCACGAGCGCCGTGGGCGTGCGGCGAAAACCGTCGTTGACCACCACGACCGGCTCTCCCCGGATCGCCGCAAGCCCGCCCCGTCCGATGAACTCCGCGCGGAACCGCTCGTAGGTGACCGGCTCGTCCGCCGGCCGGGGGGCGAAGGCGGTGACCGCGTACTCGTCGGGAATGGCGAGGACCAGTTCTCCCCGCCCGTAGTGAAGCGCCACCTGCTGCATGCGCAAGGACTTCCCCAATGCGACAGGCCGGCTCCCGGCGGGGGATCCGGCCCGTCATGACACCGTCGGGCGGCGGGCGGCCGGGCCGCCCGCGCGCCGCTGTTTACACCGGACTTTCAAAGAAGAACGCGATCTCGCGCTGCGCATTCTCCTCGGAGTCGGAGCCGTGCACCGAGTTCTTCTCCACGTTCACGCCGATCTCCTGCCGAATCGTCCCGCACGCCGCCTGGGCCGGGTTGGTCGCCCCCATGAGCGTGCGGAGATCGGCCACGGCATTCTCCTTCTCCAGCACCATCGACACCACCGGGCCGGACGTCATGAAAGCCACGAGCGAACGGAAGAACGGGCGCTCCCGGTGCACCTCGTAGAACCGTTCCGCCTCTGCGGCGGTCAGCCGCTCCATGCGCATGGCGATGATCCTGAAATGCGCCCGTTCGAGCCGGCCGATCACATGCCCGATCAGATTCCGCTCCGTCGCATCCGGTTTGATTATCAGCAGCGTCCTGTTCAATCCGACTCCTTTGTCTGCTTCGTGCGCGGCCCGCCCCCCGCGCTCCCGCGGGTCGGGGGTCGATCCGGTCCGGTTCGCCCCCCTACTTCTTCAGCTTCAGCGCCTCCTCCCACCCGAGCTCGACGGCCCGGCGGTTCTTGTCCTCGGTCCCCTTGGGCGCGTGCTGCAGCACCGCCTCGGTCAGCTTCTCACACGAGACCAACCCGGTGAGGGCGGCGATCGATCCCAGCGCGATCACGTTGGCCACCATGATGCTCCCGATGTCGTTCCGCGCCATGCGTGTGAACTCCAGCGCGTAGGCCCGGTCCGCCGGGTATTCGCTGACCAGCGAGGAATCCACGATCAGGATCCCGTCGCCCTTGAGATCCCCGAAGTACTTGTCCAGGGCCTCCTGCGTCATCGCCAGCAGCAGGTCAAGCTTCATCGCCTTCGGGTAGTAGATCTCGTCCGAGGACACCACCACGTCGGACTTCGATGCCCCGCCGCGCGCCTCCGGACCGTACGACTGGCTCTGGCAGACTTTCTTCGCCTGCTCGCCGGTCCCGATCGCCTTCGACAGCACGACCGAGGCGAATATCATTCCCTGGCCGCCCGACCCCGACAGCCGCATCTCGAACCGGTCGGTCGGAACCTGTATCTTGTCGAGTAACCGATGTGCCATAGTGCGCCTCATTTCTTCTTGGCCCGGACGCGCTCGACCAGCATCCGGTACTCGTCGCAGAACTCGCTCGTCTGGGTGTCGTCGTGGAGCACGCCGATTGTGAACTTCCCCTCCAGTTCCTCCTTGGTCATCGACTTGGCCTTGCTCGCCATGACCGCGTTTTCCTTGAACGACTGGAGCATCGTCACCGCGTCCCCCTGCCGGTTGAGCCGCCCGAAATAGGTGTGGCAGTTGGACACCGCCTCCACCAGCGAAAAGCCCTTGTGTTCGAGCGCCTTGGTGATCAGGTTCTCCAACTGGGGCGTGTGGTAGACCGTCCCCCGCCCGACCCAGGTCGCCCCCGCCGCCTTGGCCAGCTCGCACGCGTCGAAGTGCTTCTCGGAGTTCCCGTAGGGGGTGGTTGTCGAAAACGCGTTGGCCGGTGTCGTCGGCGATCCCTGTCCCCCGGTCATGCCGTAGATGTTGTTGTTGATGAGGATGGTGGTGATGTCGATGTTGCGCCGGCAGGCGTGAATGAAGTGATTCCCGCCGATCGCCAGCGCGTCGCCGTCGCCCGTGATCACGACCACTTTCATCTCCGGCCGCGCGAACTTCACACCGGTCGCAAACGGCAGCGCCCGTCCGTGGGTCGTGTGGAGCGAGTTGAAATCCATGTACACCGGCATCCGGCTCGAACAGCCGATCCCCGAGACCATGACCACCTCGTCCTTGCCGTACCCGAGCTTGTCGAGGGCGCGGATGAACGCCCCCATCACCACGCCGATCCCGCAGCCCGGACACCACACGTTCGGGAATTTCTTCCCCGGCCGAAGGTAGCCCAGGGTCACGTCCGACCGCTGCTTCCGGCTCTCTTTGCTGTCGGTCACAGTGGCCATTAGAGCACCTCCTCCAGCTTCTCCAGAAGCTGCATTGGCGTCAGGATTTCCCCGTCATACCGCTGTAATCCGTGCACCGGAATATCCGGCGGCAGCACCCGCCTGACTTCGTGAATGATCTGTCCCATGTTCAGCTCGCCGACAATCACCTGCCGCGCCCGCCCGCACAGCTCGCGCAGCTGGCGGTCGGGGAACGGCCACACCGTGTAGAGCTGTACGCACCCTACCTTGAACCCCGCCTGGCGCGCCAGCTTCGTCGCCTGCAGGGCCGTCCGCGCCACTGATCCGTAGGTCACGTACACGTACTCGGCGTCCTCGACATACTCGGTCCGCAACTTCGCGATCTCGTCCACAAAGTGCTCGATCTTGAACCGCAGCTTGTCGAGCTTGGGCTTGATCTCGTCCGCCCGGTTGGTCGGAAACCCCTTCGCGTCGTGGGTGAGTCCGGTCACGTTGTAGCGGTATCCCTCGCCGTACGCCGGCATCGGGTTCACCCCGTTGGCCGTCATCTCATACGGCACATACTGCTCCGGCGGCACCGTCGGCCTCACCCGGTCGCGCACTTCGAGCTCCCCCGGCTCCGGGATCCGGATGATCTCCCGCGAGTGCCCGATCACCTCGTCGAGCAGCACCGTGACCGGCGTGCGGAAGCGCTCGGCCAGGTTGAATGCCCGGACGGTCTCGGTGAAGGTATCGTTGACGTTCGAGGGCGCGACGGCGATCGCGGTGTAGTCGCCGTGCGTCCCCCAGCGCGCCTGCATCGTGTCCGACTGGCTCACCTTGGTCGGCAGTCCCGTCGAGGGTCCGCCGCGCTGGACGTTGACAATCACGACCGGCACCTCGGTCATGTAGGCATACCCGAGGTTCTCCACCATGAGGGAGAACCCGGGCCCCGAGGTCCCCGTCATCGCTTTGAGCCCCGACACCGAGGCTCCCACGATGGCCGCGATCGAGGCGATCTCATCCTCCATCTGGATGAACCGGCCGCCCAATTTGGGCAGTTCGCGCGCGCTCACCTCGGCGATCTCGGTCGAGGGCGTGATGGGGTAGCCGGCGTAGAATCGCATCCCCGCGTACAGGGCGCCCTGCACGCACGCGGCGTTCCCCTGCAGCAGTTGTTGATTGAGTGGCATAAGCGACGCTCCCATCACTTGTAGTTCGAGGTTATCGCGAAATCCGGACAGTGAATCCAGCAAATCTGGCACTGGGTGCAGTTCTCCGGCCGCGCGAGGACCGGCTTGCCGTCGCGGTCCGGTTCGAATACCTGACGCGGGCACAGGGCGATGCAGATGTTGCAGGCCTTGCACCACGCGAGGTTGATGTTCAAAGGGGCGGGCCCCTTCGAATAGTCGTACTTGTTCTGCGGGCCGGGCTTCTCTCTGGTCTCGCCCGACTCGGTCTCTATCGCCGTCATCTCACGTCTCCGAGGTTGTCGGCCGCCGTGGCGGCCGAACGTCCGCCGACGCCGCTCATTTTCGTCTGCCCGCCGGAGCTTTCTTCCTGGCCTTGGTCCCGGTCTTCTTCGCCGCGTGCGGCTTTTTGTTTGCTTTTGCCGCCGGTCGGGCCGCGCGCGCCGCGCTTGCTCGGCCGGATGTGGTCCTGATCTTGGTCCCCGCGCGGGACGCCGGTTTGGCCGCCGGCCGCGCCGCGCTCCTGGCCTTGCCCGCGCGCCTGGCCATCAGGTCTCTCAACAGCGCGGGGATCTCGGTCGGCGATCCCGCCACCGGCACCCCCGCCGCCGTGAGCGCCGCCACCTTCCCCTCGGCCGTGCCGCTGCCGCCGGAGATGATCGCCCCGGCGTGCCCCATCCGCTTGCCCGGCGGCGCCGAACGCCCGGCGATGAAGGCTACCACCGGCTTGGTCATGCGCTTCTTGATGAACGCGGCCGCCTCCTCCTCGTCGGATCCGCCGATCTCCCCGATCATGACCACCCCCCGCGTCGCCGGGTCGGCCTCGAACGCCTCCAGGCAGTCGATGAAAGTGGTCCCGATCACCTGGTCCCCGCCGATTCCGATGCAGGTGGTCTGCCCCATTCCCGCCAGCGTGAGCGCCCAGATCGCCTCGTAGGTGAGCGTCCCCGACCGCGAGACCACTCCGACGTTGCCCTTTTTCACAATCGTCGCCGGCATGATCCCGATCTTGCACTGGTCGACCGAGATGAGGCCGGGGCAGTTGGGCCCGATCAGCCGCGCCCCGCGCGCCTTGACGTACGGGTACACCTTCATCATGTCGTTCGCCGGAAGTCCTTCGGTGATGCACACCACCAGCCCGATCCCGGCGTCGACCGCCTCGTAGATCGCATCGACGGCGAACGCCGGCGGCACGTAGACGACCGACACGTCCGCCCCGGTCGCCCCGACCGCCTCTTCCACCGTGTTGAACACGGGTATTCCCGCCACCTGGGAGCCGCCCTTTCCGGGCGTCACGCCGCCCACCACCTGCGTGCCGTAAGCCTTCATCTGCTGGGCGTGAAACGAGCCGTCGCGGCCGGTGATTCCCTGCACGAGCACTCTGGATTTCTGATTGATGAATATCGCCATACGCTACCTCGCCTAGTCCTGTCCGCCCGCCAGCGCAATCGCTTTTTTGACCACCTTGTCGAGCGTATCTTCAAACGGCAGATGGTAGCGCGCGAGGATGCGCGCCGCCTCCGCCTCGTTCGTTCCGGCCAGCCGCACTACGATCGGCGTCTTCGGCTTCAACTCGTCGAGCGCCTGCACGAGTCCGTTGGCCACGTCGTCGCACCGCGTGATCCCCCCGAAGATGTTGACCAGGATGGCCTTCACGTTGGGATCCGAGGTGATGATGCGCAGCGCCGTCACCACCTTCTGCGGGTTGGACGAGCCGCCGATATCGAGGAAATTGGCCGGCTCGCCCCCGTAGCGCTTCACGAGATCCATGGTCGCCATCGCCAGCCCCGCTCCGTTGACCATGCACCCGATCGTCCCCTCGAGTTTCACGTACGAGAGGTCGGCCTCGCGCGCCTGGGTCTCGGTCGGCGGCTCCGCGTCCAGGTCCCGCATGGCCGTGATTGCCGGCTGGCGGTAGAGGGCGTTGTCGTCGATGTTGACTTTCGCGTCGATCGCCACCACCTCGCTCGCCGCGTTCGTGATGAGCGGATTGATTTCCACCAGCGACGCATCCACCGCCCAGAACGTCTCGTAGAGCTTCATGATGATGTCGGCCGCCTGGCGGACCTGGCTGATGTCCCGGTAGAGCTTGTAGGCGAGGTTCCGCGCCTGGAACAGCTTCAGCCCGGTGACCGGATCGACCGCCAGCTTGTGAATCTTCTCGGGCGTCTTCGCCGCCACTTCCTCGATGTCGATCCCGCCCGCCGCCGACACCATGATCACCGGCCTCCGGCTCGCCCGGTCGAGGATGATTCCCACGTACGCTTCCGAGATGATGTCGGCGGCCTCCGTAACCAGCACCTTCTTGACCGTCAGACCCTTGATGTCCATCCCCAGGATGGTGGTGGCGAGCACTTTCGCGGCCTCGGCGTTTTCGGCGTATTTGACCCCCCCGGCCTTGCCGCGGCCGCCGACGTGGACCTGCGCCTTCACCATCACCGGCTTGTTCACCCGGTCGGCGATCTGATACGCCTCCAGCGGCGTCGTCGCCACGTCCCCCGCCGGCACCGGGATCCCGTGGCGCGCGAACAGTTGCTTCGCCTGATACTCGTGAATCTTCATAGGTCGGATTCCTTATCGTTCGGACTCTCCTTCGTTGCCTCGTAGAACTCCCGGGCCAGGTCCGCCAGCGTCTCCGGCTGATTCAGCTCCGGGTCGTCGAGCACCTGCTCCAGCAGGTAGTCCAGCACGCGGCCGATCAGCGGCCCGGGCGCCACCTTCAGGATACGCATCACGTCGCCGCCGTCAAGTGCCAGATCGTTCAGCGAAAACGGCGGTTTCCGGTCCAGCTCCGCGCGGATCCGGGCCTCAAATTCGTCCACATCGTCCGTCCGTCCCCCCATGCCCTGGGCGGTCACATCGGCCCGCCGCAGGTCCAAAAGGTCGAAAATAAGGGGCACGCCTACCCGGCGGACCAGCCGGCGCAACCCCTTGTCGGTCACGTCCGTCGTGAACATGTGCCGCTCGACCAGGGTGGTCACCTGCCGGATCAGGTCGTGGGCGAAGCGCAGGCGGCGCAGCACGCTCCGGGCGGTCGCCGCGCCGAGCATCTCGTGGCCGTAGAACGTCGCCCCCGGCTGCCCCTCCCGGATCACCTCGCGCTTGGCCTGCGGCTTGTTGATATCGTGGAACAGCGCCGCCAGCCGCACCGCCAGCCCGCGCGGGCAGGCGTCGATCGTCCGCAGCGTGTGTTCGAACACGTCGTAGGCGTGGAACCCGCCCGGCTGCGCCACGCCGACACAGGCCTGCAGTTCGGGGAGGACCTCCGCCAGGAGCCCGCTCCGTTCCATCAGCTGGAGTCCGCGCGAGGGGCGGGCCGCCCGCTCGAGCAGTTTGCGCAGCTCCTCGGCGATCCGCTCGGCCGAGACCGTCCGGATAAGCGGGGCCTTGGCCGCGATCGCCGCAAACGTCCGCTCCTCGATGTCGAATTCGAAGCGCGCCGCAAACCCCACCGCCCGCAGCATGCGCAGCGGGTCGTCGGTGAATGACTCCGGGTAGACCATCCGGACCAGCCGCTTGCGCAGGTCTTCCTGCCCGCCGAGCGGGTCGATGATCTCGTCGGACCCCAGCGCGATCGCCATCGCGTTGATCGTGAAATCCCGCCGCACGAGGTCGTCTTCGATCGCCAGCGCGGGATCGTACCGCACCTCGAAATCCTTGTGCCCCACCCCCGTCGAGTGCTCCGTCCGGGGCAGCGAAATGTCGAACGTCACCGGCGCCCCGTCCCGGTACTCCGTGTACTTGATTACCCCGAAACTGCGGCCCACCAGGTTTACCTGGCCGAACTGCCGCAGCAGGCGCGACAACTCGTCGTACCCGATCCCCGTGACGAGGAAATCCCGGTCCGCGCTCGCCGGACTCCCGGCCAGCAGCCGGTCCCGGACCGTTCCTCCGACCTCGTACATGCGGCCTTTCTCCAGAACTGCCTCGATCGCTTCCCGTGACAATTCGTTCATTTCAATCCGGGCGTATGCGCGTTCCCGCCTGGCCGTGCACCGCGGCGTGAGCGTTTTCCAGCGACGTAATGATCACGAGTTTTCCCCCGTGCTCGATGAATTTCACCGCCGCTTCCACCTTCGGCCCCATCGACCCCGGGGGGAAGTGTCCCTCGCGAAGGTACTGCCGCATCCGCGTCACCGTCACTTCTTCGAGCTTTTTCTCCTGCGGGGTGCCGAAAGCGACGGCGACGTGGTCGACGGCGGTGAGGATGCACAGGATGTCGGCGCCGATCTCGTTGGCCAGCACCGCCGAGGCGAGGTCTTTGTCGATCACCGCATCGAACCCCTCGTAGTATCCCCGGCCGTCGAGGTAGACCGGGATGCCGCCGCCGCCGGCGGCGATGACGATGATACCGCGGGCGACCAGCTCCCTGATCGTCTCGCCGTTGACCACGGCGGTCGGTTTCGGCGACGGGACCACGCGCCGCCACCCCCGCTGAGCATCCTGCTTCATGGTCCACCCGCGCTCCTTGGCGAAGCGCCGCGCCTCCTCTTCGGTGTAGAACTGCCCGATGAATTTGGTCGGGTTCTGGAGGGCCGGGTCGTTCATATCGATGAGCATCTGGGTGATGAGGGTGACCACGCGCCGGTCGATTTTCTCGCTGCGCAGCCGGTTCTGGAGCGACTGCTCGATCATGTAGCCCATCCCGCCCTCGGTGTCCGCCACCAGCACGCCCAAGGGCAGGATCGGCGCCCGTCCGCGGGCGAGTTCCACCCGCAAGAGCGCGTTGCCGACCTGCGGCCCGTTGCCGTGCGAGATCACCAGGTTGAAACCGTCGCGCGCCAGATCCACGATCCCGTCCAGCGATTTCCGCGTGTTCGCGAACTGGTTGGCGATCGTGTCTTCCTGGTCCGGCCGGGTGATCGCGTTCCCGCCGAGCGCCACCACTGCCGTTCTGTTTGCTGCTGTCTGCCTGATTGGTCTGTCCTCGTTGCAGTTCATGCCGGCGGGCCGGGGGTTTTCCCCGGCCCGCGCCGTGGTCATCCGCGGGCTTTCTTCCTCGGGGCCGGCGCCTTGGCCGCCCCTTTCTTCTGCCGTCCGACAAATTCGCCCAGCACGTCCGCCAGGTTCGGCCGCCCGATCTCCTGCAGGCTGTAACCCACCCGCACCGTCGGTTTCCTGATCTTGATGATCCGCGACAGGTCGATCGGCGTGGCGATCACCACCGCGTCGCACTCCGTCCGGTTGATCGTCGTCTCCAGATCCTTGATCTGCTTCGGGCCGTAGCCCATGGCCGGGAGGAGGACTCCGATGTCCGGGTACTTCTTGAATGTCTCCGAGATCGAGTTGACCGTGTAGGGCCGGGGATCGACCAGTTCGGCCGCGCCGAATTTCTCGGCCGCCACCACGCCCGCCCCGTAGGCCATCTCGCCGTGGGTGAGTGTCGGCCCGTCCTCGACCACGAGCACCCGCTTGCCCTTGATCAGCGCGGGCTTGTCGACATCGAGCGGCGAGGCCGCGTCGATCACGACCGCGTCCGGATTGTAGGCACTGACGTTGGCCCGCACCTCGGCCACCCCTTCCGGCTCGGCCGAGTCGATCTTATTGATCACGACCACGTCCGCCAGCAGGAGGTTGTTCTGGCCGGGGTAGTAGGAGATCTCGTGGCCCGGGCGGTGCGGGTCGACCACCGTGATGTACAGGTCCGGCTTGTAGAACGACATGTCGTTGTTCCCGCCGTCCCACAGGATCACGTCGGCTTCCTGCTCGGCCTGGCGAATGATCTTCTCGTAATCGACGCCGGCGTAGACCACCACGCCCCGGTCGATGTGGGGCTCGTATTCCTCCCGCTCCTCGATCGTGCACTTGTGCGTATCGAGATCGCGCAGGTGGGCGAAGCGCTGGACCACCTGTTTGCCCAGGTCGCCGTAGGGCATGGGGTGGCGGATCGCCACCACTTTCTTGCCGAGCGCCTGCAGCACCTCGGCCACCCGCCGGGTCGTCTGCGACTTCCCGCAGCCGGTCCGCACCGCCGTCACCGCCACCACCGGCTTGGCCGAGGCCAGCATGGTCGCCGCGCCCCCTTCGACTGCGAAGCGCGCCCCCGCCGCCATCACGTAGGCCGCTTTCTGCATGATATAGTGGTAGGGGACGTCCGAGTAGGAGAACACAACCTCGTCGGCGCCGTGCTTGCGGATCAGGTTGATCAGCTCGTCCTCGGCGTGAATGGGGATCCCGTTCGGGTAGTTCTTGCCCGCGAGCACCTTCGGGTACTTCCGCCCCTCGATGTCGGGGATCTGCGTGGCCGTGAATGCGACCACTTCGACGCTGTCGTTGTCGCGGTAGAGGACGTTGAAATTGTGAAAATCTCGTCCCGCCGCCCCCATGATAATGATCCGTTTCTTCGTCTTGGCCATGTCCTACCTCCGGTTAGCGCACCTGTTCACGATTGCCTGTGACCGCCCCTCGTCCCGCCGCCCCGCCGCCCGATCGACGAGGCCAGCCACAGTTGCTCCACCAGGTACAGCGGGAGGTACCCGTGCCGGCTATGGTAAACGTATCTGCACCGCACCTGGACTTTCCTTTCGCCCGCATGTCTCAGGCGTTGTCGATCTGCGCGCGCTGCAACACGCCCGAGAAATCGACAAACACCGACTTCCACTCCGTGAACACGTCCAGCGCCGCCGTGGCCGCCTCGCGGTGGCCGTTGCCGGTCTCTTTCGTCCCGCCGAACGGCAGGTGGATCTCGGCCCCGGTCGTCGGCGCATTGACATAGAAAATCCCCGTGTACACGTCGCGCATCGCCGTGTACGCCTTGTTGATATCCTGCGTGTAAATCGAGGCCGACAGCCCGTAGGCGGTGTCGTTGGCCATCTCGATCGCCTCGTCAAAATTGCGGCACACGGCGATCGACAGCACCGGCCCGAACACCTCCTCCCGCCAGATCCGCATCGACTGCGTCACCTCGCCGAAAATGGTGGGCTGAATGAACCATCCCTTGTCGTACGAGCCCCCCGTCACCCGCTGCCCGCCGCACAGGAGCTTCGCGCCCTCCCCCTTGGCGATCTCCACGTAGCCGAGCGAAGTCTCCAACTGGTCCTTGTTTATGTGCGGACCCATCTGCGTCTTCGCGTCGAGCCCGTTGCCGATCCGGATCGCCCGGGCCCGCTCCACCATCATCTCGGTGAACTTCTTGACCGCGTCCTTGTGGCACACGATCCGGCTGGTCGCCGTGCAGCGTTGCCCGGTCGTCCCGAACGCCCCCCACAGCGCCCCTTCCACCGCCAGCTCCAGCTTGGCGTCATCCATCACGATCTGGACATTCTTGCCGCCCATCTCCAGACACGTGTGCTTGAACTGCGGGGCGCACATCTCGGCAATCTTCCTCCCCACTTCGGTCGACCCGGTGAACGACACCACGCGCACGCGGGGGTCGCGGATGAGCGGTTCGCCCAGCGCTCCGCCCGAGCCGGTTACGACGTTGACCACGCCGGCCGGCACCCCTTCCTCGTGCATGATCCGCACCAGGTTAACCACCGACAGCGGCGTGTCCGTCGCCGGCTTGATCACCACCGTGTTCCCGGCCACCAGGGCCGGCATAATCTTCCACGAGGGAATCGCCATCGGGAAATTCCACGGCGTGATGAACGCGCACACGCCCAGCGGCTGGCGGATCGACATGTTGAACTTGTTGCGCAACTCCGAGGGGGTCGTCTGACCGAACAGCCGCCGCCCTTCCCCGGCCATGTAGAAAGCCATGTCGATCGCTTCCTGCACGTCTCCGCGCGCCTCGTCGAGGATTTTCCCCATCTCGCGCGTCATGTCGCGCGCCAGATTCTCTTTCTCTTTCTGCAGGCGGGCCGCCACTTTGAACAGGATATCTCCCCGCTTGGGGGCCGGCACGAGGCGCCAGGACTTGTAGGCCTCGGCCGCGGCATCAATCGCGTCTTTCACATCCTCGGCGTTCGATTTCTGAAAAACGCCGACCACTTCATCCGTGTTGGCCGGGTTGATGTTGTCGTACGTCTTGCCCGACTTCGACCGCACCCACTCGCCCTTGATGAGATTCAGGAAAGTTCTCGGCTCACTCATAGTTGTTTGTTCTAAGGTTATTCCTTACAGACACTTACCACGGACGACGCCGTGTCATTTTGTGAATTTGTTCACACCTTATCGCATACACAGAGCGTTAATATACCCTCCCTCGCTCGGTTGTCAACCGCTTTCGCGGTCAAATCAGATCGATATGCTCCTTGTGCCGCAAGCGCTTGCATGACCTCACCCGGCCGCCTGCCGCACCCAGGCTGCCGGCGCCGGCTTCCCCCGCTCCGGAGCCGCCAGTGCCGCAATCGCGCCCCTTCGCGGCCTGGCCCCATCCCCGCAACTTTTCTTCGACTTTTTCTGATCGCGGTGCGTTATTCTTTTAGATCACCGCTGTGAGGCCCTACGAGTATGCTGACCATCCTGATTGCCGCCTGGCTGGTTTCCCCGCTCTACCCGCTCAACCCGGTCGTTGAGGACACGGTGAACGGCGTCAACATGCATTTCACGATCGGTGTCGGCGGACCCAACGTCCTCACCGATCCCGGTCTCCTCATCTCCGCCAAGTACGAATTCCTCCTCCGCCACCCGTTCCTCCTGCGCGCCTGCGCCGATTACGGATTCGCCGCCATGCGCTCAAAGACCTACCCCGACGGTGCGCTGCACTCTATGATTCTCAGCGCCGAGATCCTCCTCTACCGGGGCACCGATGCCATGACCGGGTTTGTCGGCATGGGCCCCCTCCTCTACAAGGGATACTTCCGTTTCGACGGCCTCGAACCGACCGATTTCGTTCCCGGCGCCGTCGGCCTCGACATCGCCATGGCCCCGAAAATCGGCTATCGGGCGACCCTCGGCCTTCGCTTCAATCGCAACTTCTCGCTCGAAATCGGCATGTCGGAGGCGCGCCCCACCATCCGCATCACCGGCGACACCGGCGACAGCCGCCTCCGCACTTTCTCCCAACCCGTCCGCCTCCACGATGTCCGCATGTCTGTCGGCTACCTTGTCCCGCTCTAGCCGCCCATGCCGTCGCCCGGAGCATCCGAAAGGCCCGCGCTCCTTGACCGCTCCGACCGTACTGCCGCGAGCCGCGGCAGGGCGGCCGCCCGCTCTGCCGGTTCCCCCACCCCTTTGGCGGATTCTCGTCCCTCGCCCAGGTACCGAACACTTCAGATTGCATTGTGTCGGACGCGGACCCGGTGTATCTTTCGGGGCAAAACCGGCAAACTCAAAGACGGGTGTTGCGACGTGATGAAAACTACCGCCATATTTGGCCTTGTCCTCATCGCCCTCGGATCTCCAGCTCCAGCCCAGACGCCATGCGATGATCTATCGGACGCCCCGGTTCGATTCGCGGTTCTTGGCGACCGTACCGGTGACCACCAGGACGGAGTGTACGAATCGGTGGTCGCCGAGATTGAGCGGCTGCGGCCCGACTTCGTGGTGACCGTCGGCGACATGATCGAGGGGCACACCACCGATACGATCGAAATGCGCAGCCGGTGGGATGAGTACTTCGCCATTATCAGACCGCTCACCATGCCGGTCCGCTTCACACCCGGCAACGACGATATCAGCACAGACGCCATGGAGTCAACCTATCGCGCCCGCGCAGGGGAGCCGTACTACGCCTTCGACCACCGCGGCATCCATTTCGTGGTGCTCGACAACAGCCGTACAGAGAGCGCCGGCGAGATCGCCCAGGAGCAACTCGGCTGGCTGAAAGACGATCTGGCGAAGAATCGCAGTGCCTGCTACACGATTGTCTTTCTCCACAAGCCGTTCTGGTATCGGACACTGGGCAGCGGGCAGCCGGACGCCCTGCACGACATCTTCCGGGCCAACGGGGTCGATGCCGTTTTCACCGGTCATATGCACTGCTACTTCTCGGCCGAGTTTGACGGCATCCTGTACACATCCCTCGGCAGTTCCGGCGCCGAGACCGAGGAGAGCCCCGATGGTCTGCGGTATCACTTCGGCTGGGTAACGGTCGATGATCGAGGCGTACACATCGCGCCCATCAAGAAGGATGCGGTGCTGCCGTGGGATGTGCAGACCGTCGCAGAGGCGCGGGCCGCCAGTCGGGTCAGGAGCATCGGGATCAGGTTCGCACAGCCGCTCCCGCTCACCGACGGGCTGAAGCCGGCAGCCGGGGCAGTGACCGTGCTGCTGGATGGTCCGACGGCAGGGGGACAATGGACCGACACCTTGCGCTGGGACGTACCTGAAGGTTGGACAATTACGCCCGCGGCCTGTCCATTTACGCTGGTCCCGGGGGCGACCGTAACCGCGCAGTTTGCCATTGAGCCGGCGCCCGCGCTGCTTCCACTGCCTGTGATTTCCACCCGGCTTCCCTACGCCGCGGAAAAATCGACAAGGGTGAGCCGCGAATTGGAGGTCGCCCGCGCCGCCCGGTGCATCCGGGTGAATGAACCAGTCGTTATCGACGGGCAGTTGATCGAACCCTGCTGGGCGCGGCCGGTCACCGCGCTGTTCAGCAAAAACGGGACACCGGCGGCACAGGATCCGACCATGTTCTACTTCGCCTACGACAGCGACAACCTGTACCTCGCCGCGCATTGCCGCGATTCGGACATGGCCGCGATCCATGCCGCGATGACCGAGCGCGACGCCCCCGTGTTCACGGAGGATGCAGTCGGCTGGATGATCGAGCTGGGCGGGACCAACCGCGTCGTCGCCCAGGTGTATGTCAACGCCCTCGGGACCCTGTATGATCAGCAAGTCCAGCAGGCGAGCGACGGGTACTGGGCCGGCCGCTCGGACTGGAACGGCGATTTCGAGGTGAAAACGGTCCGCGGGGCGGACTTCTACGCCGTCGAGATGCGTATCCCGCTCGCGCAGTTCGCAGCGACGCCCGACTCCGGAGATCGCTGGCGACTGAACTTCCGCCGCCGACAAGTGCGGATGAACTCCTCGGCATCGTTCCAGACTTCCTGGTCCTACGACCCGGCTGCCTTCGGCGAGCTCGTATTCGAGTAGGCGGCGGACGGCCAGGGGTCCCCAAATCAGGCACCGTACGCCGGCCGCAATGGAGCAGGGCCGAGGTCGCTTCTTAACCGGACCGGCACACAACAATCGGCTCGAAGAACGCGGGGTGCGGCTGCGGTCACAACGCATTCGGACGAATCGTGACCGCCCAAAACCGCCGACAACACTCCGAAAGTCATTGCTATAAGGGAAGGCGTGTATTAATATAGAGTGTCTTGTCCGTAGGATTCCAGGTCCATACAGATGGCAGCCTGCGGGCAGGCGTGCCGCATGACAGATCATGTTGTCGCTAAGGAGGTTGGCCTGAGATCTTGCGGCCGCAGGTCGACCGCGGCGGGGACCGGCCAACAAAAACATCAGCGTCCACCTGCTGGAGCAGACCATGAGAAGATATGAAAAGATCCTCGTCCTCCTCGTTCTCGGTTCGCTGTGGGGCGCACTGGAGCTCTTCGGGCGTGACCTGCTCCGAGCCGCTGGGGCGCCGGAGAAATCGGCCGTGCTCTTTGGACTTGGCATCATCATCCTCTACGCCTCCAAGCGGCTCGTCGACTTTCCCGGCTCCGTAGTGGTCATGGCGCTGATCGCCGGCCTGTTCAAAACCGCCTCCAGCTACTTCTTCCCCTGCCAGTTCGCGGCGGTGATGATCAACGGGATCGTCTTCGATATCGCCTACTCGGCGTTCCGTGAACGGCTAGATTCCAGCCCGCTCTACAGAGTTCTCGCCGCGCCGGTCATTGTCTATGCCTCGTACGCCGCCTTCGCGCTCATCGCCGCGTACGTCCTGCGCGAGGCCTCGTGGGCCGCAAACGGGTGGGCGGGGATTCGTTCGTTCCTTGCCTCCGACGCTGTCAGCGCCTCGCTGATCTCGATTGTGACGATAAACCTCGGTTATTACCTGGGCAATGCCATTCAACCCTACGCCCTCCTGCGCAAATGGCGCGCGCCGGCCGTCCTGTTCCGAGTCGTTTCCGTCGTGCTCGTGGCCGCCATCTGGATTGCCGGGCAGGTATACGCGAAAGCATAGGAGTCAACCAGGGCATCATGGAAACAAAGAGACTCAAAGTTTCGCCGGGCAAGTGCAGCGGGTGCCGCCTGTGCATGCAGATTTGCGCCATCAGCCACTACCACGAGATCAATCCGAGAAAGGCCAGCTTGAGAATCGAGGTTCTCTTTCCGCAGCCGGGGCTGTACAAGCCCAAAGTCTGCACGCAGTGCGGCCGATGCCTCGAGGCCTGCCCCGAACACGCCATCTTCCGTCGCGATGACGGCGCCTATATCGTGATCGCCGAAAAGTGCACCAATTGCGGCGACTGCATCGCGGTCTGCAAGCCAGGTGTGATATTTCAGCATCGCGATGTCGATCACGTCATCATCTGCGACAACTGCTTCCAATGCGCCGAGCTGTGCAACACCGGCGCCATCACCGTCTTCACCAGGCCGGCAAAGGAGGGTAAGTGATGGCGCACGAGTCCGCGAGCTGTGGAGGCATGGCCGGCACGACCCTGCGCATCAATCTCACTACCGGGGAGATCAGGAGGCACCCCACCGATGCGAAGTTGGTGCGCGAATGGTTCGGAGGACGGGGCACGATCGCCAGGATTCTCTACGACGAGGTCCCCCGCGATGCCGACCCGTTCGGGCCGGAGAACCTGTTCATCATGAACGCCGGGATTATGAGCGGGTGCTTTATCCCGGCGGGCGCGAAAGTCGAATTCGGCTCCATTTCCCCCCTGACCAACGGCCATGGCGATTCCAACATGGGCGGCCATCTCGGCCCGGCCCTCAAGTTCGCCGGATACGATATGGTCATCATGTCCGGCATCTCCCCCGTACCGGTTTACCTCTTTATCGATGACGACACGGTCGAACTGCGCGATGCCTCCCCGTACTGGGGCATGGGCTCGTTGGAGTGCGAACCGGCCATGAAGAAGGACCTGGGCGAGGATTTCGAAATCGCCACCATCGGGCCGGCCGGCGAAAACGGCATTCGCTTCTCCTGCATCACCCACGATTTCGGCCGCCAGGCGGGGCGGACCGGGCAGGGGGCGGTCATGGGCTCGAAAAAGCTCAAAGCCATCGCTGTCCGCGGTACCCGCGGGATCAAAGTGCACGATCTCGACCGGCTCACCGAACATGTGTCGGCCATCATCAAGCGGACGCAGACCCATCCGAACATGGCGCCGTGGCAGAAATACGGCACTGCATTCTTTATCGACTGGTCAAACGTCAACGCGGTTCTCCCCACCCGGAATTTCCAGACCACCTACTATGAGAATTCCAAGGGCATTGACGGCGACGCCCTGGTCGAAAAGTGCCTCATCACGCACAAAGCCTGCTTCGGCTGCTGGATGAACTGCGGCAAGTACACCAAGGCGGTCGTCCCGGGCAAGGAAACGGTCTATCTCGAAGGCCCGGAATATGAAACCGGCGCCCTGTGCGGCTCCAACCTCGGCATGACCGACATCAACCAGGTCGCCTACCTGAACTGGCTGATGGACAACGTCGGCATGGACACCATGTCCGGCGGCGGCGTGGTGGCGTTCGGTATGGAGTGCTTCCAGCGCGGGCTGATCAGCGCCGACGACCTCGAAGGGCACACGCTCAACTGGGGTTCTGTCGATGACGCGGAACACTTCATCGACATGATTGTGCACCGCCGAGGGATCGGCGACTATTTCGCGGACGGCACCAGGCGGGCCGCCGAGAAAATCGGGCGGGGCAGCGAGAAATTCGCCATGCAGGTCAAGGGCCAGGAAATGTCGGGGTATGACGGACGCTACGCCCCGGGCATGCTGCTCTCGTATATGACGAGCGACATCGGCGCCCATCACAACCGCTCGTGGACGATCACGGTCGACATGGCCGAAGGACGCGACCGGATCGAGGGACGTGCTAAGGTCGTTGTGTACCTGCAGCACATCCGGCCGCTCTTCGACTGCTGGTGCATCTGCCGCCTCTTCTGGGGCGAGCTCGACGTCGAGCCGGAGGAGATTGTCGTGGCGCTCAATTATATCACCGGGTGGAATGTCGATACTGCCGAAGCGCTCAAAACTTCTGAGAAAATCTGGAATCTCGTGCGATGCCATTACCTGGAACGCAACCGGGCCAACGGCCGCACCTTCGACTACCCGCCGGCGCGATCCTGGGAGGACAAGATCCCGACCGGCCCCAGTGCCGGCAAGGGGCTGACCAGAGACCAGATCGAGGCAATGCTCGACGAGTATTACGCCGCGCGCGGGTGGGATGCCGATGGCAACCCGAGCCGCGAAGTGCTGCATGACCTGAAACTCCATTTCGCGGCCGACAATATCGAAAAGATCGGGCTCTTGGGAAAGCCGCTCCCGAATGGCATCCCGGCAGTTCGCGGAGAACGATATAAACCGAAAGCGTTCTAGCCCTGGGCCGCGGCGGGCCTCGTCTCTCTCAGCGGAGCGGGTCGGGGCGCGGACAGCGTAACGAGGCCGACTGCCGGACCGTTTCGGCGCGGCGGGCTCGCCGTGCCTCCAAGGTGACGCGTCCGCGCCGTTGCCCGTCTTTGAGGAAATTAAACATGATAGTCTTCCTTCGAGCCGGAGGTCAGCTGCGCGCGATGCTGAGACCTGATGTCGATCACTATACCCGCAGGGTCCAGATTGACGGCGACAGGACGATCGGAGAAATCCTCGAGGCTATTTCGCTCGACCCCGCCTATGTTGCCGTCATCTACGTGGACGGCCACGTGAAGGATTTGTCCTTCAAGCCATCCAACGGCCAGACAATCACTCTCCAGCCGCCGGTCTCCGGCGGCTGAGAACCCCTTCTCATGCCCCTGTCGAAACCTGAAATGGAGAGGTACCGACGCCAACTCCCGGTTGACCGTTGGAACCAGGACAGACTCAAAAGCGCGCGCGTCCTGGTTGTCGGGGCCGGGGGACTGGGCGGGATTAGTGCGACCTGCCTGGCCGCAGCCGGCGTGGGGCACCTGTGCATATGCGACGGCGACAGGGTCGAGCTCTCCAACCTGAATCGCCAGTTTCTCTTTGCCGCCGGGGACATCGGCAAACCCAAGGCGGTTCTTGCGGCCGAGAAGCTCGCGGCGCAGAATCCCGAAATAACCGTCGAAGCCATCCCGCTGAAGCTGACCGAGGACAACGCCGGCGAGCTGGCCTCGGGATGCGACGTGATCATCGATGGCCTGGATAATCACGCCGGGCGTTTGATACTGAACGATGTCTCTTTCCGCCTCAGCATTCCCTATGTCTACGGGGCTATCCATGAATGGCTCGGGCAACTGAGTTTCCTCAATCCCCCGAAGACCGCCTGCTTGGCCTGTCTCCTGCACAAGGATGCGCTGCACGCCGGGCCGACGCCGGTGTTCGGGGCATTGCCGGGGGTGATCGGATCGCTTCAGGCAACGCTGGCGCTGCGCTACCTGATGACCGGCGACATGCCGGTTTCGAACACGCTTCTGATTTTCCGCGCCGATACGATGGCCTTTGAGATGGTGGGGTTCGAGAAAAGGCCGGACTGCCGGGTGTGCGGGAAACCCGTGCCGCCGGACCCCCGACCCTGACAGCCCGGAAGGGCCGCCGGGCGCCCGACCACGCGTGATGGCTCCACTCCCCGACCGGCGCCCAACGGATCGTCGGAGGATGGCGCCGGAACTGCTGCCCCCACCGGCCTCACAGGGTTCCGGATTACCCCCTCCCGGCCAGGCGCGACAGGGACGCCGGGACTCCGGCGGCGGCTGCCGCCCGGTCACTCTCCCGCATACCTCGCCAGGAATTCCCGCCGAAACGCGTCAAACCGCCTTTCCTCAATCGCCCGCCGGATCCCCCGCATCAGTTCCTGGAAGAAATACACGGAATGGTAGCTCGCGAGCACTATCCCCGTGATCTCCGACTGGTTGTAGAGATGCCGGAGGTATGCCCGGGTGTAGCGGCGGCACACGCGGCACCCGCAGTGCGGGTCGAGCGGCCGCTGGTCTTGCGCGTACGCGGCGTTGCGGTAGGTGATCGGTCCGACCGTCGTGAACACATTCCCCGTTCGCGCGTTGCGCGTCGGCAGCACGCAGTCGAACATGTCCACCCCGTACGACACCGCAGTCAGGATGTCCTCCGGATACCCCACCCCCATGAGGTAGCGCGGCTTGTCCGCCGGCAGCAGCGGCACCGTGTGCGCCAGCATGGCCTCCATCTCGGCCTTGCTCTCCCCCACCGATAGCCCGCCGATCGCATTCCCCGGCAGATCGAGCGCGAGGATCTGCTCAGCCGAGCGCGTGCGAAAGTCGGCGTAGGTCCCTCCCTGGACAATCCCGAACAGGCGGCCGGGGTCCGGACCACTCTCGCTGCGCCGCTCGTGCTCCCGCGCACAGCGCGCCGCCCACTCCCCCGTCCGGCGCACCCCCTCTTCAACCGCCCGCCGCTCCGCCGGGTAGGGCACGCACTGGTCGAACGCCATGATGATGTCCGCGCCGATCGCGTGCTGAATCTGTATCACCTTCTCCGGCGTGAACAGGTGCGTCGACCCGTCGTGGTGCGAGCGGAACTCCACGCCGTCGTCGGAGATCCGCAGCCGGTCTTTGAGCGAGAACACCTGGTACCCCCCGCTGTCGGTGAGCGTGGGCTTCCCCCAACCGCTGAAGGCCGCCAGCCCGCCGCTCTCCCGGATGGTCTCGGGGCCGGGGCGAAGGTAGAGATGGTAGGTGTTGCCGAGGATGATTTCGACACCGATCTCCTCGAGGTCCTCGCAGGTGAGCGCTTTGACCGCCCCCGCGGTGCCGACCGGCATGAACGCGGGCGTCTGAAACAGGCCGTGCGCGGTCGCCGCTTCCCCCCGCCGCGCCGCGCCGTCGCGGCAAAGGATCCGTATCACCCGAGCAGCACCTCGATCGCCTCCTGGAGCGACCCCACGCCGTGCACCGAAGGCAGTTCCCGCTTGGCCTGAGCCGCGTTCATCGCCGGGATCACCGCGGCCGTGAACCCCAGCTTGGCCGCCTCGGCCAGCCGCCGGTCGATCATGGTCACGCCGCGCACCTCCCCCGACAGACCGACCTCTCCCACCACCATCGTCCGCGGATCGACCGGTTTGTTCAGAAGCGAGGAGGCGATCGCCGCGAGCATCGCCAGATCGAGCGCCGGTTCGCTCAGCCGCAGCCCCCCGGCGATCGACACGAACACGTCGTTCATCCCCATCGGAAAGCCCCCCTTTTTTTCGAGAATCGCGATCAGGAGGGCCAGCCGTTTGTTATCGATGCCCCCGGCCACCCGCTGCGGGTTGCCGTAGCTGGCGGCCGTCACGAGCGCCTGGATCTCGACCAAAAGCGGCCGCTGCCCCTCGCAGATGCCCGCCACCACCGACCCCGTCCGGCGCGCATCCTGGCGCTGCGACAGAAACAGCGACGAGGGATTGGTCACCTCCACCAGCCCGCGCGACTGCATCTCGAACAGCCCGATCTCGGCCACCGACCCGAACCGGTTCTTCATCACCCGCAGCATCCGGTACAGGTGGCTCCCGTCGCCCTCGAAAGAGATCACCGTATCGACCATGTGCTCGAGGACCTTCGGCCCCGCGACCATCCCATCCTTCGTCACGTGCCCCACGAGGAACAGGGCGAACCCGTGCTGCCGCGCCAGTCCCATCAGCCGCTGGGCCGACTCCCGCACCTGCGCGACCGTCCCCGGGGGCGAGTCAAACATCGCCGAGGCCACCGTCTGGATCGAGTCGACGAGCACGATCTCGTAAGCGCCCTCGGCCACCAGGTCGCAGATTTCTTCCAGCGCGTTGGCGTTGACAGCCACGATGTTTTCGCCGGCCACGCCGAGCCGCTCGGCCCGCAGGCGGATCTGGGCGAGCGATTCCTCGCCCGTGACGTAAGCGACCCGGTGCCCCCGCCGCGAGTAGGCCTCGGCCGCCTGCAAGAGAAGCGTCGACTTCCCGATCCCCGGCTCGCCGCCGATCAACACGCTCATCCCCGGCAGCAGCCGTCCGCCCAGCACGCGGTCGAATTCGCCGATCCCGCTTTCGATCCCCGCCTCCGCGGCGAGCGATATTTCCGGAAGTCGCCGCGCCTCGGCCGGCGGGCGCGTCCCCCGCCCCTTGCCCCCCGCCGGTTTGACCAGCCGCTCTTCGACCAGCGTGTTCCACTCCGCGCACTCCCGGCACTGCCCCTGCCAGCGGGTGTGCTCGGCCCCGCACTGGGTGCAAAAAAACGCCGTCTTCACTTTGCCGCTGCGCTTGTCCGCCATCGCCGCCCGACTTCCCGTCATATCCGTATCGGCCCGGCGGAGTCGCCGGCGATAAATTGTCGGAGCACCGGGTCGCCCGCCCGCTGCAGTTCCTGCGGGCTGCCGTCGAACCGCACCCGCGCGTCATAGAGCATCACCACCCGGCCGGCGATCCGGAACGCCGACTTCATGTCGTGCGTCACCACCACCGAGGTCACCCGCAGCTGCCGGTTGAGGTTGACGATCAAGTCATTGATTACGTCGGCCGTCACCGGGTCCAGCCCGGTCGTCGGTTCGTCGTACAGCAGCACGTCCGGGTCGTTGGCGATCGCCCGGGCCAGCCCCACCCGCTTGCGCATCCCGCCCGACAGCTCGGCGGGATATTTGTCCCCCGCCTCGGCCAGCCCGACCATCTCGAGCTTCTCCGCGACAATCCGGTCGATCTCTCTCTGCTCGTGCCGCCGCGCCTCCCGCAGTCCCAGCCCGACATTCTCCGCCACCGTCATCGAATCGAACAGCGCCGCCGACTGAAAGAGCATACCGATTTTCCGCCGCACTTCGACCAGCTCGCCGGAACTCATGTCGGCGAGGTCCCGCCCCCGGTAGAGGACGCGGCCGCGGTCCGGCACCAGCAGCCGGATCAGGTGTTTCAGCAGCACCGATTTCCCCGAGCCCGACTGCCCGATGATCGCCACCGACTCCCCGGTTTGCACTTTCAGGCTGACGCCGTCGAGCACCCGCTGCGCGCCGAACGCCTTGTGGAGATCCTCCACCTCGAAACAGACGCTCTCTGCCTGGGGCCGTAGTGTATCCATAGGTCAAAACCGGAAGAGCACGATGGCGAAAAGGAAATTCGAGACCAGGATCAGCACCGACGAGATGACGACCGAGGTGGTGGTCGCCTCCCCCACGCCGGCCGCCCCGCCTTTGGTGTTGAACCCCTCGTAGCACCCGACCAGCCCGATGAGCAGGCCGAACACGGCCGCCTTGATCTCCCCGTTGATGAAATCCGAGAGGCTGAACGAGCTGTGAAAGCCGTCGAGAAACATTTCCGCCGAAATGTCCACCCCAAGCACCGCCACCCCCATGCCGCCGAGAATGGCGATGAAATTGGCGAACACGACCAGGAACGGCACCATCGTCAGGCAGGCGAGGATGCGCGGCATGACGAGAAAGCGCACCGGGTCGATCCCCATCGACTCGAGCGCGTCGATCTGCTCGGTGACCCGCATCGTCCCCAGCTCGGCCGCCACCCCGGCGCCGACCCGCCCCGCGAACACGATCGCCGAGAGCACCGGCGCCAGCTCGATCACCACCGCCTTGCCGACCGCCTGGCCCAGAAAGCGCAGCGGCGCCCCGATGAACGAAAACTGGTAGGCCCCCTGCCAGGCCGACACCGCCCCGACAAAGACCGAGATGATCACGATGAGCGGGAGCGACCGCACCCCCAGCGAATACACCTGCTCGACATAGAGCCGAAACGACCGGGGCAACCCGGAGAGGGCGACGAGAAACCGGCCGAACAGGATCGCCATCCCCCCGACCTCGTCGATCGCGTTGACCCCCTGCCGCCCCAGTGTCGTTACGCCCAGGTTCATACCGCTCCGCTAGAATGGCGCATCGCCGCCGGCCACTGGTTCCACTCCCGGCGGAATCTCGCGGTGGTGCCGTTCGAGATTCTCAAACCGGGCAAACTCCTTCCGAAAATGCAGCTTCACCACCCCCGTCGGACCGTTGCGCTGCTTGGCCACGATAATCTCCGCCAGCCCCGCCACCTCCTGCATCTTGGGATCGTTCTGCTCCAGGTGGGTGAGGTAGTGTTCCGGCCGGTAAATGAAGAGGACGAGGTCGGCATCCTGCTCGATCGCCCCGCTCTCCCGCAGATCGGACAGTTGCGGCCGCTTCTCCCCGCCCCGCTGTTCGACCAGCCGCGAGAGCTGCGAGCAGGCGATCACCGGGATCTCCAGTTCCTTCGCCAGCGCCTTGAGCCCCTGCGAGATGGTCGCCATCTCCTGCTGCCGGTTTTCGAACCGCCCCGACCCGTGGACCATCTGGAGGTAGTCGACGATGATCACGCCGACATCCTGCTGCGCTTTCAGCCGTCGCGCCTTCGCCCGGATCTCCAGCGAGGTGATCGTCGGGGAATCGTCGATAAACACCGGCGCCTCCGACAGGATCCCGCCCACTGTGGCCAGCCGGCTCCACTCGGTGTCCCGCAGCTTGCCCGCCCGCAGTTTCTGCTGCGAGATCCCGGCCCGCCCGCACAGCATCCGGAGCGCCAGTTGCTCTTTCGACATTTCAATCGAGAACACCCCCACGCCCTTGCGCTGCTTGATGGCCACGTGCTCCGCGATGTTCATCGCCAGCGCCGATTTCCCCATCGACGGCCGTCCCGCCACAATCACCAGGTCCCCCTTGTGCATCCCGTTGGTCATCAGGTCGAGTTCCTCGTACCCGGTCGGGAGCCCGGTCAGTCCGCTCTCGTTGGACTGGAGCGCTTCGATGTCTTCAAACGTCGAGGGGATCAGGTCCCGGATCGAGGTGAAGCCCTTCCGCAGCCGGCTCTCCGACAGACGGAAAATGGTCGACTCCGCCCGATCGAGCAGGCCGGCCACCGGCTGTTCGAACGCGTAGCAGCTCTTGATAATTTCGTTGGAGGTCGTGATCAGCCGCCGGAGAATCGACCGCTCGAGCACCACCGTCGCGTGGGCCGAGAGGTTGGCCGTCGAGGCCACTCCCTCGACGAGTTCCACGAGGTACACCCGCCCGCCGATCCGCCCCAGCTCGTCGTTGCGCAGCAGCTCGTTGGCCACCATGGTGATGTCGGTGGGTTCCCCCCGCTCGTAGAGCGCCTTGGCCGCGCGGAAAATCGCCTGGTGCCTGGCCGCGTAGAAATGGCTCTCGTCGTCGAGCACCTCCACCACCTGGTTCATCGCATCGCTGTCTTTGAGAATCGCTCCCAGCACCGCCTGCTCCGCATCCAGCGACTGCGGCGGCTGGAGCTTCTCCTCCCGTTTCTCTTCCTGCGAACGATACGCCATGCGCGCTCTTCCTCGCCGGGCGCGGCTACCCCGCCCGACTCCGCAGCTCGTCCAGTTTCGCCAGCACCATCTGCATGTCCTCCCAGGTTTCCTTCTTGTACTCGGGGAAACGCAGCAGCGCGGCCGGGTGATAGGTCACCAGCAGGGGGACGCCCTCGTACTCGTGCCACCGTTTCCGCAGTTGCCCGAGCGGCGTCTTGGTTTCCAGGAGCGCCTGCCCGGCGATCCGGCCCAGGGCGCAGAGGACTTTCGGCCGGATGATTCGGATCTGCTCTTTCAGGTAGGGCAGGCACTCGGCCATTTCCTCCGGCAGCGGGTCGCGGTTGTCCGGCGGGCGGCATTTCAGCACGTTGGCGATATAGACCTCCGCCCGCGCCATCGACATCGCCGCCAGGATTTTGTCCAGCAACTGTCCTGCCCGTCCCACGAACGGCTCTCCCTTCAAATCTTCATCCCGCCCCGGCGCCTCCCCCACGAACATCAGCTCCGCCTGCGGACTCCCCACGCCGTAGACGAATTTCGTGCGCGTCTCTCCCAGGGGGCAATTCCGGCACTCGCAGATGGCGGCCCGGTGCTCGGCGAGGGTGCCGAATTGGGCCGCTTTCGGCCCCGTCCCGCCCGCCCCTCCGAACAGGTCCACCGGCGGCGGCGAGGTGCGCCGCACCGCGGCGTCCATCCGGTCGACCCACTCCTCTCTCTGGTTCGCGGCCCCGCGGGCCGCCTCCGCCGCCAGCGTCTCCACGCGGGCCGGATCGATAATCATCTCGCCCAGCCCCAGTTCCACCTGCGAACGCAGGGCCGCCTGCAGCAGTTCCGGTAGTGTCGTCGGTTTCTCTCTCATGCTATCCCAGTCCCGACAAGGTACACGCCCCGCCCGCGTTTATCAAGCGCGGAGTCGAGCGGAATTTTGGCGGCTGATGGTTTCCTCATTATATAGGCGCCTGTCCCGCCCGGGCACCGGTTCAACCTTCCGGCGAATCTTCCGATATTAGCGACAGCCGGTCCAGCGGGGCGCAATCCCCCTTTGCGGTTGACACCGGCCCCCGCGCCGCCGATATTGCCGGCCGGGACGTCTCATGCGGGTGACGGGCAGCCGCCCGGCCCTCGGGCCGTTGCCGGCAAAGTGACAAAGCAGCTGTTGGTTGACAGGAGGATACGTGAGCGTTCGCACCGAACTGCGGCAATTTATTCGCGACAACTTCATGATCGGGCGCGACCCGGAAGAACTGACCGACTCCGGCTCACTGCTCGAAATGGGCATCATCGACTCGACCGGCGTCCTGGAACTGGTCGCCTTCCTCGAAGAACGCTACGGAATCCACGTGGACGACACCGAACTTGTCCCGGATAACCTCGACTCGCTCAACAACCTCGAGGCCTATATCTCGCGCAAGCAGGCGTCCGCCCCGACTTCCGGCGCCTGACCCCGCCGCCGGCACTTTTTATTCAAATCTCCCCCCGCCGCGGCCGATAGACAGAGCATGAGCAAACCCCTGTTTGTGGTCCTGGGCCTTCTTGCGGCCGCGCCGGCCGCCGCCCAGGAACCCGTCTACCCGGCCGGAGCCGGCGTCGCGAGCACTTACACTCTCAGTGACACCGTGCTGGCCCTCGGCGACACCCTCGCCGTCACCCGGACTCTCGTCAACGGCGGGTCGTCTCCCCTCGCCGGGCTCTATTTCTCCGAGAACCTCCCGCCGGACTTCACCGTCGTCGGCGAGTCGGCCACCGTCAACGGCATCCCGGTCGCCGTCCTCCGCGAGGGCCCGCTGGCCGGCGAGGTAATCCCCGGCTACGCCGCGTACCGCTGGATCATCGACTCCCCCGACCGCGCCGTCACCCGCACCCTCAGCCCGGGCGACCGGGCCGAGCTCACCTACCGAATCGTCAGCTCCGACATCGGCCGCTTCCCCCTGCCGCTGCACGACGCGGCCGGTTGCGGCGACAGCGATGGCGTATTTGCAGTCTCCTCCGGCGACACCGTTGAGATCCTCCTTTCGCTCGGCGTCGACGATGACCCCGGCTATCTCCTTCCCGCGAATGCGCTGCAGACGATCGCCTTCCCCAACCCCTTCAACGCCGAGGTGAGCATCGCCTTCCACAACGCCGTCGCCGGCGGCGGTGCGCTTCAATTCGACGTCTACGACATCCTCGGGCGCCGCGTCGACCGGCAGGTGATCCGGCCGGAGGGCTCCGAGGGCATCGTCCGGTGGGAGCCCGATCCGAGCGTCGGCTCCGGCGTCTTTCTCTACCGCCTGACCGATGCCCGGCACACCGCCGCCGGCAAAGTGCTGCTTTTGAAATGACCGGGGTCCCCGCGCGCTCTTAGAAGGGCAGCGCCTGCTGCACGTACGGGTCGATGGTTCGGGCGAACTGCACCGCCCGCGCCATCGCCTCCCCCTCGTCCCCCGCCACCGGCACCGTGACTCGCACGAGCGCCGCGTCCGTCGGGCGCATCGCCAGCGCGTTGCGCAGCAGATCCAGCTTCAGACCGTACTCCCCGCGCACCACCCCCGAGCGCGTCTGGTACCAATAGAGCATCAGGCTCTGGCGCCCCTCGAACTCGATCAGGAGCCGGTTCACCGTCCGGGCCGGCCCGCCCGGCGCCTCCAGCGCCGCCGCCTCGTGGCGGACGATCTGCCAGCCCCCGCCCGGCAAACAGTGCCGCGGTGAATGGATCCCCGCGCCGAACCGCTGGGAGGCAAAGTACGCGACAAACAACTCCGCCATGCTGCCGTCGGCGCCCGCGTATTGCCGGAGCGTCGCCGAGGTCGCGTTGAGCACCTCGTAGGTGGCCGCATCGAACGGCTCCTCCCGCCCCTGGTAGTCCGCCGCCGCCGCCGGGATCCCCTCGAGGTCGGCCGGTCGGCCGGGAGTCCGCCCGACGAACCGGAAGAAATCCCCGAGCGCGCCGCCCGCCGCCAGCAGGATCGCCGCGATGATCACCCGGTTGGTCACCGCTGCCACCTCCGCAGCACGACCGCGGCAATCGTGAGCAGCACGAACGCCACCACGAACACCGACAGCCCGAACAGCGTGTGCAGCGGCTCCGCCGTCGGATCGATCCCCCCCGCGTAGGCGACCGCCGCGGTGACGAACACCCGCACGACATTGCTGACCACCGCGATCGGCACGGTCAGCGCAAAGAGCAGCACCTGCGCCCAGAACCGCCGCTGCGACAGGTAGCCGTAGAGCGCCCCCATCGCCATCAGCGAAATCAGCGACCGCATCCCCGAGCACGCCTCCGCCACCTCGAGCGCCTGTCCCGGCAGCAGAATGACATTTCCCTGCCGCACCACCGTCATCCCCAGGGCGTGCATCGCCGCCACCGACACCTTGCTCGCCAGAAGCTGCATCGGGAACGTGAGCGAGTAGTAGATCACTCCCGGAATCGGAATCATAAAGAGCAGGATCAGAAACGCAAACCAGGTCCGCCGGATCACCTCGGCCCCAAACAGGTAGAGGGTCAGCCCGAACAGCACCGTCACCATGGCCACCGCGACCACGAAGTACTCGACGCCCGCGTTTCCCAACACGAACAGGAGCATCCCCGCCGCCAGAACCGCCAGCCCGGCCCGGCTCCCCTCGGCGGGCAGTCCCCCGATTTCCTCCCGCTTGCGCCACACCACCCAGCCGGCGATCAACGGCACGAGAAAGCCGTGCGAGTAATTGGAATCCTCCCACCAGCGCGTCACCAGATCGATCAGCACCGGGAGAAAGACGAGCACGAACAGCAGGCCGATTCCAAGGATCGGCTTCCGCCCGACATATGATCGCACCTGGGTCGCAGTGGTCATTCTTGAGATCATCCGTTTCGCGGCCGGCGCCTTGGCGCCCCGGCCGGCGGTGCCATGGTAGCCGCTGCCGCTCCCCGCGGCAACATAAAACGCCGCCGCCGCGGGCCTCAGCCCCGCCTGATCGCCCGCCGCAGCGCGAGCAGGCCCCGCACGGCCGGTGCCGGGAGCATGGCCAGGAGCCGGTAGGACAGCGGTGCCTTTCGTACCTGCGCCAGTTGCGCCCGCGCCGCCGCCGGTTGTCCCTGCGAGAGGTATCCCGCCGCCTTCACCACCCGCTGCTGGTCCAAAAGCGCGCGGTACTCCTCGCCGTGGGTGCGCAGGAACTCCGGGTCGGCCCCCCAGACTTCCTCCAGCACCACCGCCCGGCTCACCGCCCGCACGAACGCATCGGCATCGGTCAATCGCCCTTCCCGGTGCCCGTTTTGGATCGCCAGGTCGCAGTCGAGAAATCCCGCCGGCCCCGCCTCTGTCAGGCGCCCGAAACATCCCCAGTCCTCGTACATCCTGATCCCCTCGGTGAAATAGAAGCCCGCTCCCGCGCGGCTTCTGCGCACCATCATCGTGAACGCCGAAAGGTAGCACGCCCGCATGTGGGCCGCGTACAGGTCCCCCATGTACACCCGTACGTCCTGCTCCTTCGGCCACTCCGCGAGCTCGGACAGGTTCATGGGCGCCCCGAGCCGCTCCTCCCACGTCCGCGCATCCTGGTGCCACCGGACCATCCCCCGGTCGATCACCCGTCCGTCGGCATAGCGCAGCTTGAAATCGCCGAAACAGACAACCAGCTCCGGCCGCGCCGCCATCAGCGCGCACTGCATCGAGGCCTTGCCCGGAAGCCATTCGTCGTCGGAATCGACGAAGGCCACGAGGTCGTGCGCCGCCTCGCGAATGCCGCGGTTTCGGGCCGCTCCCGCTCCCGCGTTGTCCTGGAAGAGATAGCGGATCGTTCCGTTGGTGCTCCCCCGTTTGGCCCGGATCTCCTCGATGACCGCCGCCGTGCGGTCGACCGAGCCGTCGTCCACGACCACCACTTCGTCCTGCGCAGTCAGCTGGTCGAGGACGCTCTCCAGCGCGCGCGGGAGCATGGCCGCCCGATTGTACGTGGGGATGATCACCGACACCGGTTGCCGCATACCTGCTCCCTTCTCCGCCTTCGTCGGGGCGGCCTCTGCCCTCTCACCGGCCCGGGGCCGGTACGCCCGACTTCATTGGGGCTCCGGCTTTCCCCGCAGCGCCCGCAGAAGCGGTTTCACTCCGGGTGTTTCCCGAAGCCGCTGCCGCGCCTGCCGGGGCCACCACCCGCCGACCAGCGAGCGCAGCCGCCGCGGATAAAGCCACAGATCCACGTAACGATGCTTCTCGGGCCGCCAGCTGTCAAGCCAGGTGCGGTCCGTCACGAAATTCACCGCGTCCGTCGCCGGATCCGCAAACGCGCGCTGGAGCATCTCGCCGATCAGCAGAAATCCCGGCGAGCACGCAGCGTACGCTTCATCGTAGCCGATTTTCCACAGCACGAGCGTCCGCCCGGTCCGCACCGCCAGGTGCCCGGCGACATAGGTGTCGCCGACCCGAAGGAAGTGCCATTCGAGAGCCCGGCGGGCGTGCAGCCGTGCGCAGAGGCGCCGGTAGAACTCGGTCAGCGCCGGGTCCGCCCCGATCGCGGAACCCGCCCGCCCCTTCCAGCCCGCCGCTTCCAGCCGCGCAAAGCGCTCGAGGTACTCCGGGTGCGCCTGCGCACCGCTCAAAAACTCCGCCTCGACCGTCCCCAGCTTCGCCAGCTTCCGTCCGTACTGCCGATAGTGCTTGCGGAAGTGCCCCGAGGACGACTCGAAGAACTCGTCCCAGGTACCCTGCGTCTCCCGCACCGTCGCCAGCCCGGCCGGGATCTGCGCCGCCCGCGCCCGAGCGGGCGCGCCCGCCGCCGCCGCCGCAATCAGGGGCGACGTCCCCTCGACCCCCGGCATCTCCAGGCCGAACCACCCGGGGACTGCTTCCTCGAGTGCGCGGTAGAACGCCTCGGCCGCCTCGGCCTCCCGTCCCGGCGCCACCACCGCATCCACCGAGCGCGTGTGCGCATCTCCCGGCGGCCGGAGCGCCGTCACCGTCTTCCCCAGAACCGAGAGCCGCCGCTCCTCCAGAGGGAGGACGCCGGCGAGCTGTTGGCCGGCAAAGGCCGCCAGGCACAGCCAGGGGCGCGCCGCCGGCTGGCGCAGTTCCAGATGGGCCGACACCCACGCATAGGACAGCATGGGCAGCCGCCCCGCCGCGCCGAGCGCGAGCTCATCCCAGGCCTCCCCGATCGCCGCCAGTTCCGCCGGGTCGCGGTAAACCCGCACTTCCAGGTGCGGCGCCGCCGGCCGCCGCGACACCAATACTTCGTTCGTCATAGTGGTTCGAATATAACCGGCCCGGTGCTCCCGAGAAACGACAAATTGGACGTACTATATCTATTTTACGGTCGCCGGTCGATCGTCGCCGGCGCCCCGCCTTGTTTCGGTTATCGGCTTTCAGGCGCGCCTTCCCCACCCCCGCTCCCGCTAGTCCGCTCCGGGCCCCGTCCGCCGCGACCGCCACCACCCGACCGCCCGGCGCAGCGGTCGCACCCGCCGCAGCGCGAGGCGCACCCGGTGCGGCCACGCTCCCGCGACCAGCGACCGCACCCGCCGCGGGTACATCCGCACCTGGATGTAAGGCCGTTTTTCCGGATGCCAGGCGTCGTGCCACGCCCGGTCGGTCACTAGATTGACCTCCGCCGTCGCCGCGTCGGCGAACGCGCGCTCCAGCGCGCGCTCCATCAGCACCACCCCCGGCGAGTACGCGGCGAAAGCTTCATCGTAGCCGATCTTCTGAATCACGAGCGCCTTCCCTGTCCGAATCGCGAAATGTCCCGCCAGATCGTGGCCCCCCGCCCTCAGAAAATGCCACTCCAGCGCGCCGCGCTCCGCCAGCCGCCGGCACAGCGCGCGGTAGAACGCGGTCAGGTTCTCCCGGGAGGAGATTGCCGTTCCCCGTTTCCCTTTCCATCCGGCCGCCTCTATGCGCGCGAACCGCCGCAGCAACTCCGGATCGGCCTGCGGCCCGGCCAGGAATTCCGTCCGCACCTCCCCGATCTCCGCCAGCCGGCGATGCTCCTTGCGGAGGTGTTTGCGGAAATTCCGCCCCAGCCCTGCCAAGTATTCGTCCCAGTCCCCGGTGCACTTCACCACCGAGGCATAGTTGCTCCCCTCGCACAGCAGCGTCGTCCGGGTCAACGCCCGCGCCGCCTCTCCGGCCAGCGGCGCACCCTCCTCGAGGTGGTCGAAATTCAGTCCGAACCACGCCGGCGCGGCGTCATCGAGCGCCGCCCGCAGCGCGGTGAGCACCGCCCGCTCCCTTCCCGGCCGGACCACCGCTTCCACCGACTGCATGTGCGAATCCCAGGGCTGCCGCAGCATCGGCAGGCGCCTCCCCAGGATCCGAATTTCTTCGACTTCGATCGGCCACACTCCCTCCAAACGGTGTCCCGCGAACGCCGCCAGGCACATCCAGCGGCGGGCGGCCGGATGCCGCTCCGCCAGATACGAGGCCACCCAGGCGTGCGAACTCATAGGCAGGCGCCCGGTGTCGGCGAACACGAGGCGGTCCCAGGCGGCCGCCAGCGGTTCTAGCTCCTCGATCCGCCGGTACACCGCGACCCGCACGCCCGGCGTCCCGGCCGGTGCAGCCGGGTCTGTTGTTTCCTTCATGACCCGCCCTTCCCTCGGTCGCGGCCGGGTCGGCCCGGCCGGAAGCGGTGTGCGGCGCCCGCCGCTGCTCCGCCGCCCGATTCGCTCCGCGTTTCTCTGCTTGCCCTGAGTTTCCAATCCGCATTAGTTGCGGCCGGAGGACCGAATGCCCGGTCCGCCGCTAACGCACGCGCTGTGTGAATGACTATGCGCCTGGAGATCATCACTTCGCTCGCTGCCTTCCGGGACCTGAACGGCCCGTGGAACGACCTGCTTCGCGGCCACCCGCTCGACCATGCCTTCATGCGCCACGAGTGGTTCGCCTGCTGGCTGGCGCACTTTAGCGGCTCGTCGGCTCTCTGCTGCGCCGTCGCCCGCGACCGCGACCGCCTCGTCGCCGCCGCCCCGATGCTGGTTTCGCGCGAACGCATCAAGGGCCTTTCCGCCCGCGTCCTCGGCTTCGCCGCCTCCACGATCACCCCGCGCTGCAACGTCATCCTTGCTCCCGACTGCGCCGCCGAAGAGTTCTTCGCTTTTCTCCTGGCTATCCCCGGCGTCGATCTCGTCGTTGCCCGCGGGCTGGATCGCGAGGCCGCCGCCACCGCCGCTTTCACCGGGTTTCTCAGCCAAACCGGGCGCGCCGCCGTGAGCGAACCCGGACGCCTCTCCCCGTTCATCACCACCGGCGGCGCGTGGGGGGACTACTTCCGGTCTCTGCCCAAATCTTTCCGCCAGAACCTCCGTACGGGCGCCAACAAACTCGGCCGCGCGGGCGACGTCAGTATAAAGAAAGTCGACACGTACGTCGAATTCAAGCATCTCCTTCCTGAACTTGTCAACGTCTCCGCCCGCAGCTGGAAAGCCGCCGAGGGCACCGATCTCGGTTCGCTGCCGCAGGTGGTGGCTTTTCTCGATGACTTCAGCCGCCTGGGCGAACCGGCCGGGTTGTGGGAGCTCTGGGTGCTTTTTCTCGATGGCCGCCCCATTGCCTTCGACTACTACCTCTGCGGCCCGCAGCGCCTCTCGCTGATTCGCACCGATTTCGACCTCGCCTTCAAGGATCTGAGCCCCGGCCACAATCTCCAGCAGGCGGTGCTGCAGGACTTGTTTGCCCGCCCGGGGGTATGGGAGCACGACATGGGCGGCCAGGCGTACGGGTACAAGCTCCGGTGGACCGACAAGTTGCGCCCGCACATAGACTTATGGACCGCCGGCTCCCGCCGCTGGGGTCGCGTGCTGATGTTCGGTAAAAGCCGCTTCCTCCCCCTCATACGCCGCCCTTCCCGCCGCTCGGAGAGCGAGACCGGGGAGACCGCTTGAGGTAAGGTTGCCCGCCTGTTCCGCCGACATTATGTCCAAAAGGAACAACCGGAGGGGGCGCGGCGTTACGCCCGTACCTTGTTGCGGGTACGGTGCTTGCGAAACGTAACCGGTCCTCCTCCACTTTACGGTTGCCTCGTCGCCCCGTTCGACATTATATGTCGGCAGGCTCGGCGAGTGCGGCCTGACCTCACAAGGAATGCTCAGATGCGGAAAAGATTGATTCTCCTCACACTGGCCGTCCTCCTTACCGCGGGGACGCTCGCGGCGCGCACCCAGCGCGTCTCGGTCATCTTTATCCACTACTCCACCGGCACCATCATTGTCGAGGGCTACTGCTGGGGCAACCAGTGGAACCGCAACATCACCGAGGCGCTCGACACCACCGTTGTCTCCTACGGCATCGACACTGCCCGCATCGTCTTCCACAGCTACCGCCTCAACAACGATGCCGGCTTCAGCGCGCTGAGCGACACCTGCCACGGCAGCGGCGAGAACGGCTGCGCCTTCAACCGCTTCTCCAACTTCTCCTACGATCTCGTCACCAGCTCCTACAACCGCATGCGCATCTGGAACAGCGACGGCGGCTTCACGAGCGGCTCCTACGCCGGCCTCCTCAAGCACTTCTTCGACGTTCCCAACAAGGAGCAGCAGACCTTCTGGAAGCTCTTCAAGACCCACAAGACTCCCTCGCAGTTCCCCGACTCGGTGGCCGAGGAGGACGGCTACGACCTGGTCATCATCAAGAACCCCTATGCCTGCTGGGCGTACATGACGCCGGCACAGGCCGACAGCATTCGCGTGCTCTATCGCGCCGTCCGCGACTCCATCGCCCACCACCCCGAGATCAACGTCGCCCTGGCGTTCGGCACGCCACTGCGACTCGGCACGCAGGTGTTTGACTCCGCCCAGGCCAAAATCACGTATGACCTCGCCACCTGGTTCGTCAGCGACTCCTTCTTCACCCACACCAATGACGGTCCCTACCGGAACCTCTGGAAAGTCGACACCTACCGCCCCTACTGCGAGATGAGTCCCGACAGCGTCAACCGCTACTGCTTGAAGAACGCGTACTATGGGGACGGCGATTCGCACCCGAACCCGCAGGCGGGGGCCACGCTCGGCCAGGACATCCTCATCGACTTCCTCCGCACCGCCGTCCGCGACATCCTCATCCAGCGCAGCGGCGCGGGCGGGGTCACGCGCGCCGATATCGACCGCAAAATCCGCGACTTCCAGCAGGGTCTCGCCAGCGAGGAAGACGTGCTCACCCTCATCCGGCAGTATAACAGCGCCCGCTGAGGGCGCAGGAGTTCCGGGAACCGCCGTGTACAATCTCCTCCGTCGCCTGGTGTTCGCCGCCGCGCTCGTCGCGACCGCGCCCCTCATTTTCATCACCTGGCTGGAGGGCGTCGTCACCTCGCGGCGGAGCGAGAAGCTCTACGGCTCGTGCAAAGAGCTGCTCGCCTCGGTCCCCACCTTCTTCGGCGAGTACTTCCGCGGCGCATTCTACTGGGCGGTCTGCGCCCACGTCGAGACCGGCGTCGTGTTCCTCTACGGGAGCATGGTCGCCCACCGCGACACGACGGTGCGTAGGGGCGCGATCATCGGCTGCCACTCGATCGTCGGCTACGCCGACATCGGACCCGACGTCATGCTCGCCGCCCGCGTCTCGATCCTCTCGGGCAAGTACCAGCACGGCCGACCCGGCGAACTCCGCGGCGCCGGCGTCGAGGGCAGCTACAGCCGGGTCACGATCGGCGAGCGTTCCTGGATCGGCGAGGGCGCCCTCGTCCTCGCCAACGTCGGCAAAAACTGCACCGTCGGCGCCGGCAGCGTCATCTACAAGGACGTTCCCGACGACGCCACCGTCCTGGGCAACCCGGCCCGGAAGGTCAACCTGGAATAATCTGACGGAGGCTACCATACTATGCAGCCCGTGCTCAAAATCGTTCTCGTCGGCTCGCTCCTGCTCAACCTCGTGGCCATCTGGGGGTTCTACCACTACGTCCGCTACGGCGGCTCCCCCCTCGGCGAGCTCAAGCGCATCCTCACCCGCTCGACCCACCAGCCCGCCCCCGCAATCCCCTTTCTCGAAGAGAACGAGCGGATCAAAACCCAACTCGCCGCCGGCTCCGCTCCCCCGAACCGCGTCGTCTTCTTCGGCGCCTCCATCACCGCCCGCTGGAAGCTCGATTCCGCTTTCCCCGGCGTGGCCGCCATCAACCGCGGCGTCGGCAACCAGCTTGTCCCGGCCATGCTCGCCCGCTTCAAGCGCGACGTTCTCGAGCTGCAGCCCGATGCGGTCGCGATCAAGTTCTGCTCCATCAACGTCCGCCCGTTCATGCCCCTCTCGGTCATGCAGGACGGTATGGCGATGATGGTTGAACTGGCCCGCGCCCACGACATCCAGCCCATCGTCTGCACGATCATCCCGGCCGGCAGGCCGGAGGCCGCCATCGGCGACTTCAGCGTCGCCGACACGCTCCAGAAGTTCAACGCCTGGGCGCGCACCTGGGCCGCCGCCGAGAATCTCCCGCTCATCGACTACGCCCGCGCCCTTTCCGACGCCGAGGGCCACCTGCCGCGCGAGTACTCCGTCGACCCCGTCCACGTCAACGATAAGGGATACGAGATTATGGCTGCGGCTGCCCAACCCGTCATCGACAGCGTGCTCCGGACTCGCCCGGGGTCCGGACCGGCGCGGACGGTCCGGTAGTCCGCTGAAGAGAGTATAAACAGGGGAGATTGTCTCATGAAACGCCTTGCCCGCACTCTGGCCGCCTTCGCCGCCCACCGACTGCGGTTCGCCGACCTGCCCTATGCCCTCCACCGCCTCGTGCGCGGGCAGTATGTCGTGGCGGCCTTCGTCTACCACCGCATCGTTGACTCACGGGCCACCGCCTCATTCTATACCGACTACGAACGCGGCCTGGACACCGGGATATTTTCGCGGCACCTCGACGTTCTCACGCGCCACTTCCACATGGTCGACCTCGACACCTTTCTCGCCATCGTCAGCGGCCGCCGCCCCGCGGAAACCCATTCGGCGCTTCTCACTTTCGATGACGCCGATGCCGGCTTCATCGACTACGCCCTTCCCGAACTGCGGCGCCGCGATATTCCCGCCGCGATTATGGCGCCGGTGCAGCTGATCGGCACGGCCGACCAGTTCTGGCACGTCCGCGTCTCCAATGCCATCCGCCACGCCGACGACCGCCACTGGGACGAAATCGTCCGCCGGGCGGGCGAATGGCCCGCCCCCGTAGCCGCCGTCGTCCGCCGGTACTCCGCCCTCCCCCCGCCCGCGCGGCGGCGGCCCCTCGCCCGCGCCGTCAACCTCGCCCTCGACCAGGTCCACCACGACGACATCGACCGCCTCCTGGCCGCGTGGCAGCGCCTCATCGCTCCCGCCGCCCCGGTCCCCGTGTACTGCATGGACTGGGAGGCTCTCCGCTACCTCGAACGCCATCGCATCGCCATCGAGTCCCATACCCTCAGCCACCGCAAGCTGCCCTACCTTTCCGACGAAGAAATTGCGTGCGAACTCAGTCAGTCCAAGCTAACTTTGGAGGAAAAACTCGGCAAGCGGGTGCGCGCGGTGGCCTACCCGCAGGGACGGTACGAGCGGCGCATCGGCGACGCGGCCCGGGCCGCCGGCTACGAGGCCGGCTTCACGACCGTCCGCCTGCCCTGCCGGTATCCGCTGGCCCCCGAGAACATGTTCGCCCTCCCGCGCCTGGACCTGGGCGGTGAAACGTACCGCGAGCTGGAGTTTCACCTTGCCAAGGCCGGGACGCGGTGGATCAGGCAGACCCCATGACGATCGACCCCAAGCAGCGGCTCCTCCGCAACGTCACGTCCAACTGGGTGCAGATGGCGATCTACACCGTCATCGCCCTGGTCATGACCCCCTTTGTCGTCCACGCGCTCGGGAAAGACGTCTACGGCATCTGGGCCCTCATCTTCTCGATCATCCACTACACCAATTTCTTCGACGTCGGCTTCAAACAGAGCCTCGCCCGCTACCTCCCCAAGTACTACGCCACCCAGGATTACGAGAAACTCAACGAGGTGATCAACTCCAGCAGTGTCATTTACGCGGTCTCGGGCACGCTCGTGCTCATCACCGCCGCCATTATCGCCGCCTTCTTCGTCGACTATTTCGCGGTGAGCGAGGATCTCCTCCCGCTCATGCGCATCGCCCTCATCATCATGGGCGTCAACCAGGCGATGTACTTTTACCTCATGGCGAGCACCGCGCTCGGCCCCTTTCACCGCTATGACCTGCTCAACGCCATCGAAATCGGCCGCACCCTCGTCGGCGCCGCCTGCACGATCGTCCTCCTCATGCAGGGCTACGGCCTCATCGCCCTTGCCCTGGTCACCCTGCTGACCAACTTCGGCTCCCTCCTGCTCAAACGCTTCTTCCAGCACCGCATCGTCCCCCAGATCGAGTACAACCGGAAATACGTGAACCGCCAGCGCATCAGGGAGCTGTTCAACTACGGCCTCGTCAGTTTCCTCATCGTCATGGCCTGGATCGTCATCTTCTCCACCGACAACATCGTGGTCGGCATGTTCATCTCCACCCAGGCGGTCGCCTACTTCAACATCGCCGGCACCATCATCAACAACCTCCGCTCCATCGTGGCCTCGATCGGCACCCCTTTGGTCCCGGTGATCAGCCACCTCGACGCCACCAGCGACCTGGCCGAGATCGCCGCCCTCCACCGCAAGACCGTGCGCTACCTCTACTACATCTCCACTCTCATCGGCGTGGGAGTGTTCTTCTTCGGGCGCCAGTTCGTCGGGTTGTGGATGGGCCCCGGCTTCGACACCACCGTCACCATCCTCTTCATCCTCATCGCCCCGGCCTGCATCTATCTGCCGCAGATGATCACCAACTCGGTGCTCCTCGGCATCGGCCGTCACCCCACGCTGCTGTACATCCTGGGGGTCGAGGCCCTCGCCAACATCGGTCTGAGCCTCGCCCTCGTCCACGTGTGGGGGGTCTACGGCGTCGCGCTCGGCACGGCCATTCCACAGGTCGTCATCTACTCCTTCGTCTACCCGTACGTCTTCCACCGCACTATCCGCGCCCGGCTCTCGGACTTCTACCGCGACAGCGGCCTTTCCATCGCCACTGCCCTCCTGTTCACGCTGCCGGTCGCCTGGGCGGTGTCCTACCTGCCGCTGCCCGGCTGGGTGGGATTTTTGGCGCAGATTTCGGCTGTCACCGCCGTCTCGCTGGCCGGCTTCGCCTGGCGGATCCTTGATGACGCTGACCGCCGCCGCTTCCTCGGCCGGTTTTTCCGCTCGCGGGCGGCTGGACCTCAACCGCCGGAGAAAAAGACCGCCCCGGGCCGCTGAGCCCGCGCGGGAAATCCCATGGGACTGTACAACCTCTTCCACAGCACCCTCTTCCGGCTGAAAGACCTCCGCGATCGCACCGGCGTGTACCGCCTGGCGGCCCGGCTGCGCCGCGAGCAGTTCCTCCCTCGACCGGACCTCGACGATCTCCGCCGCCGCCGGCTCCTCGACCTGCTGGCGCACGCCCGTCTCCATTCCCCCTACTACCGCGACCTCCTCGCCGGCCTCGAACCCGATCTGGAGCGAATTGCCCCGCACGAAATCCTCTCGCGGATCCCTCTGCTCACCCGCGAGATTGTTCAGGAGGAGGGCTCCCGCCTCCTCTGCCCCGGCATCCCGGGCTCCTACCCGGATTCCTCTGGCGGCTCCACCGGCCGGCCGGTCAATTTCCACCACGACCTGACCTACCTCAACTGGGGCCGCGCCCATGAGCTGTTCTTTCTCTCGTGGATGGGGGTCCGCCCCGGCGACCGCACGGCCGTCTTCTGGGGCGCCGACCGCGACCTCAAGGAGGAGTCCCTGTACACGCGTCTCATGCTCCGCCTCAACCGTGTTCGCCAGCTCAACTCCTTTGCGATGTCCGAGGCCCAGATCGACGCCTTTCTCAAACAGCTCAACGCTTTCCGACCGCGCTACATCTACGGCTACGCCTCCTCCCTGTACCACGTCGCCACTTTCATCGCCCGGGGCCGCCCCCTCGGCTTCCGCCCCCTCGCCATCCGGTCTTCCGCGGAAATGCTCTACCCCGTCCAGCGCGCCGCCATCGAGCAGGCGTTTGACGCCCCCGTGCACAATTTCTACGGCTCGCGCGAGGTCAACAACATCGCAGCCGAATGCGCCGCCCACGACGGTCTGCACATCTTCGCCTCGGCCCGCATGGTCGAGATTGTCGACGACCGCGGTCGCCTCCTGCCCCCCGGCGAGGTCGGCCACATCGCGGTCACCGATCTGACCAACCGCGCGTTCCCCTTCATCCGCTACCTCAACGGCGATCTGGCGGCCCTGAAATCAGGCCTCTGCCCCTGCGGGCGCACCTACCCCCGGTTGGAGAAGATCGCCGGCCGAAGCTCCGACATCATTACAGTTGAGGGCCGCCATATCCATGGCGAGTACTTCACCCATCTCTTTTATGGCCGCCCTGAAGTCAAAGCCTTTCAATTGATTCAGGAAACGGAATACGACTTTCGACTCCTCCTGGTCCCGCGCACTCGGGACCTCGACACCGCCTTCTTCCGCGACCGCATCCGCGACAAGCTCGGTCCCCGCGTCCGGCTTGAAATCGCTCTCGTCGACGATATCCCCCCGACCGCGGGCGGCAAGCACCGCTTCACCGTCTCCAAAGTCCCGCCCCGCAAGGACGGTCTTTGAAACTGCATTAGAACGGCCTATATTGAAGGTCGGAACGAAAACGTCCGAACAGACGGTATAAGCGACTATGGCAACCACAACGCATCATCTCCCCGGCGGATCGCGGGCGTACCTGCGGCCCGAGCATCTCGCCTACGCCGCTTTCGCCGCCGCCATGATCCTCTCGGGCCTGCTGGTCGCCCTCCCCTTCCCCTACCACATCCTCCCGTTTGCGCTCCTCGGCGTCGTCGTGTTCGTCATCGGCACCCTGCGCTACCCCTACTTCGGCCTCTACCTCTACCTCATCATTTTCTTCATGGACCCCAACCAGATCTTCCCCTTCATGCAGACGGTCGCGTTTCCTTACGAGAAAGTTCTCGCCTTCGCCGTCATCGGCATCCTCCTCATCCACATCGCTATTCTGAAGAAGGAATTCGACCTGTACCGGCTCGACGTCGGTTTTGCGGCGATGATCCTCGCCACCTACCTCTCCATCCTCGGCGCCGTCGATCTCGCCGCCGCCTGGGAGGACTGGCAGCGCTTCCTCCGCCTGTTTCTGGTCTACCTGGTCATGGTCAGGATAGTCAAGACGGAGGGGCAGCTCAAAGCCATCATCATGCTCTTCATCATCTCCATCGGGTTTTTGGCCATCTCGTCCACCATCCAGTACTACCGCGGCGAGTTTGAGGTGCGCCAGGGTATCCAGCGTCTCCACTCTTTCGGCGGCGGGCTCATCGACCCCAACACCATGGCCTCGAGCCTCGTCCTCGGCGTTCCCTTCATGTTCTACATGGCCAAGGCCCACCGCAGCGCGCTGTTGAAGCTGTTCATGTTCGCCCTCATCGGCTCCTGTTTCTGGGCCATCATGCTCACCGGATCGCGCGGCGGCATGGTCGGTGGCATCGCCCTGATGCTCCTCCTCGTCTGGCACTCGCGCCACAAAACGCTCGGCTTCGTCGTCGCCTTCGCCGTTCTGGTCTGCATCGCCGCCGTCATGCCCGATCAGTATCAGAACCGCTTCATGTCCATTTTCCGCATCAACGAGCAGGATGAATTCGGCGCTTCCGATTCGGCCCGCGGGCGCATCAACGGCTTCAAACTCGGCTTCAAATTCCTCCTGAAGAATCCCCTGACCGGCGTCGGCATCTCCAATTTCGGCTGGCATCACCACCTCGAGCCGAACGGCGACTGGACCGACGCCCACAACCTGGTCGGCAAACTCGTCGGCGAACTCGGCCTCATCGGCGTCGCCGCCTTCAGCTTCTTCATCGCCCGCTTCGCCGGCACGCTCAAACTCATCAAACGCCTGTACGACGAACACGGCTGGCCGCCCGACTTCCTTTTCCAGATGCGCCAGGCCATCAAGATCGGCCTCATTATGCTCTTCGTGCAGGGCCTGTTTGGCCACAATCTTTTCCGCGACAACTGGTACTTCACGGCCGGCTTCATCGTCATCGTCAGCAAAATCGTCTGGGACCGCCACCTCGCCGCCCAGCGCCCGTCAGGCGCCACCCCCGGCTCCCCCGAACCCCTCCCCGGTGCGGAGAAAGGACTCCTGCCCGGATGAGACTTACGCGCTTTCCCGCCCGCCCGCGCGGCCCCCTTGAACTGTTCGCCGCCCTCAACCGCTACGCCCTCGCCGCCTATCGGGGCGAGCGCGCCATCTACCCCCTTGTCCGCGAGCTCGAGCGCAACTTCTCCCTCTCCCGCGATGAGCTCGAGGCCGCCCAGGACAAGGCGCTCGCCGCGATCGTCGACCACGCCTTCGCCCACAGCCCGTTCTACCGGCGCAAATTCGCGGCCGTCGGGTTCAAACCGGGCGACGTCAAGGGCCGGGCCGACCTCGCCCTGCTCCCCGAGACCAACAAGATCGAGCTCGTCCGCGCCGCAGACGAGGTCCTCTGTTTGCCGAAAGACCGCCTCCGCGCCGCTGGCACCGGCGGGACCTCCGGCATCCCCTTCACCTTCTACCGCGACCCGCGCTGTCTCCTCTTCCGCCGCGCCGTCGATTACACCACCTTCCGCTACTACGGCTGGCGCGCGGGGCAGTGGCAGGGATGGCTCTGGGGCGCCCCTCGCGACCTCGTGGCACCGGCGACCGCGCGGGGAAGACTCCTCCAGCGCTGGGCCGTGCGCACGTTTTTCGCCGACGTCACCCGCCTCGGGACCGAGAGCTACCGCAGCTTCGCCGCCCTCGCCCGCCGGTACCGCCCGACCTGGCTTTCCGCCTACCCGTCGCTCGCCTACGACCTCGCCGCCGCCATCGAGGCCGGAGACATCGAGCCGTTCCGCGTGCCGATGGTCAACCTCACGGCCGAACCGGTCTACGACTTCCAGAAACAACTCATTCGGGCGACCTTTGGCGAGGAGGTCTGCGAGCGCTACGGATCGCGCGAGATGGGTCTGGCCGCCCTCGAGTGCCCCGCCCACAACGGCCTCCACTATTTTATGGAAAGCGTGTACTTCGAAAGCATCGATCGCGGACCCGGCAGTCCCGGCCGCAGCCTGGTCGTCACCGATCTGGTCAACCGCGGCATGCCCTTTATCCGCTATGACACCGGCGACTTCGCCCGGCTCGACGACGCTCCCTGCACCTGCGGCCGCACAACCCCCCGCCTCATTGACATCCGCGGCCGCGAGACCGACAACATCTGGTGTCCCGATGGCCACGGCATCGCCGGCGCCATTGTCGTCTACCTCTTCGCCCGGATCAACCCCGGCGTGCCCATGCAGCTCATGCAGGAGTCGCTCGACCGCATCGTTATCCGCATCGCCGGCCGGCCCGGGGAACTCGCCGGGCGGGCCGCCGAACTCATCGACGTCTGCCGACGTGAGATCAGCCCCGACATCGCCTACACCATCGAATACGTCGACCATATCGAGCGCGCCCCCTCCGGCAAGTACCGCTACATTATCTCGCGCGTGCCGCCCCCCTCCCGCCGCCGCTGAGTCCGCCCCGACCGGCGCGCTCCCCGGCGGCCAAGAACCGTAAAATTGGACCGGACTTTCCGTTTGAATTTGAGTATGTTGAAACGATCATGCAGGCGCCGTCCGGATCCCCGGTGTGCACTCGGGCCCCGGTGAGCGCGGCGCCCGCCGGAAGGTAGCTATGGATGAGACCACGTCGCGCCTCCGCCTCTTGCTGATTGACGAGGAATTCCCCTACCCCCTCACTTCGGGCAAGCGCCTCCGCACCTACAACCTCCTCCGCGAACTGTCCCGCCGCTGCGACATCACGACGCTCGCCTACGGCGATCCTGACTCCGAGGGTTTCCGCCGGTTCGAACGCGACGGTCTCACCCCGGTGGCTGTCCCGGCCCCGGACCGTCGCCAGAGCGGCCTCCGCTTCTACTGGCGCCTCTTCGGCAATCTCTTCTCCCCCTATCCGTACATCGTCACCAGCCACACCACCCGCCGTTTCCACCGCCGCCTCCGCCAGCTCCTCGCCCGGCACTCGTTCGACCTGGTCCTGTGCGAGTGGACCCCCTACGCCCGGTTTGTCAAGGACCTGCCGGGCGTCCGAAAAGTGATCACCGCCCACAACATCGAAGCCGCTATCTGGCGCCGCTACGAACAGCAGGAAACCCAGCCGCTCCGAAGGCTGTACATTCGGCTTCAGCGCACCAAGGTGGAAGCGTTCGAGGCGCGCTGTTTCGGGTGGGTCGACGGCGCCATCGCGGTCTCCGAGAGCGAAGCCCGCCAGATCGCCGAGCTCGGCGTCCCCTACCCCCCGGCGGTGGTTGAGAACGGCGTCGATGTCGGTTATTTCACCGCCCCGGCCGACGACCCCGACCCCGGTCAAATTGTCTTCTCCGGCGCTATGGACTGGCGCCCCAATCAGGACGCCGCGCTCTGGTTTGTCCAGGAGATCTTTCCGCTCCTCCGCCGGGCGCGCCCCAACCTCGCCGTCACCATCGTCGGCCGCGATCCTGTCCGCCGCATCCGGGAACTCGGGCGCGTCGAGGGCGTTACGGTCACCGGCACGGTCGCCGATGTCCGTCCCTACCTCGCCCGGGCCGCCGTCTTCATTGTCCCCCTGCGCATCGGCGGCGGCTCGCGCCTGAAGATCCTCGAGGCCATGGCCATGCGCAAGGCGGTTGTCTCCACCAGCGTGGGCGCCGAGGGCCTTCGGGTGGCCGCGGACGAAAACATCATGATCGCCGACGACGCTCCGGCGTTCGCGCAGGCCGTTCTGCGGTGCCTGGGCGAACCCGACCTGCGCAGGCGACTCGGCGAAAACGGCCGCCGCCTCGTCGAACGGGAGTACCGATGGGATATTCTCGGACACAAAATGTACGAGTACTTATGCCGCGTGATGCAGCAAAAGTGAGCGTTCTCCACCTGCGGGCGAGCAACTTCTACGGCGGTCCGGAACGCCAGCTCCATTGCCACGCCCGGGCCGCCCGCGACTCCGTCTTCGAGGTCATCGTCGCCTCCTACGCCGAGTCCGGTCGCTCCCCCGACCTGCTGGCCCGGGTGGCCGCCGACCGTCTCCCGACTCACCTCGTCGGCGTCGCCGGCGCCTACGACCGCCGCGCCCTCGGCCTCATCCGCCGGGTCCTGCGCGATCGCGACATCGCCATCCTCTGCACCCACGACTACCGCTCAACCGTCCTCGGCTGCCTCGCCGTCCGCTTCACCCCCGTCCGCTGGATCGCCTTCTCCCGCGGCCGCACGCGCGAGACCCTCAGGATTCGGCTCTACAACGAACTGGAGCGCTTGTGCCTGCGGTTCGCCGACCGCGTCGTCGCCGTCTCCGAGGGCGAGAAAGCCTCCCTCCGCCGCCGTCTCGTGCCCGACCGCCGCATCGCCGTCGTCCACAACGCCATCGACACCGCCGCTTTCGCCGCCGTCACCCCCGTCGACCTGAAAAGCCGCTTCGGCTTCCCTGCGCACTCTCTCGTTGCCGTCGCCGCCGGCCGCTTCTCGCCTGAAAAGGGACAGCTCGACCTCGTCCGCGCCGCCGAACTCGCCCTCCCTCGCCTCCCCGGCCTCCGTTTCGTCCTCTTCGGCGATGGCCCCGACCTCGAGCGCACCCGCCACGAGATCGAATCCCGCGGCCTGAACGACCGCGTTCTCTGCCCGGGTTTCGAACGGGACCTGGCCGCCTGCCTCCGGGGCGCCGATCTCGTCGTCAACCCTTCCCTCTCCGAGGGGCTCCCCAACGTCGTGCTCGAGGCCATGGCTCTCGGTGTTCCCGTGGTGGCCACCGCGGTCGGCGGCGTGCCGGAACTTATCCGCGATGGCGACACCGGCCTGCTGCCCCCCCCGGCCGATCCGCGGCAACTCGCCGACGCCCTCGTGCGCATGGGGGACGACCCCGCCCTCCGTCGGCGTGTCGCCGCCAACGCGCTCAATCTCGTGCGGGAATCGTTCTCCTTCGAGAAGCAGGCCCGCGAGCTGTTCGCCCTCTATGCCGACGTGCTGAACCAAAGGGACAGGACCGTATGATCCGCATCGCCTTCGTCATCGACACCATCGCCACCCCCGGCGCCGGCACCGAGAAGCAGCTTCTGCTCCTCGTGCGCCACCTCGACCGCTCCCGCTTCGAACCGCACCTCCTGTGCCTCCAGTCCTCCCCCTGGCTGGAGCGAAACTCGCTGCCCTGCCCGGTTGAAATCATCGGCGTCCGCTCGCTCCGCTCCCCCGCGACGACAGGGGCGCTGCTGCGGTTCCGCCGCTATGTCCGCCGGCACCGCATCGACATCGTCCAGACTTTCTTCATCGATTCCAACCTCTTCGGCACCGTCTCCGGCTGGCTTTCGGGGGTTCCCGTCATCATCTCCAGCCGCCGCAATTTCGGCAAGGACTACTGGCACACCCCGGCCTGGCTTTTCCTCCTCCGCCTGCTTCGCCGCCTGACCACCTGTTACATCGCGAACTCCCGCCTGACAGCCGACTACTCGATCGAAGTTGAGCGGATCGCCGCCGACCGCATGCACGTCATTTACAACGGTCTTGATTTCGCTCCGTTCGCGAACCTGACGCCCGAATTGCGCGCCGCCGCGCGGTCGGCCTGGGGCGTGGCCGACCGCCACGTCCTCATCGGCATCATCGCCAACCTCCGCCCCATCAAGAACCACCGCCTCTTCGTCGAGGCCGCCGCCCGCGTCCACTCCCGCCGCCCCGACACGCGGTTCCTGATCGCCGGCGACGGCGACCAGCGCGAACCCATCGAGTGCCGCCTCCACGAGCTCGGCCTGCAGGACACCGCCATCCTCACCGGCCAGGTCGCCGACGTCCTCCCCGTCCTGGCGGCTCTCGACATCGGCGTCCTCTGCTCGCACGGCGAGAGCCTCTCCAACGCCATCATCGAGTACATGGCCGCCGGCATCCCCCCGGTGGTGTCCGACGTCGGCGGCAACCGTGAGGCCGTCGGCGGCGAACATGGCCTGGTGTTTCCACCCGATGACCTCGACGCCTTCGTCGCCTGCCTCGACCGCCTCATCGCCGACCCCGCCCTCCGGACCCGCCTCGGCCGCGCTGCCGCCGATTACGCCCGCTGCACTTATGAATACCGCGAGGCCGTCGGCCGCCACGAGACCCTCTACGAAACCTGCCGCGCCGCGGCCCGCCCCCGCCGCCGTTCCTGATCCCCCGACCCTTTTGCGCGCCTCGTCCCGAGTCGTTGATTTGCCTTGCTCTCCATGGCCCCGCCAATATATTGAGAAGTGGCTTTTTGATGATCGCCGAAGTCGTCTGCCGGCGGCCTTCCTGAATCGGGGAACTTATCCCCCGCGCCCGCGGTTTGCACAGCAGGAACGCATCGGCGGTCTGCGTGTAAGAGACGTCCCCCTCGGCCTTAACAGGACAGATGTACCCGGCCGCTCACTGAAGGAGATAGACAGCGAATGAAGCTCTTCCGCACCGCGCTCATTGCGGTCGTCATCGTCGGGCTCCTCGCCGGCGGCGCCATGACCTACAAACTCTACCGCGGCCACGCCTTCATCTGGCTCCCCGACTACCTGGCCGACAGCCCCGGCTTCGCCGCCACCGCCGACCTCACCGACATCATCTTCGTCGTCGTCGACCACTGGGAACCGGGCGGCAAACCGGAAATCGTCAACCGCTGGATGACCGACTACCGCGCCGTCGCCGAGAAGCACCGCGACGCCAACGGCGTCCCGCTCCGGCACTCCTGGTACTATCCCATCGAGGCCTTCCGCGGATGGGAAGTCGACAGTCTCGTCAAGCTCTGCCGCCTCGGTCTTGGCGACGTCGAGGTGCACCTCCACCACTTCGACGATTCCTCCGCCTCGCTCCGGGAGAAGCTCTCCGCCGGCCTCGATTCCCTCCGCGCCCACGGCGCGCTGGTGACGCCCGACGGCCGCAGCCGTTTCTCCTTCATCCACGGCAACTGGGCGCTGGACAACTCCGGGGCGCCGGTCGGCGATCGCATGCCCTGCGGCGTCAACGACGAGATCTCCATCCTCCTCGACCTCGGCTGCTACAGCGACTGCACCTTCCCCGCCATGGGGCAAACGGCCCAGCCCTCCCTGGTGAACAAGATCTACTATGCCGTCGACGACCCCGCGAAACCCAAGTCTCATGACACCGGCGTCCGCAGCGCCGTCGGCCTCGCCACCACCCCCGACCAGCTTCAGATTTTCGAGGGCCCGTACATGATCGACTGGTCCGATTGGCGCTTCAAGACCCATCCCACCTTCGACGACGGCAACCTGTACTGGGAGATCCCGTCTTCGCTCCACCGCTTCGAGGTGTGGCTGAAAGCTAATGTCCATGTCAAGGGCCGCCCCAACTGGGTGTTTGTCCGCCCCTTCACCCACGGCGCCGACCTGCGCCGCGGCGGCGACAGCAACATCCTCGGCGAGAATTTCGACCGCATGCTCACCGACATCGAAAAGCGGTACAACGACGGCCGCCGCTACCGCCTCCACTACATGACCGCCCGCGAGGCCTACAATGTCGTCAAAGCCGCCGAGGCCGGACTCGAAGGCAACCCCCACGACTACCGCGACTACCTCCTGAAACCGTACCTCTACCCTGAGACCGCGGTCGGGAAGGACTCTCTCGCCGCCGCCGTTCCGGCGGGTTGAGATCGGCGCGGACGGGCTCCTTGGCGGGCGGCGCCGAGAGGACACCGGGCGCCGGAATTTGGCCGAGCTCCGTGGGAATCAGTTTGCCGCCGGCCGGCGGCGCGAATATATTGGCCCTGCGATTCCCGACCAGGCGCGTCGGCCTGTCCCGCATAGCCGCCGCAGCAGGAGATGAGCAAGATCGTGAATTGGACCATAAGATTCCGCCTGGCCCTGTGGGACTTCCTGCGTTTCCACCCGGCCTGCCGTTTCGCTGCCAGCGCCGCGATCCGGCTCTACCTTCGGCTCCCGGCCTTGCGCCGCGATGAGTCGCTCCTGCGCGCCGCCCGCCTGAACGTTCGCGCCGCCCGCATCTGCCCCCATCCGGGACTCCTCCGCCGGCTCGAACGGAGCCTCGATGCCTCCGTCGGCCGCCTCCTCCGCACGAACTTTGACTGGGACGCCCTCTCGCACGAGTCGCGGCCGGACCAGGTGGCCAAGGGAATTATCCTCAAGCACCCCGTCTCCCCGCGCGAGAAGGGCGTGTTGTTCATTTCATTCGAGGGGCAGTGGCTCCGTCTCTTCCGCCATGCCGACATCGACCGCCTCGCCCGCGACTACCACCTCGTTATCGCCCCGTCTTGGTCCCCGCCCCACAGCCTCGCGTTTTCGGTCGCCGCCCGCCGGTGGCCCGGACGGTTCTTCACCCTCATCAGCAATCTCAATGAGATCCCCGTCTTTGCGCGCATCGCCCCGAATTCCGAGGTGGTCCCGCTTTTCGGCTCCAGTTGGGTCCACCCGCAGATTTTCGACGTCTCCGCGCCGGTCGCCAAAGAGTACGACATCGTCATTCTCGCCAACTTCGCCGCCTACAAGCGCCACTTCCTTTTGTTCCGCGCGCTCCGCGACATGCGCCCCGACACCCGGGTGCTGCTGCTGGGCAAATCCATGGACGGCCGCACCCCCGAGACGATCATGAACGAGGCCCGCGCCTACGGCGTCGCCGACCGCATCACGATCAAACCGGGGCTGCCCGACGGGGAGATGATCCGCGCCTTTCGCTCCGCCCGGGTCGCCCTGATGCTCTCCGGCAATGAAGGCTCCTGCGTCGCGGTCGTCGAGTCGATGTTCGCCGACATTCCCATCGGCGTCTTCGAGGACGCCGTGATTGGCTCCCTCGCCTACGTCAACGAGCACACCGGCCGCCGCCTCCGCCGCCGCCGCCTCGGCCGGCAGCTCGAGGAATTCATCGCCGACTCCGGCCGCTACTCCCCGCGCCGGTGGGTCATGGAAAACGGCATCTCCTGTTTCGGCAGCACCGCCGTGCTCAACGACGCCCTCCGCGCCCGCGTCCTCGAGTGGGGCGAAGAGTGGACGACCGACCTCGCCCCCCACCACTGGCGCCCCAACCCCACCTATGTCTATGACGAAGACCTCGAGCGCCACCGCTCCGCATACGCCCGCTTCGAACGCGACTACCGTTGCTCCCTGCTGCTGCGCGCCACCGACGGTTCTCCGCTTACGTCCGCCCTCTCGGCCCGTCCGTCGTCGCCGACCGCCCTGCCTCGGTGAGCAGAGCCGCCAGCCGCTCGGCCGACTCCCGCACGTCAAACCGCCTCGCCGCCTCCGCCCGAGACGCCCGAAACCGCTCCCGCATCCCCGGATCCTCCATCACCGCCCGCATTGCCTCGGCCAGCGCCGCGGGATCTCCCGGCGCCACCGTCACCGCCGGCGTCCCCTCCACCGCCTCGCGCAGACCCGGGCAGGTCGTCGCCACCAGCGGCGTCCCGCTGCACAGCACTTCCGAGGTGAGCAGCGGGTATGCTTCCCATACCGACGGCATCACCACCGCATCGCACCCCTGCAGCAGTTCCGCCACGTTCGCCTGGAAGGGCTGGAAGCGGAAGAGCTCGTGCACGCCCAATTGGACCGTCATGGCCCGGTACTCGCGCTCGTAGTCGCCGCTGCCCACCGCCAGCACCGCGAACCTCCTGGCCGCGCCCGCCCCGGCCAGCCGCTCTGCCGCTTCGATCAGGTGTACGAACCCTTTCTCCGGCATGAATCGCCCGAAGTACCCGAACAGGAACGTCTCCCCGTCGATTCCCAGCCGCTCGCGCAGCCGCTCGGCCGCCCCCGGATAGTCGCGCACAAAGGGCTCCGGGTCGATCCCGTTGCGGATCACTTCCCAGCGCGCCCGCTCCCGCAGCGCCGGCAACCCCTCTCGCACATGCGCCAGAATGTCCCGTCCCACTCCCACGAACACGTCGACATCCCGCAGCGCCCGCTGGAACACCGCCCGCTTCCACCGCCCGAACCGCCCCGCGAACCGTTTCTCTTCGAGCACGCCGTGCGTCGTCATCACGTGCGGTACGTGCCCCCACCAGTTCACCAGCGCGGTGTGGAACGCCGAGATGAACCCCTGGCTGTGGATCACGTCGAACCGTTCGCGCCGCTTCAGGAGATACACATGGCGGCACAGAAGGTTCTTCCCCCAGAGCGGCGGCGCCCACTCCACTCGAATCCCAAGCGCCGCCATATCGGCGGCGATCGCCTCTCGCTCAATCGCCGGATTCGCCAAAAGCGTTATACTGAAAAGATCTTGCGGAAAATACTTATAGTTATACTTTAAGTACGTCCGGATCCCGCCGAGCGGCCACATGCACACAATCAGCACCCGGACCGCTTCCGGCGCACTCTTGCCCCGCTCCTTCGACGCTTGTGGTGTCATCTCCGCCATCCCGGCCTCTCCGGTACGTTTCTCTATCGGCCCAGCGCGCGTCCCAGCACCGAATCCACCGCCGCTGTCATCCGCTCGTATCCGGCGCGGTTCGGGTCAATGGATTCGGCGGCCAGTTCCCGGCGCAAATACCCTTCCCCGTCGGCCAGCGCTCCGTGAAAATCGGCGACCTGCCAGCGCCCCTCTGCCATCCCCTGCTGTAGCCACTCGTTGAACGCGGCGATGCTGTCCCGGATCGCGTAGTCGCCCAGACCGAGATCGGCGTCCCACGGCGGGATCACGCTGCCGATAATCGGCGCCACTCCCCGGGCCCGCGCGAGGTCGGCCATCGACTCGGCGTAATCCTCGAGTTCGCGTACCGGCCACTCGGGGCGGAAATTGTACGAGCTGATCTCGATCACCACCGCCTCCGGCCCCAGGTCGAGCACATCCGGCTGAAAGCGCAGGAGCATGCCCGCCAGCCGCTGCCCGGCGACCCCCCGATCGATCGCCTCCCAGCGCGGAAACGACCGGCCCACGTCCCACCGCGAAATCACCTGGGTCCCCAGAAACACCACCCGCCCGGGGACCGCGGTATCCGACCGCAGCCGCTCGTTGTCCTGGCGGTAGCGGCTCCGCCCGGAGAACTCCTCCACCACCTCGGTGTATTTGTCCAGCCAGTAGTTGATGTGGGTGCGGTACTGGTACGCCTTGTACCCAACCCATACGATCGCCAGATTTCCCACCAGCGACGCCGCCAGCACCAGTTTCAACACTCGACTCATCGCCGCCTCACCGTCATCGGGAACTCCTCCTCCCCGCCCCGCCCGCGCCCCGCGGGGGGTCCGCGAAACCGGTGAACGATACGGGCAAATGCGGCGCAAGTCGAGTGAAAAACATCTCCCGCCTCTTCCCATGGCCCGCCTCGCCCGGCGGCGCACGCCGCTGCACACGCTGCAGAGAAATGCGCCGCGCAGATCTTGCTTCGCCTGCAGAAAATATTTGGTTCAATTCCGCCGCATCGCTATTATCTGTGCGACCGATCAGAGGGGTAAACTGATTAGTCGCCTGCTTCGGCAGGGGGATAAAAAGCGTGAATGGGAAGTTAATCGCGGCCGGGTTCCGCCCGGAACCGTCGCGGCCGCACTGTCCACAGTACTGCCCGGTAAGTCCTACCTTTGCAAGCGGACCTGGCGTATTTCATTCCGTACTCAGCGGTGCTAACCGCTCTCATTACCTGCCCCCCATGTTCCAACCGTTCTGTTACGGAGGTTCGCTTCATGATCAGGAAGATCTGCCGGATCGTCGCTGTGACGATCCTCGGAGCGTCGCTCGCCCCGAGCTCTTTCGGCGAGAACATCACGCTCACCTGGACCGCGCCCGGCGATGACGGCACCGTCGGAACCGCCGCGGCTTACGAACTGCGTTATTCGACCCACGGCATCACGGCCCTGAACTGGTTTCAGGCCATGCCCGTCATTGGCCTGCCCATCCCCCGGTCCGCCGGCACGGTGCAGTCCTTCACCCTCGCCAACCTCGACCCCGCGCAGACCTACTACTTCGCCATGCGCGCCCGCGACGAGGCCGGCAATTGGTCGCCTGTCTCCAACAACGCCGTCTGGGCCCTCTGCGACTGCCGCAACCGGCGCGGCAATGCCGACGGCGACCCGGAGGACCGCGTCACCGTCAGCGACCTGCTCCACCTCATCCACTACGTCTTTCGCGGCCAGGCCGGCCTCCCTTGCCTCGAGGAGGCTAACATCAACGGCAGCCCCGACGGCATCATCGACGTGGCCGATGTCAATCTGCTGATCGCGCACCTCTACCGCGAGGACCAGGTGTTCCTGCCGGCGCCGTGCCAGTGACGGGCGCTCCCTCGCGGCGCCGGCCTTTCTTCCGCCGGCGCCCCCGGAGGAGTCTGTACGCGATCTGACCCCTTGTGCTTATTTTCACCAGCCGCCGCCGCCCGGAGACCCCGACTCGGCCGCTGCGGCCGCCTAACTGCTTGTCCCCTAACGCCCGATTTCTCCCCCTCGCCGGCACTCGATTTGCCCCTCTCCCCAACGTCAGAATACGGAGGTGTTATGTACCAACGCTACGCCCCGGGGACACCGGATTGTCTCCGCCCTACCCGCCTGCGCCTTGTCCCTACCCTGGTCCTTGGTCTTCTGTTGACCGGCGGCCTGACCGCCGAGGTCCGTGCCCAGCTCAAAGCCGCGCCGGCGGCCGCCGGCGTCGTCCTTTCGTGGACAGCACCGGGCGACGATGGCAACACGGGGACAGCCGCCTCGTACGACCTGCGCTACGCCCGCGTCCCCATCACCGCCGCCAACTGGAACGACTGGGGCGTCATGACCGCCTGCCTGAACGAGCCCGCGCCGCTGGCCGCCGGCACCGTCCAGTCGTATACCATCGATTCCCTCGATCCGTCGACCACTTACTACTTCGCCATCAAAGCGGCCGACGAGGCCGGCAACTGGTCGGCCTTGTCCAACGTCGTCTCCTATGCGACCCCGGCTGAGGACGTGCCCCCCGCGGTCATCACCGACCTGCGCGTCGCCGCCGTCGGCCAAACGTCCGTCACCCTCGGATGGACCGCGCCCGGCGATGACGGGACAACCGGCACCGCCGCGAGCTACACCGTGAAATTCTCGACCTCCCCGATCACCAACGCCAACTGGGCGGCGGCGACCACCGTCCCCGGCGTCCCCGCCCCCCACGCCGCCGGTACCGCCGAGAGCCTCACGGTCACCGGCCTGACCCCGGGCGTGACCTACTATTTCGCGATCAAGACGTCGGACGAAGTCCCCAACACATCCGGTCTGTCCAACGTCGTCTCCGGGACGCCGACCGGGGATCAGACCGCCCCCGCGGCCATCACCGACTTGGACGCCAGTTGATGCGTGTGAAACCTGCCGGCCCGCGGCCGACAGCCTCCTTTTGTGTGGAAGAGAAACGGCCCCGCTACGCCGGGGCCGTTTTCTTGAGGGCCTGCTTGTTGACCTTCCCCGACTGATACTTCGGCAGGGCGGCGAGAAACTGCACGTGTTTCGGCACCTTGTGGCCGGCCAGCCGCGCCTTGCAGTGCACGATCACGTCGTTGGCGCTCACGCCGGCGCCGGTCCCCGGCACCACCGCGGCCGCCACCGCCTCGCCCAGCACGGCGTCCGGCACCCCGTACACGGCGGCCTCGGCGATCCCGGTCAGTTCCAGAATCGTCTCCTCGACTTCTTTGGCGCTCACCCGGTTCCCGCCGCTCTTGATGATCTCCTTGCGCCGCCCCACGATGTACAGGTATCCCTCGTCATCCCGCCGCGCAAGATCCCCCGTGTACAGCCACCCCTCGCGCAGCACCTCTGCCTGCTCGGCCGGCTGCTTCCAGTAACCCATCATCACCGAGTCCCCTCCGACAATGATCTCCCCTTCCTCGCCCGCGGCGACGTCGTTCCCCGCGGCGTCCACTAGCCTCACCTGCACTCCCGGCACCGGTATGCCGACCGATCCCAGCTTCTCCCCCAGCCGCTCCGGCGGCAGCCACGACACCCGCGGGGAGGCCTCCGTCTGCCCGTACATAATGAAAATCTCTTTGGTCGGAAACGCCTCGCGCAGCCGCCGGATCACTTCCGGCGCCATGGCCCCGCCCGCCTGCGTGAAATACCGAAGGTCGGGGAACGCCCGCTTGGCGAAGGTCGTGTTCCCCAGGAGAATCATGAAATTCGAGGGCACTCCCGAGAACCCCGTCACCCGCTCCCGCTCCATCGTGTCCAGCACCGTCTCCGGGTACGTGAACCGGTTGTCGATGACCAGGCAGCCCCCCACCGCCGCGTGCGTGAGCAGGAGCGAATTGCCGTAGATGTAGTAGAACGGGAGGATCACCTGCACCCGGTCGCGGCAGCTGAGCCGAAGATACTCCACCGTCCCGGCCGTGTTCGCCGAGAGGTTCCGATGCGACAGCATCACCCCCTTGGGCGTCCCGGTGCTCCCCGAGGTGTAGAAAAGCGCGGCCAGTTCATCTTTCGGCGCCGCCGCCGCCCCGCTCCATAATTCTCTCAGTCGGTCCTCATCCGGACCTCCGCCGCCGGCTTCGTCCGCGGGATCCGGCGGCTGGTCGTCGATCGGCCCGAGGAGGTCGTGGAGCGACTCCACCGGTGCGGCGAGATCGAGCCGCAGGGCGCGTTCGGCGATGATCAGTTCCAGCGGCGACGGCGCCCGGCTGATCTCCGCGAGAAACCGCGCGAACCGCGTCTGCGTGAGCAGCACCCGCGACCCCGAGTCGCCGATCAGCTCGCGCACCTGCGCGGGACGGAGCGAGGTGTCCAGCGGCACCACCGCCAGCCCCGCCTGCGCCGCCGCGAAATAGGCGATCACGTACTCGATCGAGTTCTCCGCAAGCAGAGCCGCCCGCTCCCCCGGCGCATACCCGAGGGCCGCCAGCCGCGCGGCCAGCCGGTCCGCGTGCTCCTTCAACCGCCCGTAGCTGATCCGCCGCTCGCCGTGGATCACCGCCGGGCGCGCCCCGTGGACCGCCGCCGTCCTCGCCAGCAGATGGTGAAGCTTCACCGCAGTTGCCTTTCCTCGCGGGCCGACGCCCTACCGCGCCTCGGGCGGCGCCTCTAGCGGATTCATCCGAAGATACGCGGTCGCGTCGATCTTCCGCTGAATTGCCCGGTATCCCCGCTCCACCTCCTCCGGCGTCAGGTTGAGCACTCTGGCCGCCTCCGCCGCCGGCACCCGGTGTTCCATCGCGTACCAGAGCATGTCCATGGTGTAGAAATCGAGCCCGAAGAAAAACTCCTCCTGCGTCTGCTCCGCGCTGTAGGTGTCGGTCGTCGGCGTCCGGCTGACAATCTCGTCCGGTACGCCGAGGTGGCGGGCCAGTTGGAACACCTGCGTCTTGAACAGGTGGGCGATCGGCTTGAGGTCCGCCCCGCCATCCCCCCACTTCACGAAAAAGCCCTGCTCGTGCTCGTCCTTGTTCCCCGTCCCGACCACCGCCCAGTTGCGCTTCTCCGCGTGGTAGTACAGCGTCGTCATGCGAAGCCGCTGTTTCAGATTGGAGGCCGCCACCACCTGCAGGTACACGCCCATGGGCATCCGCCGCGTCTCGATTCTCCCCTGCGGGTCCTCCACCGTCAGCGTAAAATAGTTGAACGCCGCCTGCTCGATCACCGTGCTCGGAATCCCGATCTTGCACTTGTACCCCGGTCCGTAATCCGGGAACACCTGCCGGATCGCCTCATCCCGGCGCCGGTAGCAGCCCATGCCCTCCAGGCCTCCGGTGAGCGTCTCGAGGATCGTCTCGAATCCGAACCGCTCCGCCAGGAGCTGCGCCAGCCGGCGGCTCTCGGGGGAGGAGTCCTTCTCCGGCATCATCACCCCGACCACCCGCTGCGGCCCGAGCGCTGTCGCGCACAGCGCCGCCACGACCGAGGAATCGATTCCGCCGGAGATACCCACCACCGCCCCGCGCTTCTTCATCTGCACCCCGATCTGCTCGGCGATCACCCGCCGCAGCGACTCCGCCACTCGCGCAGCATCAATCTTCAGACTGTCTTTGTGAAATTCCAAGGCAAAACCCTCGTCTATCGCATCTCCAATTTTCCGTTCCGGCTTTTCCGCTCGCCGCAGCCCGCTCTTTGCCCGCCCGCCGGACTCCCCATCTTTCTGCTCGGTCCTCGCGCGAGCCCGGCCTCCGGCCCCGGTCTCAGAACACCGGCGCCCCCACCGCCGGCGACCAGACATAGAACAACCGCATCTTTCGCCCCTCTCCTTGCCCCTCCAGTCCCAGCACTTTCACCAGCGCGAACGTCTTGTCCGCCGTCATGACCTGCACCCAATCCCCTTCCTCGACCGCCACCCGGGGCTCGGTGGGCAGCGATGACATTGTCGCCGCGCCGGCCGCCGCCTCGCTCAGCTCCCCCCGGAACGGCAGCACCCGCAGGCGGGTGGCCCGGAGCAACCCCAGCCGGTCCGGCGAGGCGAGAAAGTCCCGTCCTTCCGCCGGATAAAAGTACAGGTCGTTCGCCAGGTCGTCCGCCCGGACATATGCCCCGGCCGCGAACGAAAAGCCGTCCTGTTCCGAGGCGAAGCGGGCCGCCAGTTCAATTGTCCCGCGCGGGCCGGTGACGATCGCAATCTCCTCCGAGGGCCGCGAGAGCGACTGGTCGGGAAAGACGGTCCGCACATGTACGTAGTATCGGACCCCGTCCGTCAGCCCTTCAGCCCGGTACACCTCCACGCCGTCCTCCGGCGTCGTGTCGCCGGGGAACACGGGATGGTTCCAGGCCTCGACCGATCCCGGCAGCGCTGTCCCCGGATAGGCCTCGCCCAGAGGGACCGTGCTGATGTAGATGTTGTACCCGGAGATGGCGGTCGGGCAGGATGCCCGGAAACTGATCTCGGCCGTCCCGGCGCTCGCCTCGGCGCGCACCTCCGCCGGAGCGCAGACGGAAGTCCGGTCGGGGGTCGCGGCGGCCTCCGGGGGCGGAGGCGCCTGCGGCCCGCCGCAGCCGGCGGCCAGCGCCGCCGCTGCGATCATTGCCGCCGCCCGCAGCTTCATCGCACCGCCAACTCCATCTGTCGCGGGCACAGGAACTCCGCCCCGTCCTCCCGGATCACCGCATCCTCCTCCAGTCCGACGCAGCCGATTCCCGGCAGCAGGATTTCCAGTTCCAGCGTGAACACATTCCCGGCCTCGAGCTCCATCCGCGGCGTCACCCCGTACCGTTCCCACTCCGGTCCAAGGATCCCGCCGCCGTCGTGGACATCCCGGCCGAGCTGGTGGCCGAGCGCGTGCTGGTACTCCGGGTAGCCGTGGTCGCGGAGCATCTCGCGCGCGAGCGCATCCACCGCGCACCCGGTCGCGCCCGGCCGCGCCGCTTTCGCCGTCTCCGTAATAATGTCCCTCACCATCGCAAATGCTTCCCGCAGCTCCGCCGGCGGGCGCTTTTCCCCGGGCCGCCGAAAGTAGAGCAGCCGCTGGAGGTCCGCGCAGTACCCTTCGCGGCGAATGCCGAAATCGACATGGAGCAAGTCTCCGCCCGCGAGTTTGGCCCCCGAAGGGAGCCCGTGGCCGGGCGCGCTCTTGTCCCCCGCATTAACAATCGTGGCAAACGAAGGTTCTCCCCCGGCCCCGGCGATCCCGCGGTCGATCAGCCCCGCCACCTCCGCCTCCGTCATCCCCGCCCGCACGTGCGGCGCCTCCGACTCCCACACCGCCGCCGTCAATTGGGCGGCCGTGGCGATCCGCGCCACCTCCTCCGGCAGCTTCCGGCTCCGCAGCTTGCTCATCAGCCGTTCCGCCGAGACCAGCCGCTCCCCGTAGGGCGTCCCGCGCAAATGCTCCTTCAGCAGCAGGTACATCCCGTGCGTCATGCCGTCCGCCGCGGGATCGTTGGCGCTGTAGTTGACCGCGATCTGCGCCGGGTCGAACCGGCGCACCAGCCCCGCCAGATCTTCCCCCACCCCGTGGGTGTAAGTACGCACCTCGCTGAACTGCCCGGCCCGCTCGAAATTCGCCGCATCCAGGTTTCCCACCAGCGCCACCGCCTCGCCGTTCCGGGAGAACGCGAAACACGACTGCCAGGTCGCCTCCTCCCCGACCACCAGCGCCAGCGCCGGGTCGGCCATCATCTTGGTCTCCCGCACAAAAATGAGCCAGAGATCGATCCCCAGCTCCCCCAAAAGCGCCGTTGCCTGGGCGGCTTTGGCCTTGACCAGCGTATCCATCCTGCTAAACTAACCGCTCTCCCGCCCCCGCACAAGCCGATAAATCCCCGCCGCTTCGGCCATGACCGGCGTCCCCTGTTCAATTTCTGCGCACTCCCGTCCACCCGGCAATCAAGATTCGACAAAATCTGTCGATCTTACAGGTGAGACCCGATACCTGCGGCGCCACCGGCCGCATGAGAAGGACGGGAGGTCGGCCGCTGCGTAGGGCGCTTGACGGACAAGACCGACAAATAACGAGAACAGGAGCAAACCCCGGCGGCGGCTTCGAATCACCGCGAACCCGAATAGCGCTTTATCCCTAATCTCCTGAGGAGGAAAGAAGAATGTACCAATCCGGTTACACCGATGGCGGCATGGCGTTCGGCGCCTTTTTGTGGCTCTTCGTCGCCGCGTTCTATCTCTTCTTCGCGTATGCGCAGTACCGCATCGCCAAGAAGTGCGGTCACGACAGCGAGGCCTGGTGGGGGTTTATTCCGATCCTCAACATCTTCCTGCTGCTCAAGTGCGCCGGCCGCGAATGGTACTGGTTCCTGTTCCTGCTGGTGCCCATCGTCAACATCATCGCGTTCGTCGTCCTCTGGATCGACGTCGCCAAGGCGGTGGACAAGAGCCCGGTCTGGGGCGTCCTGACCCTGGTCCCATTCATCAACCTCGTGGCCGTGGGCGTTCTCGCCTTCTCGCCGGCCCCGACCCGCTTCACGCCTCCGCGGACTCCCTCGCCGCGCCAGCCGGTCGGCGCCTGACCGCACTGGAGCTTGCGAGACCCGATTGGAGCGGTCCCCGCACGGGGGCCGCTTTTTTTGTGTGGCCGCGATCCGCTCGGCCGCATCGCACTTCGCCCCCGCCGAACCTGCCCTCGTCTGTTCCCGTCCCCCCGCGCCGGTCCGCCCGGCCCCATGTTAAACCTTGCCCCCGCCTCCCGTTCCACCCCATTCTGCTTTGGAGGAGACGCCCGATGACGCGCTTTGTCCCCAAACACTCGAAGAAAGCCGGCACCCGCCCCGGCACGGTCGCGTACGTCGGCCGCAAACGCGAACACAGCGTTGCCATCGACGTCATCGAATACGACGCCCACCACATCGCCGAGCGCCGCGTCCACTCCCTCCCCGAGTGCCTCCCCCTCAAACCCGCCCCCGCCGTCACCTGGCTCCGCATCAACGGCATCCACGACCCCCGCCTCATCGAGCAGATCGGCGCCCACTTCAACATCCACCCCCTGACTCAGGAAGACATCGCCAACACCGCGGTTCGGCCCGTCCTCGAGGAATCCCCCGCTCTCGTCTCGATCATCCTCAAGCGCCTCTCTCTCGACGGGGGCGGCCTCCTGCACCCCGAGCAGGCGGCGGTCATTTTCTCCCGCCACCTGGTGATCTCGTTTCAGGAGCGCGACAGCGGCCCTTTCGACGCGGTCCGCGACCGCCTCAGGAGCACCGTTCCCCGCACCCGCTTTCTCGAAACCGACTATCTCGCCTACTCGCTCGCCGACGCCCTCATCGATGACTATTTCGTTACCATGGACCGTCTCGGCGAGCAGCTCGATGCCGCGCAGGATGAGCTCGTCCGCCGTCCCACCCCCGACCACCTCGAGACGATTTTCGCGCTCCGCCGCGAACTGCTCCTGTTCCGCAAAGCCCTCTGGCCGCTCCGCGAGGTGATCGCGGCCCTGGCCCGGTCGGAGAACCGGCTCATCCACGACGACACCCGCCCGTACATCCGCGACCTCTACGAGCACACTGTCCAGGCCCTCGACACCATCGAGACCATGCGCGACATGGCCGCGTCGCTGCTGGAGATTTACCTGTCGAGCGTGAGCAACCGCATGAACGAGGTGATGAAGGTTCTGACCATTATCGGGACAGTCTTCCTGCCGCTCGGTTTTTTGGCCGGCGTGTACGGGATGAATTTCGACCGCACGGCCGGCCGCCTGAACATGCCCGAGCTGGGCTTCCCCTACGGCTACATCGTCTTCTGGGTTCTCGTCCTGCTCGTCGTGGCCGCTTTCGTTCTCTTCTTCCGCCGCCGGAAGTGGATCTAGTCCGGCCTCGCCCCGCCCCCCGCACGCGGCTCCTGTCAAGTCTTCGTTGGCTGCTGGGACTTGACAGGAACCGCCGCTTGAGTACATTTCAGCACCGACAAGCCGCTTGCGTATTTGCGCTGGGACTTGACAGGAACCGCCGCTTAAGTACATTGTATTCTACTGCCGGGCCATCTTCTCGATGGCTGGGACTTGACAGGAGCCGCCGCTTAAGTACATTCGGCGCCCTGATTGTCAAGACGCCGCCGCAGCTGGGACTTGACAGAAACCGCCGCTTAAGTACATTCCCGCCGTGGTACGCAGGGAGGTGACAAGGCTGGGACTTGACAGGAACCGCCGCTTAAGTACATTCGGGCGATCCTGGTGGCCGCCGAGGACCGCGCTGGGACTTGACAGGAACCGCCGCTTAAGTACATTGGCGTGTCGAACATCCCCTCATCCTCGGCAGCTGGGACTTGACAGGAACCGCCGCTTAAGTACATTCTATCTCGATGCTATCCTGCTTGTTGGTAGCTGGGACTTGACAGGAACCGCCGCTTAAGTACATTTCGGAAGGAAATTTCCCCGGTGTCAC